>CAZBJN010000102.1:0-1536 GCA_964492305.1 uncultured Candidatus Saccharibacteria bacterium | reverse complement strand
ATGATATTGATTCTATTTCTGCCACTGCAGACAACGTACTTAATATCGGTAACCTAATCTTTGGTACTGGAGTTGATGGCACCGGCACCACACTCTCAAGTGGCAATATTGGTATTGGTACTACTACTCCAGATAGTCGTTTAGTGCTTGAGCGCCTTGCCTTTACTGGATCTGGTACAGCAGGCTTAAATCAATATATTCGTTCAACCAACAATACTCTTGATGCTGTTCAGTTTGGAAGTCAGTTATATATGTATGCTTCAAATACTGCTACCACTACTATGGTTGGATCTATCTCACGTATTGCAGACAACACCACCTTCGGCAACACCGTCCGTGGCTTCGAAGTCCAAACAGATAGAGGCACCAACACTCAAGGCGAAAACACCGCTCTCTCAGGCTTCGCTCGTACGTTTGGTGTGCGTGGCGTGACCGAAGGAGACGCCGGCGCTGTCTACGAACCAGCCGGTGTCTTTGGAGAAACTCAAGGTACCACCCAAGGCAACGCTATCCGCGGCTACTCTTCAACTATCACTTCAGCCGCTCTCCTAAAACTCTTCCAAGACACCTCAGCCTTCACTGGCGCTGGTCTCTTAATGAACTTCGGTAACAGTGGTGGTTCATTCTCATCAACTACCGCTTCACGCTTCATTGATTTGCAAAACGCTGGTTCATCAATGTTCACCGTTGGCGCCTATGGTATGACAACCATCGGGGATGGTACTACCGTCCATAACGCTGGCCTCCAGATTGGCTACGGTGGACTCTGTGTTGATAACGACGGTAGCTGCAACGCTTCCACCACTGGTCGTATCTCAGCGGTCTCATACCACACTGGTAACTCCGACCTCGCTGAAACATACTTCTCAAACGATAACCTTAAGACTGGAGAAGTGGTATCACTCAAGGGTGAACTCTCTATCACTCGAGCCAACGAATCTAACCAAGCTAAGGTACTCGGAGTGGTAACCACCAAACCTGGTCTTCTCCTTGGATCAGACGATACTTCACTAAACACTAGTGAAGAGGGTTACGGGGTAGCGCTCGCTGGACGTGTCCCAGTTCGTCTCTCAAACGAAAACGGAGACATTAAAGCTGGTGACCGTCTCATGCTCTCATCAGTACCAGGAGTAGCTATGAAAGCTAGTTCAACTGGTATGGTAGTTGGTATTGCACTGGAAGACTTCACTCCAACCCGCGCCTACTCTGATACCTATATTAATCAGTTTGGTGATGACTTAGTTGACCCAATTGTTACCCCAATTAATCCATACAACGACCCACGTATTAACGATGGTTGTTACTACGGTGGTGGTAACCAATCTGGAGAAGAACCATGTATCCCACTAGTCTCTACCACTACTGATGCTCAGGTACCTGAAGCCCAAGCTCTAGCAGAGGCCGAAGCCCAAGCTGAAGCACTAGAAGCCCTTAAGTACGTACAGAGTGAACGAGTTACCCTTACCTCAGGTGAAGAAGTACGAGTGGGACAGATTGTGATGTTTGTGTCTTTGGAGGAGAGGTACTTGGATGAGG
>CAZBJN010000101.1:0-1600 GCA_964492305.1 uncultured Candidatus Saccharibacteria bacterium | reverse complement strand
AAGATATCTCCAACTACTGAGAGTTCTGAACTTGGGGTGGTGGTGCCGATGCCGAGATTAGATCCATCAAAATTTAGGTCAATAGAGTCAGTTAAGTAACTACCCGTTGTTGAAAACAAGATTCGTCCAGGTGTGAGAAGTGGAGCTTGAATAGTTCCGCCAACTAGCACATTATCTTCTATAGTAAGATTGCCACTCAAGGCAGTATCACCCGCTACAGATAAAGCAGTTGCGGGTGTTGTAGTGCCAATACCAACATTTCCACTGGATCTCTGAACAGTCAATGAAGTGTCCCATATACCTCCTGTAAGGTAATCAAGGTGTAGATCTCGCGTTCCACTTGAATCCATTCTGAAAGTAAATGCACGATTGGCACCATCATTTATTCCTAAAGCCCCATTACCTGGAGTGCTGCTTATAGAAGTAATTGTTAGTTTTGAATCTGGGGTTGATGTCCCAATACCTACGTTGCCTCCGTTGAATACAAAGTTGCCACTGCCAACTTCTCTTGAATGAAAGACGAAATTAGAACCGTCATAGTTAATTGAAGCATCAGAACCGGTACCAAAGAATGTTTTTACATTGTCGTTGAATCTAGTACTGGAAGAAAACACAGACGATTTAAGAAAATCAGTGGTGTTGTTTTGATTAAAACGCACATGAGCATCAGTAGCATTTTGACCGTTTCCGATTTGGAATGAATGCTGTTGAGCAATTGCATCGTTCATGCCCATATACCACTTTCCTACTCCTGCATCAGCTAGAGTGAACCACAGCTCGTTATTGTCACCGTTAGCATCGTTGGTAAATCGATCAAAAATTACAGACGTCTCAGTTCCATCAGCACCAGATTTCATATGAAGCTGACCAGTTGGTGAAGGAACTCCTATCCCCACATTCCCATTATTCAAAACCGTAAACACCTCAGTCGCTCCACTGAAGAGGCTGAGGATTTTACCAATACCATTTTGGACCATGGTCAAAAGTGATGAACTGGATGACGCAGTCATGGTGTCTGCTTCGTCTGAGCGAAGGAAGGATGACGAAGCTACTCCTCCAAGGGCTGAAGCATTGTCTGCGTTAGTAGCTGTCTCCGCGACGAAAGCCGCTGGTACCGCCCCAAGTACTTTACGTGGTAGAAGTTCCCCATCCCAAGCTGGTGAACCAGTGCCACCAATCTCCACCGCTAGGTAAAGAGTTTGGTTAAAGTCTACGGAGTCCAAGGTAGAGACTTCTCCAAGCATTACTGAGAAGAGTCCGTCTGTGACCTGGACTTGATTACCGCCAGTACGAGCTTCGCTCCAGATGGCAGTTGAAGTGGCTCCACCTGAAGATGGTACTAACCAGAAGTTGATGTTGTATGTTCCGTCTGGGACAGCGACGCCGGTGCCGTCGGTTAGTTTACCTTGGTAGTTTATTTCGGGGTTGAATTGCGCTAAGGCAGAGAGAGGTGCCAGCAAATTAACAACGATAGCAATCAACAAAAAAGCCGCTACACTACGCATTGGTAGGGTTTGCGGTGCTCTCCAAAACATCTGACTGAGGAATGTCAGTATTCTTAAATATCCCGGACTTACATCCATCTAATTATTCTACCGCA
>CAZBJN010000100.1:0-1611 GCA_964492305.1 uncultured Candidatus Saccharibacteria bacterium | reverse complement strand
CTGGGAGGCTTCCGTGTAGGATTCGCACCACAAGAGTATTTACATTTTTATATTCCCTCTGGTCATTAAAAATTAGGTCAAAAGCGCTTTGAGATATTTTGAAGCTTGCGAACAAAATATCCAAACGCTGCACCGTCCATGTAATGGAAGAATCCTGCCCGAGACTTACGCATTTCTTGACCAAAATAACACCACAGTGTTTAATTGGGTGTTCTTTGAACCCAAACGTAACTCTGGAGAACGCAATGAATTTCAGATTCGTCGTACTTTTGCTCATCGTGTGCGCAGTGACTTTCGGAGGGAACTTCTACTTTGTCCTCGCTATGAATGCCGCATTCTGGATGTATTTCATCTATGACATGCACTGTTCGAGAAAATCCCCGGGAAATAGTGGGACTATCGGTGCTGCAATCATCGTGTTCGCGTTCCTTTTCGTTGTAACGCTCGTGTCACTCCCAATTTCACTCTTCCTAAACTGGAGTGCCTTGGAGATGGACTGGGAGCATCGTGAAAAAATCTTCTACCTCTGGCATTTGGTGGAACACTACCTTCTCAGATAATTAAGACGCAAAGACTACCTCCTCGAGGTCTGACGACCGCCCACAACCAATCTCACCGAGAGACCGTTGTGAGGCGGTCTTTCTTTTTATACTAAACAGGTTCAAACGACGGACCATTTAGACTAGCGAGTCGTGTCCCACGGAGCCAAATACAAAACACCAGACATTTGTCTAGTGTTTTGTAATAAGAGCGAGTGGCTTTGGACTAATCTTAATAGCCGGCTTGTTTCAACTTCAGTAACTCTTGTAGTAATCCAATTAATTTTTTCATGAGCTCAATTCGTAACTGAAGCTGTGCATCTGTAGAAGGAGTTACAGTAGGCACACAGGATGTCCAAGGCTTTGTGCCTTGTTGAGTATAGAGGTGTCGGGCGTAAGCCAAATTACCATCTACCGTGGCCAAATCATGTCCAAGAGTACGGGCGACGCTACTATGAATTGATTCCATAAATTGAAAGATGCCGACGAATTGACCACTTGCACCTCCTCGCAAGACCGAACCACTATCGGTAAATTGACGAAACTTTGATTCACAACGAGCAATTTCAATCATAACCGGAATATCAGCAAAGTACTCACGTACTCGGTCTTCAACTGAAGCTGGTGAAGGAGCAGTGGTTGAGACGGCGCTCTCTTGCGCCAGGATCGACTGTGCACTTGAGACCGTTGGTGACATCACTACTAATATAACCAGCGCAAAAACAATACTATGAATGACATGGGTACGTTTCATGTGTCTGCAGTATATCACGTGTTTTAATCAAAAAGATGAAAATTAAAACTTATCAATTTGCAAACTAATTCCAATATTCATCTTCTATAGCTTGGTCCTAAGAAAAAAGCCATACTTGAGTGATTCCCCGTCCTTGACCTCAAATAAATCGAAACTGGTCTAAAAGTTCGAAGTGAACACCTCCCCATCGACCAAAAATCACCCTATTGCTAAAAACACCAAAGTACCTATATACTACTGCCCATATGACACGAATAATTGCACTAAGTCCAAAGAAGAACACCAAGACTCGTCCATACAAATCAAAGGCTCGTCTAG
>CAZBJN010000099.1:0-1621 GCA_964492305.1 uncultured Candidatus Saccharibacteria bacterium | reverse complement strand
AAGCGCCTTTTGTATAGATATTTGATGGAGCCCAAATCATAAAAGACATCACGCCAGCATCATAGCTTGCTTGAATCTGTGCTCGCACTTCAGCGATGTCGTAGTTGCCACCATAATCAAAGTCCTGAATCCAGGTACGGAGACGATCGGCCGTGTAGACAGGCTTGGTGTACACCGCTGGTGTAGAAGTACCGACCCGTTCATGCAAGAAGCCGTTCATAGGGGTGGTACTAGACTTCATGCGATCTACCCCAGTCTTCATCGCGTGATAGACCACTTTGTATGGACTCAGGTTTGGGTCACCCAAGCCCAGGTAGTCGTCAGGATAATGTGATGGATACACCATTGGCGCCACAAAATCAAAGTACGGTGCAGTTCTGTCTTGTACCTGTCCAATCGAAAGGTCATCGTAGTTGGTGGTGGTCATTCCAAAGAGGTCGGCTGAGGTCCATGGAGTTGAAGAAGCGCGACCAGTATTAGTATGACGCACGGCAGCAAATTTACTCTCATCATCAAGCGCCTTCTCTAGGTAAGCAAAAAAAGCTTCTAGGTTGGCCTGCTTGTCTCCCGGCCACTGACTGCCGTCAGTGTGCTGAAATGATATGTCGCGCATGTTGCCATCACTTGGGTACCGCACGTAGTCAAAGTTTAATTCATCAAAGCCTAAGTTGTATGTATCAACAGACAAAGCAACAATGTGGTCCCAATATTCTTTGGCAGCCACATCAATAAATGATAGGCCTTTACCATCGTGCCAGACTGAGACCCCGTCTGACCTTTTAACAGCTAAGTGTGGAAAGCGCTCAGCATGGAATGGATCTTGAAAAACCGTGATACGCCCAATGAGATATATTCCCTTTTTGTGCATCTCGGCCACAAACTCTTTCATGTCCCTCGCGCCACAACGCGCGTTTTCCCAGCCAGGCATAAGAGCTGGATTGGTTGGCTTAAACGAAATTGTGCCTGAGTAGTCTTTGATATCCAAAATCACACTATTAATTTCTGTCTCCTCAACCAGGGTCACTAGCTTCTCACGGAAGCTCGGTGTACCAGCTACACATGAGGTCATGTAGATAGCTTTCACTTGAACAGGAATTGGCACATGCTGTACCACTTCACGTGTATCAGGTGGCAGAGGCAGTGTTTCCTCTTCGGCTGCAGATTGCTCTTCAGTTACAGAAGAAGTACCTGGCTTTTCGTACGTCAAATCAGCCCGCGGTATTGAAGCGTGACTTAAGAGCGCCAGCAAGCTGACAAATCCAACTAGGGTCATACCTAGGTACTTTTGCATACCTACTATTGTAACTCGCGGTCAGTGAAGAGTTGCTTGGTTGTCTCCACAAAAGAATCGTCACCTCGCTCCCCGTTGCCATGGTCGATTCTGGAGAAATACTGCGCTCGTCTCTGCATGTAGCCAATCAAGATAAGTAACGCACCCACACTGGCCACTGCGTACTGTTTCCAATCTTCGGGAATACCAAGAAATGGAACCAAAGTCAGAATGATGCCGATGAAGAAGACGAGCGTTTCTTTAGTCATAGTCGCAGTATACAGTACCCCTCCCACAAAACCAAAATGTGGATTAATAAGACCACTCTTCTTAATTTTTTCAATAGAAAAA
>CAZBJN010000098.1:0-1890 GCA_964492305.1 uncultured Candidatus Saccharibacteria bacterium | reverse complement strand
ATGATCATTATTGGGAAGACCTAAGATTCACCTCTAAGTTTTCTCCAACCGCTGCTGAGTTTGGTCAAAAAGCCCATAGCATTATTGAAACACCATACGAGGAATACATCTATAAAGATAAGGTTTCCAAAGCAGTGTACACGAATTGGCAGAATCGATTAAAGATAGAGTATCCAATCCGACCCGAGTAATTAAAACAAAAGCCCCAGCACCCTTTGGGTGCTGGGGATTTTGTGTAGCTAGCTGTTAACTACCAAACCGTTCTTCAGCGTACTTGAGTAAGTCTCGCACGTCATCGTTACGATTCTCTGATCCAAGAATAATAATCGCCACCACCCGCTCCTTTCCTTTGACTGAAATAGTATGAAGAGTAACTGAGGTCTGCCCAGCAGCAATAGTCTCCCCGACCTTGCCACCAATGAAGTTCTCTAAGGTATCTACTTTATTAAAATTAACTAATTCACCAAACTCTCCACCAATGTATGAACTAGCCGTATTTTGATTCGCGGTCAGTTCAAGGATGAAGCTACGGTTGGTGTAGATGTATTGCGCCAAGCGGAACAGGTCGCTAAGTGATGACGTATTTTCAGCACTGAGGCCAGATGCGTCAGCAAAGTTGGTGTGCAGCATCCCGAGTGAACGAGCCTTTTGATTCATAAGTTCAATGAACTCCTCTCGTCCGAGTTCTGCTGCAATCACTTCCGCTGCTTCGTTTGAAGATTCAACCAACAGTAACTGTAGCAAACTATACATCGAGACTTTACTACGGTCCCCTAGACGTGGAATGAGCGACTGCACAAATGTTGGTTCGTTTACATACACACTACTATCGAGATTGATGTGTTCAGCAGCGACGAGTGCGGTCATGAGCTTGGCGACTGAAGCAATTGGCGCTACAGCGTCTAGGTCACTTGAGGCCAAGACGGTACTGCTCTTCACGTCAGCAATTAAATAGTGTGGGGTTTTGAGGTCAGGAATTTTTGGCTCATACACAAAATCTTCGGCTTCAACGTCAGCAGCATGGACCAGAACCGGTGTCCCAACTGACACCATTTTATAAAGTCGCTCAGCATCCTCATCAGACAGACGGATACCTCCTCCGGCAAATTCTTCGTTTACTTTTGTACCATCAGCAAACTCCGGCCAGCCATGAATGAAGAAGTTACCCTGGAACGAAAGACTCCATGGTTGATAGACTTGTCCCACAGTTGAGAAGTGTCGTTCTTTCTTAAACTCAACAGCGTAGAGTCCGGCTGGTGTCTGCCACCAAGTTCCTTCTATACCCTTAGCAAGGATGGGTGCACTTTCGGTCAAAACCCCATTTTCAAAAAACCGTAGTTGCATCGCTGTGAGGTCCGCTTCGATAAATGTCGTAGCGGCTTCTATAAAAGCCTCACGTGTCTCCGCAAAGAAGTTCGGCTGAGATAAGGCGACTTGTATCCCGTAGTTAAGAACTGAGTCACTACCGTCCTGACTAGCTGGTAGTCGTACCTCAGGCACAGGAGCACTCCCCACTGAAGCGAGCGACTGCACACCCAAATATCCAGCTGAGACCACTGCTGCAAAGCCGGCCAGTGGCAACAAAAACAACACCGCATAAGTATCAATTCGACGTAAAGTAGACAGCTTTCGCTCGGCTGTCGCTACTGACTTTGGCTTGAGATACGGAATCAGCGACCCATTGCCTGGGGTGGGTATTTCGTCTTCTAGTCGTACAGCATAAAACCGACGCGGTGTTTCGTCTTCCATTACGTCATTATACCCTACACCTTCTCTCTACTCCGCTACGTTAGACACACTAGAAGTAGACACTTCTAGTGTTCCTGGGGCCTTTAAAGCGCCTTTTGTATAGATATTTGATGGAGCCCAAATCATAAAAGACATCACGCC
>CAZBJN010000097.1:0-1916 GCA_964492305.1 uncultured Candidatus Saccharibacteria bacterium | reverse complement strand
ATGGACCGTTCACTTGTTTGGTCTGGTGAGGAAGTATTTCCACATCTTCACCGTAGCCATGTTCGACGTGATAACCAAAGGCGATGACCTTGAAGTGTGTCCTGTTGGTAACTCTCATTGAGGCCTCCAAAGAGCATTAGGGTTTGTGCAGAATTGCTGTGGCTACTATATACCGAGAGGGTGGGGTGTCAAGAAAATAAAACAACCCCAGCGCACGAATGCGTGGGGTTGTGTGTAGTGGAAAATGAACTGGGTGAGTTACTGGCCGTAGGTCATAAACCAGGCGGCATGGCTCAGTTCTTCTGGCGAGAGGTACCCTAAGAGATAGTCCTCATTTTTTCTCTTGACGATGGAGCCGGTAACGTAAAAGTCCCTGAAACCAAGTAGCATTGCGGTGAGGTCGACCGCTTCCTCGTGCTCTCTGAGTGGACTAGCTGTAGAGTCAAGCACAACATGACTTAATTCATGTGATATGGCAACTACAACTGTTTCAAACCCGACTTCGGCCAGGAATGTCTTGCGTAGATACATTGTTACCTCGACCTCCTTGAATTTTGGAGAGAAAAAAGGAGGGAATTGCGCCGGTTTTTCGATCCATGCGGGTGCATTGGGTCCTCCGCTATTCACAAGACCCAACTTCACCTTGAAGTCAATTGCCAGTGCCGTCATGATTACACCCACCATGCCGTGGTAGTCTTTTGCTTGGTGGAGTGCGTACAACTTCTCGTCACCAATCGGTCTCTTCAGGCCGAATGAATTACGTAGTTGTCGAATGTAACTTTCAATGAGGTCTTTTCTCACTTTTTTACTCCTGAGTGATTTTGAAAGGGCAGAATTGCTGTGGATACTATGCTATTAGATGGACTGTTTGTCAATAAAAAGCCCGGCGCCTATGGCGCCGGGCTTTTTAGATTTCATTTCTACAATGTTAGAAAAGACTTTCTACCACTGCCTTTACATCACCACCGTCAGCTTGGCCTTGGAGTTTCTTCATCACAGCTCCAACCAGTTGCCCGAGCTTTGATTTGTCTGTTACTCCGAGCTCAGCTTTGACTGCTTCAGCAATTGGACGAATCTGATCTTGGGTCATTAGAGTAGGGAGGTAGGCTTCGAGGACTTCGAGTTCTTCCTTCTCTGGCACTGCGAGCTCTGGGCGATTAGCTGCCTCGTACTGCACGATAGATTCCTTGCGCTGCTTGGCTAGGCGCTTGATAACGGCAATTACTTCTTCATCTTTTAGTTCGTCTTGTGGGGTACGTCCGGTGGCAACGAGCTCGTTGGTGCAGGCGGTCATAATGCCGCGAACGGTACGTAAACGCACTTCGTCCTTAGCCTTCATTGCTTCTTTTAAAGTGACTCGCAAATCTGTGTGTGTAGACATAATTACAATAGGTTTATAAGGGTATAGTAGCATATTTTTGCTCACTTTTTATATGGTAAACTTACATCCATGGAATTTATATTTATTGGGCTTTTGCTCGCTATCTTTGCTTTATTGGTCTACGTCTTCTTTATCCGCGCTGATAAGCCGGTTCAGAAGGACGATAGTCTGCTTCTAATGCAGCAACAACTCCAAGACCTTTCTCGCACTCTTGATAGTAAACTCTCTGAGTCTAATAAGGCTATGCAGGAGGGGAGTCGACTACAGTTCCGTGAGAGTCGTGAGCTCATCCAGGAAATCAATCGTGAGATGAACGAGCAGCTCCGCAATGTGGTGCAGAAGACGACTGAGGTAAGTGAGAGTAGTAAGCAGGTGTTTGCGGTGGCGGACCAACTCAAAGAACTCCAGAGTATTTTGAAGAACCCAAAGCAGCGCGGAATTCTCGGTGAATATTATCTCGAGACTGTTCTTCAAAACGTGTTGCCGCCAGAAAGTTTTAAGATGCAGTACGCATTTAAGGATGGTGAGATTGTGG
>CAZBJN010000096.1:0-1964 GCA_964492305.1 uncultured Candidatus Saccharibacteria bacterium | reverse complement strand
ATAACCTGAGAACAGGCAAAGGTGTTAGCATCCTTAGCAATATACAAGTAGTTACCGGCCGCAGCTAATGAATTTATGCTTGTATTTCCCGTACCAGTATCACTACCAGAAGTATCACGTCCAGCGACGTAGATAGGATTTGTACTTGATGAAACATCAAAGACCATGATTTCACAACCGGCAGCTGAGCCGGCGGTTTGGGAACAGGCAGTTACATTACCGGACTTAGCTATATATAATTTTTCATTAGTGACGACCACTTCATTAATAGTGTCACTCCCTGTACCCGCAGCACTTCCTGAAGTATCTTGGCCAGCGACGTAGGTTGGGTTGGTTGATGATGAGATATCAAAAATCATAATCTCACAACCAATAGCGGAGCCGGCGGTTTGGGAACAGGCAGTTACATTGCCATCCTTAGCTATATATAAATAATCACCCACAACAACTATCGAATACACTGCTTCATTTCCTGACCCAGCAGAACTACCAGACACATCCCGTCCAGCGACATAGGTAGGGTTAGTAGAAGAAGAGATGTCATAAACCTGAAGTTCGCAACCAACAGCTGAGCCGGCGGTTTGGGAGCAAGCGGTGACACTGGCTGCTTTAGTGACATATAAATAGTCCCCTATAGTAGCTGTTGAGTATACAATTTCACTTGCAGTGCCAGTAGCACTACCAGAGACATCTACCGAACCAAAACCATGTGTCGTATCGTTGCCCACCATGTACAACGCACCACCACTATTAGTAAAAATACCTTTATTACTAAAATCGTGTTCAACTGTGAGATTATTCGGTGCAACCAAGCTACCACTCTCAATAGTAAGGTCGGTAGTAGAAGCATTGTCAATAATTTGCACGTCACCGCTAGTAAAGACATCCCCTAAAGAACTTGTGTCAACCAAATTTCCAGAAACCTCACCGCCAAAAAATGAACGTACTTCATCAAACACCATCAACTCACAACCAATGGCGGAGCCGGCAGTTTGGGAGCAGGCGGTGGAGTTGCCTGTTTTGGCAATATAAAGGTAATTACTGGAGACAGCCAAGCCGCGAATGTCTAAACTGCCTGTTCCATTTTCACTACCAGACACATCAAGTCCAGCTACATATATTGGATCAGTACTTGAGGAGATATCAAAGACCATCAACTCACAACCAATAGCCGAGCCAGCCGTTTGGGAGCAGGCGGTGGAGTTGCCATACTTACCAGAATATAGGTAGTTACCAGAAATGATGAAATAACGAATAGTTACAGCATCTGTCCCAGCCGCACTACCTGAAGCGTCCCGCCCAGCTGCATAGATCGGGTTGGTACTCGAAGAAATATCAAACACCATCAACTCACAGCCAATGGCGGAGCCGGCGGTTTGCGAACAGGCGGTGGCGCTAGCAAATTTACCTACATAGAGGTAGTTACCAGAAATGGCTAAGTGAGTTATAGCTATACTACCAGTTCCAGTACTATCTCCCGAAGCATCCCGTCCAGCAACATATACCGGGTTTGTACTCGAAGAAATATCAAACACCATCAACTCACAGCCAATGGCGGAGCCGGCGGTTTGCGAACAGGCAGTGGCGCTAGCATCTTTTCCAACATAGAGGTAGTTACCGAAGATAGTCAATGAATAAACTGCCGAACTACCTGTCCCAGCCGCACTACCGGAAACGTCACGTCCAGCAACATAAATCGGGTTAGTACTAGAAGAGATATTAAATACCTTAATCTCGCACCCAAGAGCCGAACCGGCAGTTTGGGAGCAGGCGGTGGAGTTGCCAGCCTGACTTATATAAAGGTTGTCGCCAAAAACATAGACGAAGGCGAAATTCGCTGCCGAAGTCCCTGCACTACTACCAGAAGCATCTCGCCCAGCAACATATACTGGGTTTGTACTCGAAGAAATATCAAACACCATCAACTCACAGCCAATGGCGGAGCCGGCGGTTTGCGAACAGGC
>CAZBJN010000095.1:0-1977 GCA_964492305.1 uncultured Candidatus Saccharibacteria bacterium | reverse complement strand
AGAGTAAGCGCGCTGAGGACTCAGAACTCTTTATTGTAGAGGGAGACTCAGCGGGTGGTTCAGCCAAGATGGGTCGTGACCGTAAGACACAGGCTATCCTGGCGCTTCGCGGTAAGATTCTTAACGTTGAACGCGCCCGACTCGATAAGATGCTCGCTTCAGAGCAGGTTAAGAATGTGGTGATTGCCCTTGGTACTGCTATTGGTGATGTGTTTGATATCAGCAAGCTCCGTTACCACAAGATTATTATCGCTACTGACGCGGACGTCGACGGAGCACACATTCGTACACTTCTGCTGACACTCTTCTACCGGTACTTTAAGCCATTGATTGAAGGAGGATTTATTTACATTGCTCAACCGCCGCTCTATAAAATCCAGAAGGGTAAGGAGCAGCACTATGCCTTTGATGACAACGAAAAGTTTGCCATCCTCAAGCAAATGGGTGTAGATCCATCTGAAAACGAAGATGTTATTGAGGATGAAAGCGAAGACGCTGAAGTAGCTGAAGCAGCTGTGGCCAAGAAGAACAGTAAGGTCCGCATCCAGCGCTACAAGGGTCTTGGAGAAATGAACGCCGATGAGCTTTGGGAGACTACCATGAATCCTGAGTTCAGAATTCTGAAGCAAGTAAACATCGAGGACGCACTATTGGCTGATAGAGTATTTGATATTTTGATGGGTACTGATGTACCAAGTCGAAAGTCATTTATTCAAACCAACGCCAAAATGGCGAACTTGGACTTCTAAGTTAAATAAAAAACCGGGCGGCCATTGGCCGCCCGGTTTTTTATTATCTGTATTACTATTACTTCAATACGACTGTTGACCAAGTCACTTCATCGTTCTTGCTGTTAGTGTCTTTGTCTACCTCAATTTCAAATGAGAATTTTTGGACAGACGTTTCGTTGATAGCAGGGAAGTTGAAAGTAAGTGTTGCTCGTTCGTTTGGTTTGAGAGGATCTTGGTCCTTTGAGTTGAAGGTTACGCCACCTGGAAGCACTGCTTCAAATGACCACTCCTCAGAGGTTTTGGTACCGAGGTTGTGTACCACAAACTGGATAGCACCCGCTTCGTCTTCGCGGACAACGCCAGTGTTGATGAAAATCCCTGAATTGTTAATACGTCCAATGCCCTTATATGACACACTGAGGTCGGTGTAGCCATTTGGATTTGAAACCGGGATAGCGTAGGTGTACTCATAAGTAGTAACTGGTGTGCCTGGTGTAGTTGGAGCTGGGTCTACAACCACTTCTGGCTCTGTGTCAGCTGGAGTAATGGTCTCATCGTTAACTGTCACTTCATCTTCGACTGGAGCTAGGCGGTCGTTCGTGACTACAAAAGATTGTGAGGTCTTGGCAGTGCTTTCTGTTGAGTTGGTCTTGAGGTAGGCCAGAGTGTAATTAAAATCAACTTGGTAGTTTTTCTCAGAGACAATTACAATGTCAGCAGCATCAACACCACCTAAGTCGTATGACTTACTACATTCAGCGTTACCAAATGTGTTTTCACTGGTCTTGATTTCTACTGCAACACCGTCAACGCAAGTAAAGGTAAAAGAGTAAGTACCGGTCTGTAGTGGTCGATCCCAAGCAATAGTAATAGTCTCACCTGACTTAGCGTCATTTACTGGTGTGGTGAGTGTAATATCCTTCTCATCACGTGGATCGTAACTGTAGACACTATCTGCCAAAGAGGCTAGGGAAGAGACAGCATTTGGAAATACTGAGACAATTTGGATTGAAACCCAAGCAATAAAAATAATAATAGCTAGTAAACCGGCAAGGGCAAGACTTTTGAGGACATTCTGCTTTCGCTCTGGTGTGACGTTATTCATAGTAAAAAAACTCTACTACAACGGTCAAATATGTCAATCAAACCACGATTCGGGCTAGTGTTTATGGCCTTACATTGACTTTTTTATAAAATGTGCTATCATATTAAATATATGGAAGTCCGCTCATGGTCACAACTTGTT
>CAZBJN010000094.1:0-2171 GCA_964492305.1 uncultured Candidatus Saccharibacteria bacterium | reverse complement strand
TCTTTGTATCACGATGATGGAGATGGAGTCTTTACGCTCGAGACTGACTTGCCAGCGTTTGATGACTACAGTGGAATGACAATCATGACTATGTTTGGGGTGTACAACGCCGTACCGCAGTAGTCATTGTTACCCTTTTCCCATAACGGCGTAATATATAAGAGGAAGATAAGAAATCACTAGGAGACTAGTGATTTCTTTGAGCTTATCCATTCGCACGCATTGTGGTGCTAATTTATTCAATAAATATTATCTATGGAATTTTTAAAAAATAACGGAATCACCAAATCACTAGCCGTAAAGCTCGTGGGTGTTTTTGCGCTCGGGATGCTGGTAGTGGCTGGTCTTCAAGTTGTATCAAACACTGCACCGTTTCAATCAATAAAGTACTCGGTAATTGGAGATGGTGATTATAGCTACTCTGAAGAAGGTGTGAGTATGGGAGCACCAGAGCTGTCTTACCGTAATGTTGAGGACAGTATTATGCCGCCAGTACCAAACCCAGAATTTGCTCCTGGTGATGACACCGACGCTTATGAGGTAAAGGAGTACACCGCTACCTTTGAAACTAGTGATGCCAGAGAAGAGTGTGAGGCCGTTTCTGAACTTATCAAGCGAGACGACGTGATTTTTGAAAGTACTAATGAGTATAAAGAAGGCTGTTCATACAACTTCAAGGTTAAGAAAGACAGTGTTTCAGAAATCCTAACCATCCTTGAAGATTTAAATCCAAAGTACCTTAATGAAAACGCCTATACCATTAAGCGCGAAGTAACTGACTACACTAGTGAGATTGAGATTCTAGAAGCTAAGCTGGCTGCGTATGAGGCTACTCTCACACAATCAACCGCTACCTACGATGAACTCATTCGTCTAGCTACCGCCAGAGGTGACATAGATGCCCTTACTCGGGCGACGGACGGCAAGCTAGCACTTGTGGAGCGCATCTCAATGTCTCAAATTGAAGTTAATGCACAACTAGATCGTATCAACCGCTCTAAAGCTGAGGCCTTAGACAGGCTTGCCTACAGTAACTTCTACGTGAACGTGTATGAGAATCCGTTGGTGAACGGTGACTCAATCAAAGATTCTTGGATAGCAGCCGTTCAGGCCTTGGTATCAGACATAAATACCTTCGTTCAGGAGGTCAGTCTAGGATTTGTAGCCCTTATGTTTATGGTGGTTAAGTTCGCCCTTTACGGAATTGTTCTGCTCTTTGTGGCTCGTTTTGGCTACTCATATGCCAAAAAAGTCTGGTCACAGGGCTAATCTGTAAGATATTGCTCTATGTAGCGTCAGCGTAATTATCAAACTGTTATGTACGAAAAAGCCAAAAATTACACCCTAAATCAACCACAACTCCGCAAAACTCTCGGCGTGACTTTGGTGTTACTTGGCTTTATTGCTCTCATAACACCACTGACGCCAGGAGCAGTGCTCTTGCTAGCTGGAGGTCTTGAGCTCCTCGGACTCCGGTTCTTGTTTACGGATCGTCTCTTGGGACGAGGAAAAGGGGAGTAATATCTGCAAAGGACCGGCCTTGGCAAGAAAAAAGCCGCAAACCCTCTGGGTTTGCGGCTTTTTCCTTCCAGCTACGTTGCTTGATTAAAGTTACCTTGTATACTTTTAAGAAGATTTAATAACCGTAACCATAGCTACTTATGACATTTTCACCAGAAGATTTTAATAACGGAGGTAATGAAATTCCTTCTGAGAATGAAGAAGCTCTGACTGAAGTGGAGCAAGATTATCGAATACAGACTCCTGAAGTAAAAAGAGAAGAGGTGACTGCAAAATTAAAAGAAAATGCGTCTGACCTACTGGATATATCCAAGCATCTCATTGATGGACAAAATGTGGGCTGGGCACAAGACAAGCAAGTTGATGCTGCGGGGGAGACGCTACTAAAACCTTTTAATTGGAACGAAAATTCAGGGGTTCTGTTATTCAACGATGGTGAAAAAACATACGTAACGCGAGCAACTGATGAATTGCGAGATATGCTGCACGAGTCTGGAAGTGGGTATACAAAAGAATCTGGTTTGGGTGTACCTCACGTTAATAATCCAGACGTTTGGAAATCTTCTTACGAATGGGACGCTTTCAGCGAGAACTGGTAACAGTAGCGAACTAAATAGCTTAACAAAGCGAAAAAGCCGCAAACCCTCTGG
>CAZBJN010000093.1:0-2174 GCA_964492305.1 uncultured Candidatus Saccharibacteria bacterium | reverse complement strand
AGCTGAACTACCAAAGATTACCTACCGGCCATTTTCACTATATCCAGCCGTCAGTCGTGATATTGCGATGTGGGTACCAGAAGCGGTAATGGCTGGAGCTGTGGAAGAAATCCTAGCTGCCAATGCTGGTCCACTTTGTGTCCGTCTCACCCACGTGGATACTTTTAGTAAAGACGGTAAGACGTCTCTAGCGTTCCGTCTCGTGTTCCAATCTAATGAGAAGACACTCACCGACACAGAGGTCCAAGGCTACATGGACACCCTCTACAAAACGGTTGCAGAGCAAGGCTGGGAAGCCCGCTAGGCTTTACGTCAGGTCTGTATTTGTGTAGTGTGGGCAGTGAAATTGTCGCTCTTTCTCAATTGTTTCTTTTGGAGGCTACATGTTCTTATTTGTCTCGGTCAATTTGGCTTTGGGATTCATCTACGCCATTTTTGAGTTTAAGGAAATTGCACCAGCCGGACTCCTACTCGTGGTAATTACTCTGGGGTATTTGTTTGACTATTTTTTAAAAAGTTCGTTTTATGCTCCCGAGGACATACAAAGAGCTCCTTTTGTGTTTAGGATGGCGGCTGTTTTCGTCACAATCATGAACAGTTTGCCGCTCATGTCGCCCCTGTTCACCTAACGACCAAATTTTGGTCAAAAAACCGCCCGAAAAGGCGGTTTTTTCATGGGAAAATGGCAAGACATAAGTGGCAAATTCTGCTATAATCTAGGGATATTTTTAAGCGTTAGTAATTTTCGGCATGGCAGAGAAAAAAGAGAAAAAGGGTAACTATGATGCATCGTCTATTTCGGTTCTAGAAGGACTTGAACCAGTACGAAAGCGACCAGGTATGTACATCGGTACTACCGGTCCTGATGGTCTCCATCACCTCATTTGGGAAGTGTTCGACAACTCACGCGATGAAGCGATGGGTGGTTTTGCTGACCGAGTTGAAGTGTCTCTTTTGCCGGGCGGATATGTTCGCGTTGTAGACAACGGTCGCGGTATTCCGGTAGACATCCATAAACAAACTGGAGTGTCTGCACTTGAGACTATTCTCACTGTTCTCCATGCCGGCGGTAAGTTTGGTGGTGAAGGATCTGGATACAAAGTATCTGGTGGTCTTCATGGTGTGGGTGTGTCGGTAATGAACGCTCTTTCCTCACACGTTATTGTTGAAGTACATCGTGATGATGCTTACCACATGCAGGAGTACTCTATTGGTATACCTAAGTATAAGGTAAAGAAGATGGGTGCTTCAAAGATGAAGGGAACAGTTGTAACTTTCCAGGCTGACGCCACTATCTTCCCAGAAACAGATTATGACTTTAAGCGAGTAGTGAATCACTTACGTCAGCAAGCGTACTTGGTGAAGGCGATGCATATTTCAGTTATTGACGCTCGCTTGGCCGCTGGTGAAGAAGCCGCAGTTCATGCTTCAACAGATAAGGCAGTACCAAAGTTCTTGGATGGTATTAAGGGCAAGATGTACCTTAGTGATGAACATCTAGAAGTGCCACACCAACACTTCTACTTTGAAGGTGGACTCCGTTCACTCGTGGCTTTTAATAATCACTACCAAAAGCCAGTTCATAAGAATATCTTCTATGTCGAGAAGAATGACTATGATGCTGCGGTGATGTCAGTTGAAGTGGCAGTGCAATACGTGGATGATATTTCAGCGCGAATTTCAGCTTACGCAAACAACATCTATAACCCAGAACATGGTACTCACATCACTGGTTTTAAAACCGCACTGACGCGTACCCTAAATAACTACGCCAAGAAGAACAACTTCTTCTCAGTTAAGGACAAAGATACTGGCTTTACCGGCGACGACGTGCTTGAAGGAATCACAGCAGTGGTGTCTGTGAAGATGCCCGAGATTCAGTTTGAAGGGCAGACTAAGGCCAAGCTCGGTTCAGTTGAAGCTCGCGGGGCGGTTGAGTCAGTCTTCGGTGAAGCATTTAACGAATATCTAGAAGAGAATCCAGACGACGCCAAAGCCATCATCAACAAGGTGATTATTGCGGTAAAGGCACGCAAGGCTGCCAAGGCAGCTAAGGACAGTGTGCTTCGTAAGGGTGCGCTCGAAGGTATGTCTCTCCCTGGTAAGCTCGCAGACTGTCAGAGTAAGCGCGCTGAGGACTCAGAACTCTTTATTGTAGAGGGAGACTCAGCGGG
>CAZBJN010000092.1:0-2429 GCA_964492305.1 uncultured Candidatus Saccharibacteria bacterium | reverse complement strand
GAGTAACTTTTAGGTAACAAAAAACCGGGCGACCAAAGGTCGCCCGGTTTTTATTAGAGCTGTCCAGAAACCTCCAGCTACGAGGCGCGACTAAACGAAAACATGAAATGTTGTAAAAGTCTGGGAGACTTTTACAAGACCTTGAGCACGGCTGTGCGAAAGGTGTACCGTCCCTGTAAGGGATTTGTATACGGTGAATGTTTGAGTGAAGGAAGCAACAAAGTAAAAACATCCGCTCCGCTGAACCTGGTGTTTTTTCTAGCAGCAGAACCGTCCACCGACGGTACATGTTTAACGTCGCTATTCGCGACAAACTAGTAGCTGAGAGTTTGTGGGCAGTCTCTTAGTTCAACTCGTCGATACCTGCATATGCAGACAACTTTGCCTTTACAGCTTCGTCATATGCGTCTTGGTATTCTTCGTCTTCAAAGAAAGCTTTAGCGTCTACGAGCTCTTCTTCGGCTCGAGCCAAATCTTCTTCAGCCGCTTCAACAACATCATCGTCTTCATCTTCGTCGATAGCGTCCTCAATGTCTTCTACTAGGTCATCGATTGCATCTTCAGCAGTATCAATCATGTCCTCTGCATTTTCCATCAATTCTTCATCCTCATCCTCGTCTTCATCCTCGTCTTCATCTTCGTCTTCATCTTCATCTTCGTCTTCATCTTCATCTTCGTCATCATCGTCATCATTTTTGCAGAATACACCTGCTCCCTTCTTGTCATCGCAATCAAGGAAATACTTTCCGTCATCACCCTTCTTGAATCGCTCCATAAGCTTCTTGTCGATTCCTGGTGCGCGGAGGAGTCCTGGAGCTACCTTACCGCCATTTTCCTTGAAGTACTCAAGCATGAGAGCTTTTGTCTCAGCATCAACTTCTCCAGTCTCAGTGAGGCCGTGTCGCTTCTGGAAAGCCTTCACCGCATCCTTAGTCAGTGGACCATAATAGCCACTCACTAGACCCTTTGGATAAATAGTTGGGTCAGTTGCCAAGAGCTCTTGAATTCTCTTAACGTCTTCATCAGATACACCCTCACGTAGTCCATCCTTTAGTTCAGCTCGTACTTCTTGTACATCACTTCGAAGTGATGAGAGTTGCTTTTGTAATTCCTCAACTTGCTTCATCAAACTCTGTAGGAGTGTGAGCAGACTAGATACATCAGTTGTAGCTGTTGTAGTTGTTGTCTCGGCTCGTACCACCGCAGGTGATACAGCCACTGTAGCCAAAGCTACAAACATCATTCCGGCAATTAATCGCTTCATAAATATTAAATTAGATATTAAGAATAGTAACAAGTTAGGGTAATCCACTAACCCCTAAATTATACCGTAAGCATTAGCCTAAAAGACCACTTCTTCCTGTCTATTACTGTTAGTTTCGTAGAGGGCGCGAGCTAAACGTATAAGCATATAGTCATACTTCTCCTTGGTGGCTTCAAATAACGGTTTTAGCTTCTCCACCCCGTGCTCATCAATGGCTTTAAAGATGTCGGACTTGGCTTTTTTACTCCAACCTGGTTCCTTTGAAGCCAATGCCTCAAGCTCAACCTTAGTCAGTTCACCACTCTCAACCATCGTCTCGATATGGGTCAAAATAGTCGCTGGTGTAAATTCACGCGCTTTAGCAACAGCGGCGATACTACCAAGCTCAGTTAATAGTCGCTTAGTCTCAGCATAAGTATTCACCTTCTCCATACGTTGCGCTGGAGTCTTGGCTTTGGCGACCGCCTCATCGGTCGGGACCGAGCCACCACTAGCGACCACAAACTGTGTGTGCAAAGTTTCTAGTTCATCCACTTCCATTTCAGCAAAGGTCTCTTCGGCTGCATCAGACTCCGCCATGAAGCGCGCATCTTGTGCGATGATTTTTGGATCAACCATGAGGGCGTTCGCGTTCATGCCAAGCACCTTGAGTCCAGCTAATGAGCGCACGCGAGACAGCGCTACGTATCCTTGTCCGTACACAAATGACTTCGAGAGATCCACCTCCGCCGCATCAAGAGACATTCCCTGACTCTTATGCACGGTAATAGCCCAAGCCAAACGAAGTGGTAGCTGTTCAATCGACGCGAGTATCTTTCCCTCCTCCGCTACTTCCCAACTCACCGGCTCGATAGTGATACGACGTTTGTCTGCTGTCTCAATAATTGGATTACCAGCGTACGTATCAAACCCGACCACGCGAGCGAGTGTGCCGTTCACGTACCCCGCTTCAAAGTTGTTTTTGGTACACATCACCATCGCGTCTTCCTTCAAGTGCAGCATTGCTGGTGAGAGACAGTTACGCATTAGCGACTCCTGCATGATTTTGTTACCACGTGCCGCCATCTTGTATGACTTCACTGGCGTCTTTAGTTCGCCGAGCTTAGTCGCATTCACTGCGTCCACATCAGCATTGTGTGTATAGAGACGAGTTGGCTCGATGTCT
>CAZBJN010000091.1:0-2442 GCA_964492305.1 uncultured Candidatus Saccharibacteria bacterium | reverse complement strand
CACATAGTGAATCTTCTTTTACTTGCTTGAGGAGTTGTAGGTTTGAGACACCGCGAACATTACCTCCAAGAAGCACTTCTTCGCCAGTAGTTACTGAAAGCACATGATGAATCATGTGTGTCACGGTACTCTTGCCGCGTGTGCCGGTGACACCAATAATTGGCACGTGTGAAAGTTCCGCAAATAGTGCGGCACTTTGCTTAAGTGGCACGTTGTGTTTTTTGGCATGGACCAAAAATTCTGAGTCAATTGGTACTCCCGCTGCCACTAGTACCAAATCAACATTTTCAAAATCAGCCAAGACATGGCCGCCAAGGTGTAAAGTTACGTTTGGTAAGTCCGCCAGCTCAGCTACAGAGGAAGCTAGTTGTTCCTCGGTCTTCAGGTCAGTCACAATAACCTCTTTGGCACCGCTCTCTGCAATATAGCGCGCATCACCGATACCTCGACCAAGTAGCCCGAGCCCCATGACAGTTACCTTTTTATCTTTAAAATAGTTTACCCCACTGGAAGTTTCCATACGTATATATTGAATATATTGGATATTACCACGATAAATCAAAGACTTCTAACGTACCGCACCAACACAAAGCAAAATCACGTGATACACTACAAATAGTATGACTCGTCGTAAAAAAGTCTTTAATATTATTCTTTTTCTTGGTCTCATCTGTGCGGCTCTTTTCGGGTCGTTTCTATTGGCTGAATATATTGCGACCGACCTCTCCTCTCGCGAATTAATTCAAGATTATGGGTACTTTGGTATTCTACTTGTGAGTTTTGTAGCTGGATTAAATATGTTCGTCCCGATTCCAGCTGCCACCTTTGTCCCAGTCTTTACCGCCGGTGGTATCTCTCTTCCAGAAATTATTTTGTTTTTGGTTATTGGAACCATGGCCGCCAATCTACTTTCATACTATCTCGGATACTATGGTGGAACTATCACAAAGTCTCACTATCCCAACCTTCAAAAGAAGCTCCTCACTCTCTACCAAGGTAAGAGTAAGTGGCTACCGTACTTTGTATTTGGTTTTGCATCATTTATTCCACTTCCAGACGAAGTGTATCTAATCCCGCTCGGAATTATTGGCATAAAACTAAGGCACTTTATTGTGCCACTCGTTCTTGGTACAGCCACCTATCAAACCTTAGCCTCCCTTGGCGTAGACAATCTCTTCCGTTACTTCTTCTAGACCAACTAGGTGGAAAAGCAATTGGCCCACCAAAGCATTTGCTATACTTTATGTATGCAACCTAAAAAATTAGAACACTATAAGTACTTCCAACCAATCGCCTGGACTGTCTGTATTGGTTTTGCTGTTTTTGTAGGTATGATGGCCCTTAATATAAATGACGAGATTGAGCGCCTAGATGATTCTTCAATTGGCTTTGAGGCAAGAATTCAAAATCTTGAGGAAGCCGTCGGTGTCACTAAGACTGAATAAGAAAAATCCCGCTCCTAGAAGTGGGATTTTTTGTTTACCTGTAGGGGTTACATTTTTTGTAGATTTCTGCTATAGTAGCGGGCACGAAACGAGGCGTAGAAGCCCGTGTGCGCGCTTAGCTCAGATGGCTAGAGCATTCGACTGATACTCGAAAGGTCCTAGGTTCGACCCCTAGAGCGCGCACACGGGCTTTTACTATATCTGCCGAATAAAGAAAAAGCCCGTGGTTGTAAACCAGGGGGCTTTTGGACACGGAGCTGGAAGCTCAGAAGAACTCATTCCAGAGACTGCGCAGGCTGCGTCGGGGGCCGCTATCAAACGGCAAGGCTTTGGCCACCAGGAAGGAGGCGATGGCCCAAAAGAACAGGGTGCCCCATCCTTGGCCGGTGATGGCCAGGAGGGCGACTGCGTTGATGAATTGCCAAAGGCAAAACATCAACAGGGCGAGGGTGGCGAGAACCAGGACGAGCCTGGTGGTTTTGCAAAAGTGCATGTGAGTCTCCTCTACCCAGAAACGCTCCGGGCTTGCTATCTACTACAATAGCACATTTTATGCTAAAAGTCAATAAATAGCGTGCTTTGGGCTTGTTTTAATACATAAAAATAGGCCAGGAACGCACGCGTTCCTGGCCTAGATGGTGGTTGCTCTAGCGTTACCGCTAGCGCTGTTTGCGGCTGTCGATGTGTTGCCACACTCGCTCATTGAGCTTCATGAGCCGGAAATTGATTCTATTGAGAACCCGTCTCCAGTTGAACTTCAGGTTGGTGCAAATCAACCCAACCAAGAACATGATGCCAAACAAGGAGAGGACAAACGCGCCGGGGTGTTTTTCCGGTTGCGGTCCAACATAGATGCAAGCATATATGCCAAATGCGCAAACGGCCAGTAGGATACTTCGGTACATGGGAATGTCTCCGTTGTTGATTAATCTGGATAAGATTTAACTGTATTTAGGGGTAGTTGTCAATCATTTTGAGGAGAGCTCCATATAGCCCG
>CAZBJN010000090.1:0-2454 GCA_964492305.1 uncultured Candidatus Saccharibacteria bacterium | reverse complement strand
ACGTCGACAGTGGCAAAAAGATACTACATTTTTGCCCTCTAAGCAATACTTACTTTCCTAGTTTAGCCAAAATTTCCTCAGCTTTTTGAATGTCTTCAGGATATCCAATTGGTATCCAGAGTGACTGCTCCACTACCGCTATTGGGTATTGCTTGGCATATTCAGCCAAAACATCAGTAAGGTAATACTCACCTTTGGTCTCTTTAGCGTACGGATCAAAGTTAAAGATATGGTCATCTAGCACCATCACTCCAGTTGAAGCGAGGTTGGATGGTGCATGTTCTGGCTTCTCAATTATTTCAGCCAATGTGCCATCAGGATGACGCACCACAATCCCAAACTTCTCTGGGGTATCAGTGGTCAGAGTCAGCATTGAGCGCGTGTACGAAGTAGCACGAGCAATATCACGAGGACCATGCAAATCGTCGGCAAACATAAATAAGAAACGACCTTTAAGTAAGTCTTTGCAAAGCCAAAGAGCATGAGCGGTTCCCTTTTGTTCTAACTGCTCAATATAAGTAACCTTACGACCATGGTAAACATCTCCACAATGTTCTCTTATTTGTTCACCTAAGTAACCAGTCACGATAATTAACTCATCAACGGAGCTTGGAAGTGCTTCAATAATATGATCGAGGAGCGCCTTCCCCGCCACCTTAACTAGTGGCTTAGGGGTATTGTCTGTAAGGGGTCGTAGACGGGTTCCTTTTCCCGCTGCCAAAATAACGCATTGCATAATAGTACCAATATATAAGATTACTGCCTCGTACTCAACTTTTAATCAATTACTTAGCCTTTCCCGGCTTACATTGTTCAGTCCGTGGCGGACCTTCCATTCGTGAAGCCACACGATATGGCTGCATCATCTTTTTAGTGTGATGATTTACATTTAATGGTCGCCCAGAATGATTTTTACTCATATCATTCATTGTACCCGCCCACCAAAACAGCGCAAAATTTGTTCGTCTAACAACAGTTAAATACTGTCTAAAGTAATCATATGACTATGATTACTTTACTTAAATAAGAAAAATTTAATTGCATTATATGCCCAAATATTGTATAGTCTTGCCACCTCACTTGGAGGAAATATAGCGGGTTAGAGGAGAGGTACCTCGGGAGGCTCATAACCTCCAGACTCCGGTTCGATTCCGGAACCCGCAACAAAATAACAAAACCAGCACTGAAAAGTGCTGGTTTTGTTATTTTGTGAGGGTTAAAAACATGAACTGCTTCACGTTTGTCGGAATCGAACAAGCGCAGCGATGCCGTAGGCGAGCGAGCTCAGGTCAGAAGTACTTAGATTTTTATGAATGAAATGAAATAAAAAGCTTAGTAACTTGTGACTCATTCCGGAACCAATAAGAAAAGACCGACGCCATTGGCGTCGGTCTTTTTTTATTCTACTTCCTACTGCACTCCCATCTCATGAAATACTCGGCGGTACTGTTTGACAGTGTCCTGGGCCAGTCGTTGAGTAAGGATAAAGTCAGCTCCACCGTGCGCAATTTGATTACGAACTTTATGAGCTTGCCATGCATCATCAAGTGAACGTAGCCGCTCTGGAGAAATACTACGTAGTCTCTCCCCTAGTGACGTACCAGCATAGCCAGCATCTTTGAGAATTTCATCCAAAATAATATCTGCTTCAATGATGGCCAACTTCCAATCACTTGGACTGTCTGATGCAATATGGTCAAGCATATCTTGGATACGGTTGTTCTTTGGCATGCCTTTGAAGTTCTCTTGGTAGATTTGTTCACGACGCTTGCGAGCTTCAGTATCTAGATCCTCAAGCTGCTTTTTGCCAGTTGATGCGTACACATAAAGGACCAATAAAAATATACAAAACAAATACGCTAAGAAAGCGTAAATAACCCAAATAGTATTTAGAAAATCCAAGATTGAATCAAACGACATCGCTCCAGGGGCACTATCGCCAATTTTATCTAAAATCGGGGATAATAAATCAAAACCACCCGGAGAAAGTTGGGTTGTAGTCGCAGTTGCTTGTGGTGAACTAATTGTGGCTGGCTCCATTATTTGACAAGCTTATTGGCGCTCGTCGTAGACTTTTTTACCGATTGCAAAAAGACGAGCGTCTCCACCATGTGGTGCTATATATTGTACCCCAACTGGCAAATCTATTCCTTCTCTTTCTACAGTTCCCATTGGAATTGATAGAGTCGGTACGCCAGTTAAGTTTACCGGTACCGTAAAGATATCCTGACGATACATTGCAAGAGGATCTTCTTGTTCACCAATCTTGAAAGCTGGAGTTGGTGCAGTTGGTGTCAAAATCACATCGACAGTCTTAAAGACTTCAGCGAGTTCAGCTCGCATCTTGGTACGAACCAACTCAGCCTTACCGTAGTAGGCATCGTAGTACCCAGCAGACAATACATAAGTACCAAGCAAGATACGTCGCTTCACTTCTTTACCAAAGCCCTGTGC
>CAZBJN010000089.1:0-2455 GCA_964492305.1 uncultured Candidatus Saccharibacteria bacterium | reverse complement strand
TGAAGTCGTAACAAGGCATCCGTAGCGGAAGCTGTGGATGGATCACCTCCTTTCTGGAGAAACTCAGTCGCAAGACTGCGATTCTACAAAAACAAACTTAGACGATCCGGTTTCTTGTCACATTTATATCGTGAACCCGACCATATGGTCGCGGTAATTGCACAAAAGGCTCCCTGCGGGGAGTTTTTTGTTTTATTACTGGAGAAAACTATGTTCCGTTTTACCAAAACAGGAATTATATAAATCTTATGTGTATTCTATATGTTTTATATATCAAATAAGTATAAGAAAAGTAAATTTCTATTTTGAGGAAATAGGACAGACAACCCTTCAGGTGTTAGGAGTAATAATAACCAAATACAATAAAATTAACGCACCAACAATTATTTCTGTAGTTGCTATTAATGTGAGGGTGTTATTAAACAAAAGGTAGCCACCGTGGAAACCAAGGCCTAAACCAAGAAGCCACATGCTTACCAGCTGTTTCATTGGCCGCCAAGCGCGTTCAAAAAAAGCAAATGATTTTTTGGAATGGTCGAGTATGGGTTTAATTGGTGCGGTCATAAGTGGAGTTAATGGTGATTAGTATAACACATGCGGTATATTCTACTTAAAATCATTATTTGTTTGGGATTGACAAAGTGTGCCTGCACTGTGTAGGCTAGGAACATCTGATTTGTTTTGAATACTATGAGTGATCAATTTGATAAAGTTTTGGACCTTGCCCAAAAATTAACCAGCCCAATGGTGGTGTATGATAAACAAGATGGAAAACACCTGGTAATATTAGGCATTGATGAATTTGCGCAGTATTTGGACTCAGGCAAAAAACCTCCGATTGAGCCTAAGCCACCAGTGAACACTAGTAGTAGTCAGGCCCCAGAAATTAAGGCCCAGAGTGGCATGGATGAGTCTATTTTTGAGCCTCAAACCGAAGTGCAGGAGAGTAGGGTAGAAGAGAACGAGGATCTGCCAGTAAATAATACTAAAGTTGATGTACTACCTCCAGAACTCGAACCAAATGAAGAAGTACCAGAAGTTAACCAGGAAATTCAAGAAATTGAATCAGAGATTAAAAGAAATCCAAACCCTTTGACTCCTTCTGCGGCTACGACCAGCCAGCACTGGCACCGCCTAGGAGATGTTATCCGCCAGGTCCATCCTGAAATTCCACCTGAAAATATCCCAAAACCAGTTCCTTACCAAGCCCACACAGAGCCGGTTCTCGAGTCTGATGAGCCTAATTTTTTAGAAGAACCAGCGGCTTAGGTTCGTCCCCAGTCTATCCCCAGCGCGCCCCTCTTGACGGCCGCTGAAAATTTGGTATAATCCCCCTCGCTTAATCTATTTATAGCGGCCGAGCCTTGTTTACAGGGTTTGGTCATTATTTATTCATTCTATATCGCTGGTTCACAAATCTTACCTAGCCACCTAGGGGAGTGCGATATATACACGTAGTATGGCCGAATTTCAGAGAACAAAGCCACACGTTAACGTTGGTACCATTGGTCACGTTGACCACGGTAAAACGACGACGACCGCTGCTATCCTTAAGGTAGCTTCAGCTCATGGCTTTAGTGCCGATGTTAAAGAAGTGGACGCCTTGGACAAGGCCCCTGAGTCAAAAGCTCGTGGTATTACCATTTCTACAGCTCACGTTGAGTACGAGACTGCAAACCGTCACTACGCTCACGTTGACTGTCCAGGCCACGCCGACTACGTAAAGAACATGATTACTGGTGCTGCTCAAATGGACGGTGCTATCCTCGTGGTTTCCGCAGCCGACGGCCCTATGCCTCAGACACGCGAGCACATTTTGCTTGCCCGTCAGGTTGGCGTGCCATATATCGTAGTATACCTCAACAAAGTTGACCAAGTTTCTGATCCAGAACTTATCGACCTCGTTGAAGAAGAAGTACGTGACTTGCTCAAGAAGTACAACTTCCCAGGCGACACTACTCCTGTTATCCGCGGCTCTTCCTTGAAGGCCTTGGAAAACCCAAGCGATGAAACTGCTTCTAAGCCAATTCTTGACCTCCTCAAGACTTTGGACAAATACATCCCATTGCCAGAGCGTGATTTGGACAAGCCATTCTTCATGCCAATCGAAGACGTTTTCTCGATTGAAGGTCGTGGTACCGTAGTAACTGGTCGTATCGAACGCGGTCGCATCAAAGTTGGTGACGAAGTTGAAATTGTTGGTATGCAGGGTGAAGGTGCTATGAAAACCACCATCACTGGCGTTGAAATGTTCAACAAGTCATTGCAAGAAGGTATGGCTGGTGACAATGCCGGTCTCTTGCTCCGTGGTACCAAGAAAGACGAAGTTATGCGCGGTATGGTGCTTGCTAAAACTGGTACTATCAAGGCTCACACTGAATTCGAGGCCGAAGTTTACGCTTTGACCAAAGAAGAAGGTGGTCGCCACAAGCCATTCTTCAACGGCTACAAGCCA
>CAZBJN010000088.1:0-2459 GCA_964492305.1 uncultured Candidatus Saccharibacteria bacterium | reverse complement strand
CAGCCAGCTCTTTGCAACTGGTCAGCCACTCCATCTTGGTCAAGCCACCCTAGTTCAAGGTGAATGGGTCTTTAATATATCAGCTCTAAATTTGCTCCAGGCAAGTCATTATCTGTACGCCTCCTTTGTTTTGAATGGCAAAACCTACAAATCAGAGGCCGTTACCTATGAGCCAGCTACAGAAAGCTATTCTTCACTTACTACTGAGACAGACCTCAATGTACTGGTTCAAAAAATCGAGCTAGCGCTGTTGGCTTCTTCAGTCAGTAACGAGAATCGTCGTCGATATTTTGATTATTTTGCCACCCAACCAGAAATGCTCTTTGCTGAAAGCGACGAGTTACAATTTGCTAATAAAGACTTACTCACAGCCATTGACGTTGCTATGCGTGCCGATACCGATTCTTTGCAGCCTCTACTGCTTCAATATGCTGCTGCTGTTCAAGCCGAAAGTGAGTTTTTGATCTCGCTTTCTAACAAGGCTCTCACTGAGCATTACACCAAACTTGCTTCTGTCATTTCTATTACAATCGCTGAGCCGGCAGCTGTTCCTGCTATCCATACAGTTCTAGCTTTACGATACCAAGTACTTAAAGACAGAATTCGCGAAAGTGAAGAACAAATTAAACAGGACACAAACAATCTCACTGCTAAAGACTCTGACCAGGACGGCATTTCTGATTTTGATGAGGTGGCAAACTTTGGTACAAACTCACTCTTGGCTGATACCGATAGTGATGGAGTGGTAGATAGTATTGAATTAATACGTGGTGGAGACCTAACTGCACCTGATCAAGTTATAACACCAGGTTTAAATAAAAACATTGAAGAATTAACTTATGACGCTGTAGTTGAAATTTACTCCGTCTCAGCCCAAGTAATGACGACTAATGATGGTGACGGAGAAGAATACTTTGTGGCTGTTGAAGGACGTAGTATTCCAAACTCTTATGTTTATTTGCTTTCATACAGTACTGACGTAGTTGGTGTGATCAAGACTGGTGCAACCGGTTTGTTTTCGTACACAATTGAGCGCGACTTTGAAATTGGTGATCATGAAATTACAGCGGTATTGACTGATGTGGCTGGTGAAATTGTAGCTAGTAGTAAACCATATCGTTTTGCTCGCACAAATAATGCTCTAGTTGCAGCTGCTGCCATGAGTACCACAGTGGAGAATAGCGGGCAATCAACAGAAGATAATGTGTTGCTGAACTTATTAGTGGCCGCTGTTGGAGTGATTACTTTTGGATTCATCTTACTTTTGCTCAGTAACACGCTACGCAACCGCCGTCCACAAAAGACTCAGTTAGCCTAACTTTGTGTGCTTTTGCATGTTTAGGGAAAACAGTTATACTGAGTGAGTTATACCTTCACCGTCATGTGAAGGCCGTATTTTATGGCTAAAAAACAAGATAAAACTAAAACTGGCTGGGAAGCAGATGAGCGGTCTAATGACCCGGGCAGCAAGATTATTATTCGTGGTGCCCGCACACACAACCTCAAGAATATTGATGTGGAGATGCCACGCGGCAAGATGATAGCTATTACCGGACCATCTGGGTCAGGAAAGTCTTCACTTGCTTTTGATACTATCTTTGCAGAAGGTCAGCGCCGTTATGTTGAGTCACTGTCTCCATACGCTCGGCAGTTTTTGAATAAACTACAAAAGCCTGACGTTGATGAAATCAGCGGTTTGTCTCCGGCAATTTCAATTGACCAAAAGTCTGCCTCTCGTAACCCACGTTCAACCGTGGCAACAGTAACAGAAATCTACGATTATCTACGTATTCTTTATGCTCGGGTTGGTCAACCATATTGTCTTGATGTTGATGTGCCAATTCAGAAACTTTCACAAGATGAAATTCTTGGAATCATTCTTAAATCAATCGAAACCAAAGAGGTAAAGGAAGCAACTCGAAAACAATCAGAAAAAGTAATGGGCATTGAGGTATCAAAAGGCCGAGTCTCAATCTTTTCGCCGGTAGTGGTTGGTCGCAAAGGTGAATATTACCAACTATTGTATGACCTCCTTGGAAAGGGGTATGAGGCTGTCAAAATTGACGGTCAGATTAAGCAGCTGCGTGAGAAAATTGAACTAACCAAGACCAAGCGTCACGATATTGACGTCCTCATTGATGAGATCTATGTGAGTGAGTTTACAGATGATCCAAAAGGCTCACATGAACGACTCTCTGAGGCGGTTGAACGTGCTCTACATGAGTCAAACGGACTAGTTAAAATAGAAAGTCCTGATGGGGCGGTGCGAACCCTTTCTGCTAAGTTTATTTGCCCAATTGATGGCTCATCATTTCCTGAAGTAGAACCGCGCCTATTTTCGTTCAACTCTCCATACGGTGCTTGTCCAGAATGTAATGGTCTTGGTGTGGTTGGAATCTTCCAAAGTGACGAATGTCCAGCTTGTAAGGGGGCACGACTACGACCCGAAGCAATGCGTG
>CAZBJN010000087.1:0-2531 GCA_964492305.1 uncultured Candidatus Saccharibacteria bacterium | reverse complement strand
TCATAATCAATAGACGTCTGCTCATTAAGTAGCGTGTAGTGATCTTCTTCAATCTCGCCACGACGAATTGAACTGAGTAAACTCAAGAGTAGTTCATCCTCCTGACGGAATTGTTCAGTGATGTAACAGACAAGTGGCCGGGTATTTTCCCAAGCGCGAGATTCAAATGCGTAGCGCATCATCTCCCCTTGCCTAGCAATTGGTGGCAACTGAAAGAAGTCTCCCACACACACCACCTGCATACCGCCAAAAGCTTCAGTAGACTGACGAATCGTCCGGCAGATGATGTCCACCATATCGAGTAGCTTCCCATCGAGCATCGAGATTTCATCTATTATAAGTACGTTGGTTTTTTTGATTCGCTTTACCAGTTTCTCCTTGGTAGCAATTTGATCAAGCTCATAGGCATTCAGAGAATCTCTCGTACCCACTCCACTCCAGGAGTGAATTGTGAGTCCACCGATGTGTGTCGCGGCGATACCAGTAGAAGCCGTGACGGCCACTCGTAGTCCCGCTGCTTCTAGCCACGCAATGTACTGATTGATGACATACGTCTTACCCGAACCAGGCTCTCCCGTTAGAAATACATTTGCTCCAGTTTTCAAAATCGATAGCGCAGTCTCTTGTGTCATAGTTGGGAATAAGCGTACCATATTTTGTGATGGATGCGGTAAAATAAAGTTATGAAAAATAGTTCTTCAACTTCTCTTGCTATAACGAACCTAGATGCCAAGCGCAAAGCTCCTACTATCAAGACAGCCAAGGTTACTGTGGCCAAAAAACCAGCCAAAAAGGCTGTAGTTGCTCATGTGCATACCGACTCTTATACCCACACTCCAGCCACGCAGAAGAAAACCACCAAGAAGGCCGTAGCTGGCCCGGATATGAAACCAAAAGGCCCAATGCCGATAATTAAGCGTAATCCGCTCGGTCACTTACTGATTGAGAAGATGCTTCGTGAAGCTGGCTTCCGTGGTGGCGTTTCTAGTGATAAGCGCGTCCTTGAGAAATACAGTACTGACGAAAGTATTTTTTCTATTCGTCCCCAAGTAGTAATCCAGCCTCGCAATCGCCAAGATGTTGAAATTGCGGCCACTGTCATTGCGCGTGAGACCAAGCGCTTCAGTTCCCTTTCTCTTACACCACGCGCCGCTGGTACCGGACTCTCTGGTGGGTCACTCACTGACTCCATTGTTGTAGATGTCTGCGCTCACTTGCACAAAATCGGCGAAGTGATTGAGAAGCGAGACACTATTACTTTTACCTGTGAACCAGGTGCGATGTGGCGAGATGTTGAGAAGAAGCTCAAGCGCCATGGCGCCTACCTTCCCCCATACACTTCATCAAAAGACATTTGCAGTATCGGTGGCTCTATCGGCAACAACGCTGCTGGCCCAGACTCACTCCGCTACGGTCATTGTGCCGACTGGGTGGATTCACTCGATGTCGTGCTCTGTGATGGCCACACTTATACCGTAAAGCCCCTTACCTACCGCGAGTTTAAATCTCTAGTAAAAGAAAAGAACGAGTACGCTCGTATCACTCGTGAGATTTTTGCCTTGATTGAAAAGAACGAAAAAGAAATTAAGTCCGCCAAGCCAAAGACCCAAAAGAACACTGCTGGGTATTCACTCTGGAATGTACTTCCAGAAGGTGTCGCCGCCTTCAAGAAAGGTAAAGGTAAATTTGACCTCACTCGCCTCATCTCTGGTAGCCAAGGAACAATTGGTATCATCACCAACATCACCATGCGCGCTCTGAAGATTCAAGAAGACACTACATTACTCGTGGTACCTATCTTCGACCTCCAAGAAGCAGCCAAGGTCGTCATGGATGCTCTTAAGTACAACCCAATCAACATCGAGCTCTTTGATGGTCTTTCTTTTGACCTAGCTCTCAAAAACCCAGACTTCTTCAAGAAGCGACTGTCTGGCGTAGACTACTACCGTACTATGCTCAATATGTACTCTACCTTCCATATCCGCTACGGCCGCAAGACACCAGAGTTCACTGTTCTTATCACCTTAGACAAAGAGACTACTGCCAAAACTCCAAAGGCAGACATCGTCAAAGCCATCAGTACCCAAAAGACCCGCGCTCGTGTAGTGACCAGCAAGATTGAAGCTGAGATGCTGTGGCAAGTTCGTCGCGCTAGTTTCACCCTATCTAAATTCCAAGATCCAAACCGTCGTCCTGCCGCTTTCCTTGAGGACATGACCGTACCGCCAGAGCATCTTTCAAAGTTCTTCATGGAAATCAAGAAGCTCCTCAAAGAATTCAACGTCACGGCAGCCGTGCATGGCCACGGTGGCAATGGTCACTTCCACTTCTATCCCCTATTGGACTTTACCAACAAGACCACCCCAATACTTATTGAGAAAATGGCTGAGAAGTTCTACAACACCGCCATCAAGTTCAAGGGCAACATCTGCGGCGAGCACAACGACGGCATCATCCGCACCCCACACTTGAACAAACTGTTCAGTAAGCGCATGCTCGAGATTTTCAAAGAAGCTGAGGCCATCTTTGAC
>CAZBJN010000086.1:0-2600 GCA_964492305.1 uncultured Candidatus Saccharibacteria bacterium | reverse complement strand
CCGGCTTCTAATTCATGAGCGTTTGGCGCACTTTGCGCCACTGTGTGGTGTTGTGTACAAGCGGGTGGCTATTCGTAACCAGCGACGGCGTTGGGGTAGTTGTTCGTCATTAGGGAACCTGAACTTCAACTACCGATTAATTTTCTTGCCAGCTCACCTTTGTGATTACGTAATTGTGCACGAGCTGTGTCACCTTAAAGAACTAAATCACGGACCAAACTTCTGGGCTGAGGTAGAAAGGGTGTTACCTAACTACCTGGCGGAAGAGGCCGAGCTTCGCTTGATAGAAAAGAAGTTTGGGGCAGTGGTGTCACAACATGCCTATACTGAGACTTCGTACTTTGGACGGTTGGCTAAACGGGTACTAGTGGTGTAGGGAAGGGGCTTTTTTGATATACTGGGCATCTATGAAATTATTGTCTTTTGCGTGGATCGCCCTCGGGGTATTTTTATTTGCCGCTTTTACCCCATTTAGTTCGACCAGCGCAGAGGAGGTCCCAATGACTCCAGCTCCAACTGAGGCGGTCATATATATGTTTGGTCGGGATGATTGCGGTTTTTGTAAGCAGCAGTTTGCTTGGCTGGCAGAGGAAGATTTGCCGTACGTGTACTTAAACCTACGAGAAAGTGACGAAGCTGTTCGTCTCTATGATTTAGTGACTGCCAAGCATGGACTCAGTAAAGTGACGCCAATCACGGTGGTGGGTGAGTCAGTGTTCCTCGGATTTAATGGACCAGAGACAACTGGAAAATCAATCAAGGCCGCACTTTTACGAGCTGAAGACTCATCAATTCGCACCGTTGAACAACACATTGAATTAGCGCCAGCTCAAGACGTAGAGAAAGGTGGTTCATGTACAGAAATATCGTGTGAAGAGGGAGACGTATCAAGTCAGTTTGTATTTGAGTTACCGTACTTTGGCATTGTTGATTTACGTTCGTTCTCATTGTTCTCACTCTCTGTCGTGCTTGGTGTGATTGATGGCTTTAATCCTTGTGCGATGTGGGTCCTTATCACTTTCTTGGTACTGCTCTCACAAGCGGGTAGTAAGAAGAAGATGGTCTTCTTGGCCACTGTCTTTATGTTGGCTGAGGCCATCATGTACAACCTCATTTTGAACGTTTGGTACAAGACTTGGGACTTCGTTGCGCTTGATCAAATTGTGACGCCGCTCGTTGGCTTCTTGGCTCTTGGTGGGGGAACTTTCTTTATCTGGCGCTGGCACAAAAACAAAGACGCCGCACTCGTGTGTGACATCACTGATCTTGATACGCAGTCTCGAACTATTAATAAGTTCAAACAAATTATTGACTCACCAATTACCATCACTTCAATTATCGCGATTTTAGTGATTGCGTTCTCAGTTAATATTATCGAGTTTGCCTGTTCAATTGGTATCCCTCAGGCATACACCAAGATTCTTGAATTAAACGGACTAGATTTTATGCAGCGACAGTGGTACATCCTGGTGTATACCTTAGGCTACATGTTTGACGACCTCGTAGTATTTGGTCTCGCTATCTGGGGCTTCTCACGCCTTGAGTCTCATGGCGGCAAGTACGCTCAGCTCTCACTAATTATTGGTGGAGTCTTGATGCTCATTTTGGGAACTATCCTCGTGGTTAACCCAGGAATGTTGGTACTGTAAATTAATACTTGGGTTATGTCTGTCTTACCCGAATTACTCCTAATTGATAAGCCGAAAGGAATTAGTTCTTTTACGGTTATTCGCCAATTGCGGCGCTTAACCGGCGTGCGCAAGATGGGTCATGCGGGCACGCTTGACCCACTAGCTTCTGGACTGATGTTGATTGGGGTAGAGAAAGGAACTAAGAAATTGACTCCGCTAGTTGGACTGGATAAAGAATACGTCGCTTCGATTCTGCTCGGAGAACAGCGCTCTACGGGGGACATGGTGGGAGAAATACTGACTGAGCGCCCATATGCTGGTGATGTCAGTAAAGAAGCTGTTCTAGAGGCACTTAGAGCTATGGAAGGAGAGATAGAGCTACCAGTCTCGGCCTATAGCGCTATCAAGAAGGATGGCGTTCCGATGTATAAACGCGCCCGCAAAGCAGCCGAGAAAGGAGAGGTGGTAGAAGACGTGCCGCTTCGGGTGATGAAGGTCTACGAGACTGAGCTTTTGGAAATTAAAGAAATAAAAACTGAAAGCGGACCACGTCTAGAAATGAAAGTCCGGTTCAAAGTAGGGAGTGGTACATACATCCGTTCATTAGCAGAAGAGGTAGGAAGACTGCTTGGTTACCCAGCTGTTATGTCTGATTTACGTCGGACGAAGGTGGGGGAGTATAGAATCGAAGATGCAAAACAGATTGGGGACTTTGGACCACTGTCACAAAGGCTGATATTTAAAATCAAAAGTTTTTTTAAATCTAAAAAATAATTCAACCCCAGCGCACGAATGCGTGGGGTTGTGTGTAGGGGCTTGACTGTGTGGGTCAGGCTTGGAGATCGGTCCTCCATGAAAGGATTTGCGCATCGACCGGGTCTTCATGGTGACGAACGTTGATGCCGTATTTTTTCATGAGGAGGCGAATTGGCTTGCCAGCTTTAATTTGGAACCTTTCACCATCATCTG
>CAZBJN010000085.1:0-2608 GCA_964492305.1 uncultured Candidatus Saccharibacteria bacterium | reverse complement strand
GAAACGAAACTGGCCCGGTAGCTGACCGAGTAAACAGTATGAAAAAGTATGTTTGTTCAGAATCACTTGAGAATGCTGAATGGAATAATACTGAAATACTCAAAGATGCTGTTGCAGATATTACGATATTAAAACAAGAAGGCGAGGGCAACTTATTTGTCTTCGGGAGTGGCAAGCTCTGCAATTCACTAATTAAGGCAGGTCTATTTGATGAGTACCGACTTTGTATTGCGCCAATGATTCTAGGTAAGGGCAGGCAATTGTTTGAAGAAGGTTTGCCAACTGAGAAGCTCTCACTGCTTGAGTCTAGGACGCTCACTACTGGCGGTGTATTGATGCGGTACGGAGTAACTAGATAAAATCTATGAATAAAGAAATTCAGTCATATAACAAACTACAGAGTGCAGGAGACAAGAAGATTGTCTCAGCTCTCATGAAGTTGATTGATGAAAATCTAAAAGCGACCGAAAGTAAAGTTTGGCACAGCCACCCGGTGTGGTTTATTGATGGAAATCCGATTGTTGGATACAGCAAGTTAAAGGCCGGGGTGAGGCTGATGTTTTGGAGCGGAGCGGACTTTGCTGAGTCAGATCTAGAGCCAGGTAGTGGCAAGTTTAAAGATGCTTCGATTTTGTATAACGGTGTAAAGGAAATTAACGAAGTTGATCTAAAACGCTGGCTTAAGAAAGCCGAGAAAATTCAGTGGGACTACAAGAATATAGTGAAACGGAAGGGGAAGTTGGAGAAGTTGGGGTAGGAAAAAGAAAAGCCCCACGAGTGTGAGCCGGGAGGCTTCTCGTGGGGCGGGTGACGGTCAGGCGACTTTTTCCACCGGCAAACGTGCGGCGACATCAGCGTCGGTGAAGCCGAGTTCATCCCAGCTGGTAGTTCCGTTTTTCACGAAATCACGGATGATTGTGGCGTAAGACCTGGCGGTCTGAGGGTCGGTCAGTATCGAGTTGTAGTGGCTTTTGGCCAGCTCGGTGTCTTTCATTGAGAAGAACTCCTTCAAAGGTTGCTATGGTTGATGGATAGGTGCTGTTTAGTATTCTACATTAAATATCAAAAAAGTCAATATGAAAGGGTAATGTGTATACACATATGGCGGAAATTGACATGCTAAGTTACTAATACACTACGCTTATAAGTACTTACCGGCCGTCTCGCTTGTTTTTCTTTCAGGAAAGAAGAAAAACATAGCTCCGACCTTTCGATTACCACGTGAGTGACGCAGGTCACTCACTCCCATCTCACAAAATAAAAATCCTGACAAAATGTCAGGATTTTTATTTTTGTGTAAATCTTTGTACCAAGTTAGAGCCTCTTTGATTGAAATGGAGTGTCCTAATTTTCTTAAGATTGTTGATATGTGGTGAGAGACTATTTGATATTTTTCATAAGTTTACTCATCCACTCATCTTTGTGTTTTCGGTATGATCCGTAGTCATCAGGAAATTTCCGGAATAGCTCTAGTTTGAGATTGCTGTATTCATTAATTAAGTTTGGATTATCTCGCAGGTAGTTTCTCAGATTCATCATTTCAGCTATGTGAGTGTGGTCTTTTTGGAAGAAATGAAGATTTATGTGCCTAACCCCGTTATCTTCTTTTACATATAGACGGGAACCTTCCATCACATATTGGCCAAGGAATTTGTAGCCCAATGTTGTTAGTGTTCCTTGAAAGGTGTCAGCAGTCTCGATGTTTTCTAGGGTTACCAAGATATCGATTGTAGGTTTTCCAGCCAGGTTTGGTACCGAAGTACTGCCGACATGTTCAACGGAATCGATCTGGTCGCCTAGAGCATTTGTAAGTTTTGCTGACTCATCTAAATACTGTTTTGCCCAGTTTGGATCATAATTTTCAATTGAGTATTTTCTACTTTTATACTTATCAGTATGAGAGTATTTTTTAATCCATTCAATTGCATCGCATGATACCTCCTTGGGGTTTTTGTTGGTGGTGTCCAATATATAAAAGTCTTTTTCTTTAGCTTCTCCGCGGAATTTTCCAGATACCCAGATGTTATCCTGCACAAACTTTTCTGGTGTTTTGCCAGTGGTACGCTCCAACTCCTCCAGACTTTCTGGTGTCTGGTAGCGACTCATTATTCTGGTTTCGATGGTTTTTGCATCTGCATCAAGCAAACAGACCTCAAATGTAACGTCAGGTACTTGGTTTTTAGCAAAATCCGTATCACTGGTTTTTACAAACCCGCATACAATGGTAGCTATGTCAGCGGAGTTATTTTTTCTTGCTTCGTTAAACCAGTGAACCATTTCTGTCTCCCGCCAATTTGCTCCCGCGTTATCAGGTACACCACGTTCATCAAAGTCATGAATTATATATTGTGTCTCATCAAGTCTTGATGAGAGTTCAGGGATTATAGTGCTCTTACCGATCCCGTTTACTCCAGTGATAATAAATAGTTTCGTGTTCATGTTTTGATTATACCAAAACAAAGAAAACCTTACTCAATGAGTAAGGTTTTCTAATGTTCTATATTGGTGGAGATGACGAGAATTGAACTCGTGTCCGAATCAGGTACCGCATTATGAATCTACAGTGTGTAGTTTTTCCTTTGATTTAAAGTAATTATCTATAGGAAAG
>CAZBJN010000084.1:0-2839 GCA_964492305.1 uncultured Candidatus Saccharibacteria bacterium | reverse complement strand
AGCCGGTCCAATTATTAACACCGGGTGTTTCCAAGCTATTGATTAGATAACGGTATATGGCACATAAATCGTATTATTTGTAGAGTGAGAGTGACGTTATAGTGCTAGAGAAGCCAACCAAAGATGCTAGAATAAGTGTATTACGCCTATGGATAATACAGAGTTTCAACTCAGTGATGAAGAAATAGTGGCTATGACTCTAAGGGAGCATAGCTCGTTTGGTTTTATTATTGAGCGTTATGAAGCCAAGCTCAAGCGGTACATTGGCCGCCTAGGTGTGCGTAATTACGATGATCAAGCTGATGTCATGCAAGAGATTTTTATTAAGGCATACAGGAATTTAAATAGTTTCGATACCTCACTTTCCTTCTCTTCTTGGATTTATCGTATTGCTCATAATGAAGCGATTAGTTGGTATCGTAAACAAAACGTTCGTCCCGAAGGTCACCTTATTGCCGACGGCGAAGAGGTGGTCACTCTTCTTAAGAGCAAAGATGAGGGCGTTGAGGCGGCATTTGATAAAGAGGTAAATGCTGAGGAGCTCGGTCGGGCTATGGAGGAAATTGATGAAAAATACCGTGAGGTATTGATTTTGCGGTATTTTGAGCACAAAGAGTACGAGGAAATATCAGATATTTTGAAGATTCCAACTGGTTCAGTTGGAACGCTCATTTCCCGTGGCAAGAAACAGCTTTATAATGTACTAAACCAAAACGCACTGCGTATATAACAGATATGGAAACATCACAGCCAAACCAACATGATTTAAAGAGTCAGGTTCTAAGTAGAATTGAAAAAGATGCACTGTGTCCACAGTCCAAGCTTATAATTGGTAGTAAAGAGTATGCTATGTGGGTGCTGTGGTTTATGACTGTGCTCTTGGGCGCCATGTCCATTGCTGTGACGCTTTTTGTGGTAATGCACCGCCAGTATTCTTTTTATGAAGTGACCCATACATCGTTTTTGGCCTTTATGATTGATGTCTTGCCATATCTTTGGATTACAGTGTTTTCTGTTATGGTCATCTTTGCGGTATACAACTTCCGGCACACCAAACATGGTTACCGTTACCCACTATGGAAGATTCTTGGTAGTAGTATGATTTTGAGTTTGGCGGGCGGATCTTTACTTCACCTGGCTGGAGTTGGATTTAGCCTTGATAAAACTATCGGTAATTTTTCTAAGGACTATACCTCACAAGAGAAGTTAGAGCTGCGTTTTTGGCAAAATCCAGAAGAAGGACGACTGGTCGGCGTTTTTCTCGGTGCCGAGGATGGCGTACCGCTACCGCTCATGATGCTGGAGGATATCCGTGGTACCCGTTGGGAAATGAATGTAACTGAACTTAACGAGCTAGATATGCGAATGATTGAAGGAGGGAAGAAAGTGCGAGTGATTGGTGTTTTGGAAAACGCACTGCCAGCACAATTCTTTGCTTGTGCGGTCTTTCCTTGGATTTATGAGCAGAGATACTCAATGCGTGAGCTAGGAGAACTGAAACATTCAATGCAGGAGCGTATTTTGCGACATACACAGGCGCTGCCTGGAGTGGTAGAAGGAGGTAAGTGTAGCCACTTGGTACTCAAAGGGCCGTTTTAAATAAAAGGGGCACAATTTGCTTTTTATAAAATTTTGTGTCCTATAATTGCAAACTTGAAAGATAGTAGTACTATTATACGTATCACGCGGCTCCAAACAAACCACGTGGAATTGTTAGCGTTTTGCCCGAGGTTTTATTAATAACGCAATGGGGCTTATTCAATTATTAAGTATATATATTATGTTAAACATATCTCGCACGACGAACTTTTTTAAAAAAATAGCAGCAGCTACAATTATGGCTGCGTTGCTGGTAACGCTGGTGCCGGTGCAGGTGCTGGTAGCAGAGGCGGCTAGTACCATTTTTACAGATTCAGGTGTTGCGGTAGACAGAAACACTCCGTACGAATCTACCTCAATTGATGTGTCTGGGTTTAGTAATCTAGAAGTAGTTTTGCACTATGACTCTGAGCTGCTAGACAAAAATGATAGCTTTACCTATGGCTGGACAGATGACGGAGGCGAGCAAGTTCTGGGAAGTGTTAGTGGAAAAGACGAGAACGCTTCTCCTGGTTCCGCTACGGATGAAATAGGTGACAAGACCGAGATTTTTGTGGCTGGTGCCGGTACCGGCAAGCTCTTCGTACGAGTAACTGCCAACTCAGATGAGCCAGCTGACCAAATGGTGATAGTAACTATAGACCTAATGGGCGACGAAGAAGCTCCTGACCCAAATCTTGATGCGACCAAGATTTCTATTTGTCATGCCACTGCATCACATCAAAACCCCTATGAGTCGCCAAAACCAGATGACGGTGCCAAGATTGTTAGTGGTCATGGCGGACACAATGGACCAGTGTGGTTCGATGGTATTACCGTGGCTTGGGGAGATATTATCCCGCCATTTACCTGGTATGAAAAAGTTGGACATGGAAAGGATGCGGTATGGGAAGCTAGAGAGTATTTAGGAAAGAACTGGACGGCTGCTGGACAAGCAATCTGGAATAATGACTGTGAAATACCACCAAATAATGCTGATTTGTCGATTACAAAAGTGGTTAGCAGCGAGACCCCGTTTGAGGGAGCTACTGTTACGTACACTCTGACTGTTACCAATAATGGCCCAGCCGTAACTACGAGCGCAGTTGTTACCGACCCACTAGCTGCCGGTCTTACTTACGTGTCTGCTTCAATTGCTCCAACAGTTACTGCACCACTAACTTGGAATCTTCCAGTGCTGGCTAGTGGCGAGACTTGGACAGTCGATGTTGTAGTTACAGTTGGTGCTGATCAAGGCGGG
>CAZBJN010000083.1:0-2894 GCA_964492305.1 uncultured Candidatus Saccharibacteria bacterium | reverse complement strand
GCTAGGTAGAGAGTTTGATTAAAGTCTACGGAGTCCAAGGTAGAGACTTCTCCGAGCATAACTGAGAAGAGTCCGTCGGTGACTTGAACTTGATTACCGCCAGTGCGAGCTTCACTCCAAACGGCAGTTGAAGTGGCTCCACCAGAAGTTGGTACCAACCAGAAGTTGATGTTGTATGTTCCATCTGGGACAGCGACGCCAGTGCCGTCTGTTAGCTTACCTTGGTAGTTTATTTCGGGGTTGAATTGAGCGCTAGCCTGAAGTGGCCCTACAAACAACATTACTCCAACCATAAGGAGGAGTATGTTAGTTCGTAGTGTTTGTAAAAGAGCGCAATTCATAAATTTTATATGACCTCAAGGGACACGCTTGTCGAGGCGGTCGCTGTGTGATTACTCTGTCCGGTTGGCAAAGATACAAATGGGTACTCGACCACCGACCCTGAATCGTCCTGGTACTTCACAACACCAGTGTTGTCTTCCAAAAATTCCACCTCAACATCATCCGAAAATAACGCAGCAACATCCTCCGCTGTCCGCACCTCCCCATCACGACCAAGCAAGAAAACTCCTTCAACGTCTGAAGTAGACAAAGTCCTAATCTCCTCCTCTACCACAAAGAGCGGCTGCTCAATTTCACTTGAGTACAAAGTAGTTGGTTGCGGGGTGACTGTGGCAAGAGGAATTTCTTCAACATAAACTTCTTCAGTCGGTGACACCGCTCCCAAGTTTGCTACTGACGTAGTCGTGTTCGGAGCTGAAAGCAAAGAAGACATCGTATATACCCCAGCCCCAGCAAAAAGTCCGAGGAAGAGTACGGACGCAGCAACTACCTGCGCGTGCAGGTTGATTGACTTTGATTTTGCATGAAGTTCCTTTTTGACTTCCTTCGCTTTTTGCTTGACTACTTGCTCGTGCTTCCGCTCAAGACTGAGTTGTCGCTTCCGGACAGATTGCTCGAGCTCGGAAGCCTCAGCAAAATTTTGGAGAGAGACAGCGTCGACGAGCCACTGACGATTGACTTGAGTCGCGACGATTTTACCTTCACGCGCGAGACGAGCTACGTAGTCGCGGGAATACGAAAACGCCTTCGCGGCATCTTTTATGTGGAGGAAAGATATTCCGTCTATTTCTACGTGTGTCGACATACTGCTTTAACTTTAATTATAAAGCTAAATCAGGGTATTCTAAAGAAAATTTATGTTAACAACTTATTGCAAAAAATGACTCACTAAAGCAGAAAAAGCAGTGGTAGAAAACTCGAGTCCAGACTCAGAAGTGAGGGCATCTGCTCGGACATAACTCTCAGCAAAAAGCACCATGATGAGGACAAGAGCAAGGGTGACACTTGCTATAGTGTAGGTAATTTTAATTGCCTGATATGGAACACTGTCTACCTCAACAACAGCTTCGGCAGATTTGCTAACCACTACCGCTGTTTGCACGGGTAGTTTAGGCATTGAACTATGAAAATGCTTCACCATAGGCCGATTTGAGGGCTTAGTAAGGGAATTTTGTATCGCTTTAGGCTCAAAAGCATCCTGAGGTACTTCTCTTTTTGAAATCTCCTCAGTAAGCTCATCAAAGTCCTGTTCGAGTGAGGAAATGCTTAATTTACCCTTTAATGACACCGTTGGCATCTCTTCCGCCACCAGATCAATCACTTTTCCAGTAGTCTTTATAGAGACCGGAGTAGAATCAGCGAGCCCAACATGAACGCGTACAGGCTTTATTTCCCTTTTTACTACTGGAAACAAATCGCTCTCATCATCTTCGTACCTGGCCGGTTGCCACTCGATGCGACGAGCGAAATTTTGTGGTGCAGCATTAGTAGCCTTGATAGTGTTTTTCGCCAAAATAGGCTCCACGTCTATCCGAGATATCTCAACTTTATCCTTATTTTGTATACTTTTCTCGGATGAATTAGTCTTAGCATATTTGGCACTCTTGTGAGCAGTTAGCGACAAGGGATTCACATACCAGCTGCGCCCCACCAGCTGAGCGTCCACCTTTTTGGCACGACAAAGTTGGCCGATATAATCGGTTGTATAACGAAACTGCTTTGCGAGCGCAACAGCAGGCAAATACGATACCCCATTGATGGTTACCTCCTTCATCCCATAAGTATAACAGACGGCCTCTAAGTAGAAGCCGTCTGTTTACCCGAGATGTGTATATGATTGAAGCTTATCTCGTGGCTTCAATAGCGCTCTTGAGAAGTGGCATGAGCACTCCAGGATTCGCTGTGCCGCGAGACTTCTTCATTGCCTGTCCAATCAAGAACTGGATAGAAGTCTCCTTTCCGGCGAGATATTCCGCTGCCACAGTCGGATTCTCTGCAATTACCTCTGCTACAAGAGCTGCCAAAGCGGCAGGATCAGATGACTGCATGAGTCCCTTAGCAGTAGCCATTGCCTTTGGGCTTTCATCCTTAAAGATCAGCTCACTAAGCAAATCTTTGGCCACACGTGAGTTAATACTGCCGTCTACAACCATCTCCATAAGCTCAGCAAAGTGCTTAGTCGAGAGGACGATATGGGCTGACCCGTCGGTTCCAAGGAGAGCAATCACGTCTGATGTTAGGTAGTTGGCAGCAAGCTTAAGCAACTCAGGATTCTTGGTGGAGTATGCTACATAGAGCTCCGCAAACATTTTATCTATCTCATGCACTGATATTACGAGCTCAATTTGATTACTCGGCAAACCGATATTTTCGTAATTTATCCTTTTATTACTAGGCAATTCTGGCAATATCTCGGATAGACGAGCTTTGCTAAAGTACTCATATGACTCTGTATTTATCTTTGGAATATCTGGGTCTGGGAAGTAACGATAGTCCTTGGCCGTCTCCTTTGAGCGTTGTGAGTAGGTCTTGAGTTTAACCTCATCCCAACC
>CAZBJN010000082.1:0-3093 GCA_964492305.1 uncultured Candidatus Saccharibacteria bacterium | reverse complement strand
GCAGTGCGCAACAGTCTACCAGATAATTGAAAAGTTATAAACAGCGTACCTGGGAGGGGTGTGATAGAATGTAAATTAAGACAGAGCGGGAGCTTTGTGGAGGTAATTATTGGCAGTTTTTTCTATGGCATTTCAGGGAGATTCAATATTTTGGGTAGAGGTTGAGAAAATTGTTCCAAATCCGTTTCAACCACGGAGAGAGTTTGATGAACAAAAATTACGGGAGTTGTCTGAATCGGTACGGATGTACGGAATTTTGCAGCCGCTGACAGTAACGCGAAAAGAGATTCAACGAGAAGATGGTACGTTCTATACGGAGTACGAGCTCATTGCTGGGGAGCGCCGTCTACGCGCTAGTAAGCTCGCTGGACTTTCACAAGTACCAGTGATTATTCGTGAAGGTGAAGACAGTGAACAAGAGAAGCTTGAGCTTGCGATTATCGAAAACTTGCAGCGCGAAGACCTCAATGCAGTTGATCGAGCACTAGCATTTCGTCAGCTGGCTGATGTGTTTGGACTCTCACATACTCAAGTAGCCAAGAAGGTGGGACGAAGTCGTGAGTACGTCTCAAACTCAATTCGTCTACTCGCACTGCCAGACTACATGCTAAGCGCGCTCCGCCAAGCAGAAATGACCGAAGGACACGCTCGTACTCTCCTTATGCTAAACGATCGTCCAGAAGAACAGGACGTAGTCTTCCGGGAGATTCTCATGAAGAAGCTATCGGTACGTGAAGTAGAACGTATTGTGCGCAAGATTGCGACTGATAAAGTCCGCAAGAAGCACCCAGGTGAGTTTGATGCTGAACTGATTGAAATTGAAAAGAAGTTTATGGAGACCCTAGGCACCCGCGTACAGATTCAAAAGACTGATTACGGTGGACGTCTCACTATCGATTACTTCTCAGTAGACGATCTAGAGGGTATGCTGACCCGGATGAAGGTAGAGCAGGCTGTAGTAGCCCCAGCCGCAGCTATGGCCACTCTAACGACTCATACACCGCTTGAAGTAGCAGAAGATGATACTGGTCGCGAAGCCGCTGATGTGACTGATGAGGAGGTGTTGACTGAGGTCACTCCAGTAGAGCCAGTTGCAGAAGTAGCTCCGCCGACTCCAGCACCAATGTCGACCTTTGTGCCGACGTTTACTTCCGGGCCGATTGGAAATCATTCAGCTATGCCAACTCCTGAACCTGTACCAATGCAAAGGCCAGTTGAGTCTCAAACATATGCACCAGCCCCGACTCCAATTCAGGAGTATGTACCAGCACCGGCGCCAGCTCCAGTACTGCCACACGATGTGCAGCCATACGCTGCTCCAGCGGTACCAAATCCATACTTGGTAGAGCGTGATGTAATGGTCTCGCCGGTAGTAGAGACGCCAGCACCAGTAATGTCACCGGTACCTGAACCGGTTGTGCCACCGGCACCAGCTCCAGCATCAAAGGATGAAGATGAAAGTGGACTCTACTCAATTAGAAATTTTGGAGTATAGAGTAGAATCTGTCTCAAATAAGAGATAAATAAAAAGACCGGGGGCTGTGCCCCCGGTCTTTTTATGTTATTGCTGTTCCTTGTGTTCAAGGGCGGCTTTAATGCGGCGGCGCGCTAGTGAGGTCTTCACAAATGTCAGCCACTTGGCAGTCGGTTGATTAGATTTACGAGTTTCAATTTCAACAATGTCTCCATTCTTTAGTTCGCTATCAAGCTGAACCAGCTTTTTGTTTACTTTTACGCCAAAGATGTGGTCTCCCACCTCTGAGTGAATAGCATAGGCGAAATCGACTGGCGTAGCACCGACTGGAAGGTCGACCACGTCACCAACTGGTGTAAAGACGAAGATACGGTTACTGAAGAAGTCGGTCTGAGCGTCAGCCACGAATTCTGCCGTAGTTGATTTGTCTTTGGTATGAGTCTGTCCAATCTGGGCAATCCAACGAGGAATTTTGTCGCGGTGGGGAGCGGCTTTGGTTTCTTTAATTTCTGCCTTCTCTTCCTTCGGTTTACTAAATGGTCTAAATAGGGAAGGGATGAGACTGGAGAAGCGGGATTGGCCTTCAACTGGCTTACCGTCAATTACTACTTCTTTGTAACTGATGTGTGAGGCCACACCAAACTCAGACTCATGGTGCATACGCTCAGTCCGAATTTGGATTTCCAAAATCACGCCGTTTGGAGTGGCAACAGTAGTGTGGAGTGATTGGTAACCGTTAGGTTTTGGAAACGCAATGTAATCCTTTACACGTCCTGGTAGTGGTCGCCAGAGTTTGTGAATGATACCGAGGGTACGGTAACAGTCTTCGACAGTTGGTACGACCACTCGCATAGCGAGTAGGTCGTACACAGCGGTGATGTCCCACTCCTTGCGTTTCAGTTTATGGTAAAGACTAAAGAGTCCTTTGACGCGGTATGAGGTTTTAAAATCAAGTAGTCCAATTTCAGCCAGACGCTTTTGGAGTACTTTACGTTCACGCTCTAGAAGTTCGTTTGATTTACCAGCTTTGGCTTGGAGGAGTTTACTGACTCGGTCATACTCCTCAGGATATACGTACGGGAAGGCTAGGTCTTCTAGCTCCTTACGCACCCGACCCATACCAAGACGGTGGGCAACTGGTACATAAATTTCTAGAGTCTCACGCGCGATACGCAGCTGCTTCTCAGCTGGTACGTGGTTGAGAGTCTGCATGTTATGCAGACGGTCAGCCAGCTTGATGATTAGTACACGAATGTCCTGACTAGTCGCTACAAATAATTTACGAAGACTTTCGTTATGACGGTCTGAGCCGTAGTAGCGAACGGAACTCAACTTGGTCACCCCTTCAACCAAAAACAGAACTTCTTCACCGAACTGCTCACGTACTGTTTCAGCCGTGACGTCTGTGTCTTCAATGGTGTCGTGAAGTAAGCCGGCCGCAATGGTGCGTGCTCCCATACCCATCTCAGCGAGCTTGGCCCCGACGGCAGTGAGGTGGTTGAGGTATGGTTCGCCTGAGTAACGCTTGTGTCCAGAGTGGGCTTTTTCAGCCAGGTCAAAAGCTTGCTCAATGAGTGCCTTGTCGGCATCACTGGGTTTCTGCATGAGGACGATGATAT
>CAZBJN010000081.1:0-3213 GCA_964492305.1 uncultured Candidatus Saccharibacteria bacterium | reverse complement strand
AATATCGAAGACTGGCCAATTGCCCGCCAAATCGCTTGGGGTATTCCAATTCCTGCCAAGGTCTGTGTAGACTGCCACCACGGCATGGTAGATATTGATAACACTATCACTACCTGTACCAAGTGTGGCGGCAAGGTTGAACAAGAGCAAGATACTTTTGACACTTGGTTCTCTTCTGGCCAATGGCCGCTTGCTACCACTGATTTTGGCGGCAAAAGCGATGACTTTAAGAACTTCTACCCCACTTCGGTAATGGAGACTGGTAAGGATATCTTATTCTTCTGGATTGCTCGCATGGTAATGCTTGGCTTGTACTGCACAGGAGAAGTGCCATTCAAAAAAATCTATCTACACGGTATGGTGCGTGACAAACACGGCAAGAAGATGAGTAAGAGTAAAGGCAACGTAATTGCCCCAAGTGAAATTCAAGATAAGTATGGTACGGACGCTCTCCGTATGGGACTTATAGTGAACAACGTACCAGGTACAGACATGAACCTAGACCCGGACAAGGTAAATGCTTACAAGAAATTTGCCAACAAGCTCTGGAACATCACTCGCTTTGTACTCGATAATACTGGAGACTATGTACCACCAGTTGAACATACCGAAGCTGATATAAAATTTGAAAATGAATTTTTGCACCCGATGGTCGCCGAGATTAACTCTGACATGGAGAAAGACCGCTTTGACCTCGCTGCCGAAAAGATTTACCACTTTGTCTGGGACCACTTCGCGAGCCAGGTTATTGAAGAGTCTAAGCCCCTACTAGCAGCCACCGGAGCGGAACGTGCTTCACGTCAACGAATGCTTCATCACTATCTAGCCACCTCCCTCAAACTCCTGCACCCATTCATGCCGTTTGTAACCGAGACTATCTGGCAAGAATTACCAGCAAACATGAAGGATTCAGACATGCTTATGGTAGCCAAGTGGCCAAAATCCTAATCCCCTGAGCTTCAATAAACACAACTTCAGTTGAAGTCACACCTGGTACAATGTACTGAGTATGGCTTCAACTGATTTTGCTATTGCCTTCTTAGCGGGACTAATCCCGATACTCTTTTGGCTTTGGTTTTGGCTCCACGAAGACAGACAAAGGCCAGAACCAATTATCCTCATCATCATCACCTTTTTGGCTGGCATGATGGTTGTTCCTCTAGCTCTCCCTCTCCAAAAAATGGCTATCGACCTCTACACCGGTAATAACGTGATGTTTGTCTGGGTGATTATCGAGGAAGTACTTAAGTACGCAGCCGCTTTGATAATCATCTTTTGGAATAAGGCGGTTGACGAGCCAATTGATTACATCATTTACCTCATCACTATTGCGCTTGGGTTTGCCGCTCTAGAAAACACCCTCTTCATGCTAAATCCCCTCTCTGCTGGAGACTATGTAACCGTTGCAGTCACTGGCTCATTCCGCTTTCTAGGCGCTACACTGCTCCATGTGCTCGCTTCGGCGACCATCGGGGTATTTATCGCTTTTGCGTTTTATCGCAGCACAGCAGCCAAAGTAGCGTTTGGCACCTTTGGGTTGTTCATTGCTATTTTATTGCATGCTTTGTTTAACTTTTTTATAATGGAAGCAAGTGGAGGAGGAATTCTAATCATCTTCCTCTTTGTCTGGATGGGAATAGTAGCCCTGTTCCTTTTATTCGAAAAGATAAAATTATTAGAAGTAACCAAGCGCCCACTCATACGTAAATAAAACTTTATGAAAAAACCATCATTCCTAGAACGACTCACCGGCTCAGTTCCAGCCCAAGATTACGATCGCATTCTTGATGAAGAGCATCGTTTTGGTGACGAAGTTGAAGAAGGAGCTGAAACCTTTGCCGAGGATGAGGAGTGGGACGCTGATGCACAGGGCGAGCACAGCCAACAAGAAGGTGAACTACCGGTTGATATGTACCAGACCAACGAAGCGATTATCATAAAGGCTCTAGTAGCTGGCGTAAGTCCGACTGACCTAGACATCTCTATTACCCGCGATATGGTTACTATCCGTGGCGTTCGAGAAGAATACCAAGAAACCAACGACGACAACTATTTCCATCGTGAACTATTCTGGGGAGGATTCACCCGCACCCTCGTGCTACCTGAAGAAGTAGTGATTGATGAAGCTGAGGCCCAAGAGAAGCATGGTCTACTTGAGATTCGTCTACCAAAGCTAGACAAACACCGCAGTACTCAACTCAAAGTCCGTTCCAATATTGTCGCAGGTAAATAAAAATAATATGAAAACGAGCTGCAAGTGCAGCTCGTTTTTTTGCTTCAGATAGAAGCATTTGAGAAGTGGAACTTTCCATACCGGCAGCGGACCAACGCATGATCTTTTTCCTTGAACGTTGAGGTCTTGACCGGTTGCACCACCACTCTGCCCTTCTGTGTGATACAGATGAGCATCGACCCAATATCGGCTCTGCCAACTTCAACAGCTTGCAGAGTGTCGTTTCGTACCAAAATGAGCTTGGCTCTGGTGTGTTTGGAGAACTTCTCCGCACTCAAGAGTTGATAGTCTGGGGCAGTACCTGAGGCTAACTCGGAACAACCCAAGACCAGAAGAAGAAAGACGAAGAGGGTTTTCATCACAGTCTCCCGATACTAAAGCGACCGTTCTCACAAAATAAGAGTAAATCGCTGCCATATCTCTCAAACAATGTGTGGTCCACTCGCAAGTAACTAAAGGAAGCTCTGTGCCCCGGAAAACAGAGCAAGACGAGTCCATGTTCATACTTAGTGATATGGACCCTCTCAGAGGAGGTGTTAGGTAAAACGATTGCCTTGCTTAACAACTGATCAAGCAGCTGGCTCTCTTCACTGAGCGGTGCATATGCTGAAGCTGCCGTAGACAGACACAGTACTGACAAAAACAAAGACGTGCTTTTCATGAGAGTCTCCTGGTTGATGACAAACAACGGAACTTATCCTGATTTCATTATAGGAGCATTGTGGTGATTGTAAACAAGACGAGGTGCTTGAGGGCGGGCTGATCCTGACGGTCACATGTTGGGGGCGAGCTCGGCCACGAATCACTAAGTATATTTGTTCGTCTCCGACTCCAAATCTACTAAGTGTTCTCGAATCTTACAGATTCTGTTCAGGTTGTATGACATATTATTTCGGTTGACGCCTCATAATCTGTCGACAACCTCTTGCAAAAGTCCACCGGACTTTTTCACCCACTCGCCTCTCTCTTTCTCCGCTACG
>CAZBJN010000080.1:0-3270 GCA_964492305.1 uncultured Candidatus Saccharibacteria bacterium | reverse complement strand
TGTACGTAACGCTCGACTGCTACCGTAATAGTGTCTTGCATCTTTGTAGAGACCACAGTGCCGCGAAGTGTACGACGGTTTGGTACTGTTGTGTTTTCAGTTGTCATACTCATTATTTTGCGTCTTTATTATGTCGCTGTGCTGACAAAAGAGTGAGGGCACGAGCAACATCTCGCTTGGCGTTCTGGATGATGTTCGCCTTTCGACTGAATCGATCCTTGAAACGCTCAGCCCGGAGGGTCTCACGAGCGGCCGTAACCATCTCAACGAGTTCCGCTTCAGTTTTTTTTCTGATTTCTGACATTTTTGTCATATAGCTTGCGTGATTATGCTCGTGTCTCTTCGCGACGCACGAGTTTACCTTGTAATGGGAGCTTTGCGCATGCCTTTCGGAATGCTTCTTTGGCCAAATCTTCTGGCACACCTTCTACTTCAAAGAGGATACGGCCTGGTTTTACCTCAAACACATAGTGATCGAGATCTCCTTTTCCTTTACCCATCGGCACTTCGGCCGCCTTCTTAGTAATTGGCTGATCTGGGAAAATTCGAATCCAAATTTTTCCTGTCTTACCGAGGGTTCGTGAGATAACTCGACGAGCTGCTTCGATTTGGTTTGAACGTACTCGAGATTGTGAAGTTGCCTTCAGTCCGAATGAGCCGAAAGATACAGTGATACCACGTGTATCTGGAGTGTTGCGCTTGGCTTCACTCTTGCGGCCAGTTTGCCACTTTCGGTGTTTTACTTTTTTTGGAAATAACATACAGAATTCAATTATGCGTTGCGAGCCGGTCTTGCAGTTCGTGGAGCGGCTTCAGCTGGATTAGCTTTGCGATCTGCGAATACTTGACCTCGGTAAATCCAAACCTTGATTCCAATTGCGCCGTATGGAAGACGAGCCGTTACTCGTGCAAAGTCGATATCTGCGCGGAGTGTTTGGAGTGGAATTCGACCCTTTTTAAGTTCTTCTTTTCGAGCCATATCTGCTCCGCCGAGACGGCCGCCGAGAATGATACGAACTCCTTCTACGTCACGGTTAGCCATTACCTTTTCGATTGTCTGCTTCATAACGCGACGGAATGTGAGACGCTTCTCAAGTCCTTCGGCAATCATTTGTCCGACAATGTTGGCACTAGATTCTGGTGAACGTACTTCTTCTACATCGAGCTTAATTTCTGGCTTATCGATGAGCTTAAGTGTGCGAAGTAGCATGTCGAGCTCTTTCTTGAGCTTGGTTGCCCCTTCTCCACTGCGGCCGATAACTAGTCCTGGGCGAGCAGTCTTGATGATGATGCGAAGATCCTTCTGACTTCGTTCAATCTCAACTGTATCGATAGACATTCCCTTCAATTTCTTTTCGAGAAGCTTTCGGATAGCTGCGTCTGCGCGAATGTACTCGCGGAACTTCTTGGCATCTGTCGTGAACCATCGACTCTTCCAGTCGCGGTTAACACCGATGCGCTGTACATATGGATGTGCTACGTGTGTCATAGGTATTATTTTTCGCCTAGTTCCACGGTAATGTGGCTATTTCGCTTGTTAATACGTGACGCTGATCCGCGTGCACGTGGCATGAATCGCTTGATGGTAACTCCCTTATCGACAGATACCTTTGCTACGAAGAGACGAGCTGGGTCCTTGCCGGCTGAAACAGCGTTAGCAAGAGCAGACTGGATAACTTTAGCAAATGGTCCTGAAGCGCGCTTATCAACAAACTGTAGTGTAGCTAGAGCGGCTGTTACCTGCTTGCCTCGAACAACGTCAGCGATCAAGCGGACCTTACGAGGTGATTGGCGGTAATTTTTTAGAAATGCTTTCATAATATATATTCCTACTTCTTAGCTGCTGTTGTTGTCTTCGCGGCCTTAGCGGCTGTGATTTCGGCTTCCTTCTTCTTCTGTTCTAGTTCTTTTTGCATCTTACCTCCGTGTCGGTGGAACTTCTTAGTTGGAGAGAATTCTCCAAGGCGGTGTCCTACCATTTCTTCGGCAACGATAACTGGAATGTGGTCCTTACCGTTGTGAACTCCGAACGTGAATCCCACCATTTCTGGGGCGATAACACTATCGCGTGACCAGGTCTTGATGATTCCACTCTCTCCGGGCTTCTTGCCGGCGATCTTCTTCAGTAACTTTTCGTCTATGTATGGTCCTTTATAGAGTGAACGTGACATATTAATTTATTTTTTAGTAATGCTTTTGCGGAACTAACAAAGACGCACTTGATGTGCGTTTGTGAGAACCTCTTGTAAAGAAAGGTAACGGCCGTCCTTAACAGAGGTTCCCAGCCCCAATAACTTGTGCTTCGCTTCGGTTTTTTGTGCGGGTGACACTTCTTCCCGCGTGAGGTTGGAACCCGCCTACAGTACCAAATGGAGCCGAAAAGTCAACCTTCCTAAGACAAAACAAAACCGCCCGAAGACAGTTTTGTCTGGGGCGGCGGTGGAGAAGGTTATTTAAAGACCTCAAACTTGCTCCCGTCTTTGCAAGTAAGTACAAGTTCCGTACTTCCATTCATCTCAACCACATCAATTATGTTCGGACCCTTGTGTGACTGACAAGTTGCAAAGGAATAATCAAAAAAACCAACTCCCAAGCCCATAAAGGACATTACCGCCAGAAAACACAGAAACAAAAAAAGTGTGACAGCGTTTTGTTTGTTCATGGAAATAACTCCTGTTTAGTCCCAGGATGAGACTTTACTGCTTAATATATAAGCATATTTATTGATATAAGTCAATATATATGCTGATTCTAGCCATATTTTACAGAGCTTATCTGGGTAATTAGCCAAAACAAAACCGCCCGAAGACAGTTTTGTCTGGGGCGGCTGGGTCGAGAGCGATTACTGCACTTCAGCGACCACCCGCGGCTCCATTTGGGAGCGAACGGAGGACAATTCCTCTGCCAGGAAGGACTTGCCAGCATAGGCGGCAAGAAACAAAATGGCGAAGAAGATCGGGTAGCTGATGCGCATGTTGGGAACTCCTATTATTGGCCTCGGGATGAGGCTTTACTGTGTATATAATAGCATAGTTATAGGTAAATGTCAATACATTTGAGTGATTATAGCCTTGTTTAGCATAGAAAAAGCCGCAAACCCAGAGGGTTTGCGGCTTTCTTCTTGCCTAGGCCGGTCCTTTGCAGATAGGTCCTTTGCAGGTACTATTCCCCTTTACCTCGCCCCAAGAGACGATCCGTAAACAAGAACCGAAGTCCTAGTAACTCAAGACCTCCAGCTAGCAAGAGCACTGCTCCTGGCGTCAGTGGTGT
>CAZBJN010000079.1:0-3271 GCA_964492305.1 uncultured Candidatus Saccharibacteria bacterium | reverse complement strand
AACAAGTTGTGACCATGAGCGGACTTCCATATATTTAATATGATAGCACATTTTACTAAAAAGTCAATCCTGGAGCCAACCTACTCACTTTGGATACTAAAAACACCCACTAGCCGGTAGCTTGGTGGGTGTTTTTGAGAGTGAGTCCTTTACTCCCCTTCTATTGCACCTAAGTCATACGAAGCTCCTTGTGGTCGTAGTCGGTCTAGGAGGTCAGAGTAAACAGGGACGTTGTAGCCTGCGTCTCTGGCGTAGCTACCAGCCAACAAATCAAAGTGGGCCAAGGTGGTCGGAGTAGCACTAAGGAAGCCTGGGGACACGGTTCTTACTTGGGTATCAGATGAGTTGTTTGACTCCGTCACCGTAGTTCCTCCTAGCAATGACACCATGACCGGACTAGATGTATTTGGAGCATAGGCCAAGTTGTTTCTAATAACGACATTAGTAACCGAATCCATAGCCTGAATAGCATCCATGCCATTGCCACTACCGTCAGATTTGTAGAAAGTATTGTTATAAATTTCTACCTGGTCTGTAACTGGACCAGTGGTAGTGTGCTGCACCTGGACACCAGTACCCCAGAAGTTATCCATCACAAAGAGATTGTTGCGGACGGTGTAGTCGTATCCAGATGACATATTAACACCGAGTTGGGCGTTGTACTGAGCCGAGAACCAATTTCTTTCCACCACCACATGACGCAGACGCTGATCTGTAATTGAGTTTTCTGAACCAAAGCCAAGTGATACGTATACGTTAGTTGGAGCAAAGCGATTGTCAGACCAATGTAGATACTCACTATAAGCTCCTGGCTGGTCTGGTGCATGTTGCTTGACCAAGGAAATTGGACCCCAGCCTCCAGCATCACCACCACCGGCGAAGGTATTGTTACTATTAACACCTTTGTTGGCATAGAAGGAACGATAGACGTGTTGGTTATCTCCAGAAGAATAAAGATAGTTACCCATGAAGGCTAACTTGTCACCAGCCCCATAAAAGGCGTACCGTCCATCTGTAATCTCTGAATCAACAATGGCGTGTTCGACATGTTGATTAACTGACGATGGTGTATCAAATATATTCATTGCAAAAGCAATAAAGCTGCCATCTGCACCAGTACCAGCCCCCGTTGCCTTAACACGCAGGAAAGTAAACCGACTTGATGGATGCACCACTTCAACCGCCGTAGTATAAAGATCCGCACCAATTGGACGCACAAAATCAAGATCCATAGTCCGCCAATCACTCACACCAGAACCGCCAGTGTAAAGGTTAGTAAAGGTCGGTGAAGCACCAGTGCCATATGAACCCAAGATACCCGGACCATTTATGCCGTCCATATTTATTGAAGCTCCCCAGGCTTCTCCTCTCTTGAACAAAATTCTTCGGCCGGTTGCAATATGACTTTCAGCTACTGCCATGTCGGTAGTTGTCACCTGCTCGGCTCCACTTGGGCAACCAGTAAAATCACCTACTCTGGAAATACAACGAGTGGCCGTTCCAGCAAATACCGTATCTGGGTCAGTTACTGTAATAGTTATCACATCTGACTCGGTACCAGATTCGCCGGTTACATCCACACTAACTGTGTAAGTACCGGGTGTTTCAAATACGTGGGCGGCAATACCTCCAGTGGCTTCATTACGACTACTGACTCCGGGACGAGCACCAAAATCCCAAGTCCCAGAAGATGCATCATCAAAGTTCCAACGATATTCCAAATCACTAAATGGTTGTGTGGTATCTGTGTCAGTAGTCTCAGTCGCGTCAAAGAAGACAGCTAGCGGTGCCACACCACTAACACGACTAGCCCCCACCGACAGAGTAATGTTACTGGTCCCACTCACAGTTACTTCTCGAGCTTCGACATCGGTTCCACCGGCGCCGGTACAAGTCAGAGTGTAGGTAGTAGTAACTGTAGGATTTACCGTCACTGAACTTGAGGCACTGTCACTGGTATTGAAGTTAGTACCACTACATGAAGTAGCATTGGTTGAAGACCAAGCCAAAATAACCGGGTCACCTGAAGCAACGGTAGTTGGCGAAGCTGAGAATGTGGCTACCGGCGCTGAAGTAGTAGAGACGGTCACTGTAGCTGATTCAATATCAGTGCCGCCAGTTCCTGTACACGAAACTGAGTAAGTAGTAGAGACGGTCGGGTTAACCACCGTCGAGCCAGAGGTGGCACCGCCGGCACTGAAGTTGGTACCAGTACATGAAGTGGCGTTGGTTGAAGACCAAGCAACAGTCACTGCTGTACCAGACGCAACCGTACTAGATGAGACAGTCAAAGTAGCTGCCGGGACTGAAGCTGGAGCTGTTGTTCCGCCGCCGCCAGAAGAGCCGCCACCACCAGAACGTTTCTTCTTGACCACAGTTGTGGTGGTTGAAGTGGCGGTTGGACTAGTTACTGTTGGTTTCGCAGTACTACCAGACGAGATGAGAGCGAGTAGGTTATTGAGTTGCATTTTTAATAAGGCCAGTCTGGTTAACGGCCCCACAGTACCCGTTGGGTTAATGTTGTTGGCGAACTGAAAGCGTATGAGCGCCATAACAGTAGATGGACCCATAACCGTACTCTCTAGACCTTTAGAGCCCTCACCAGTAACTGCGACAGTATAACCATTTTGATTTAGGAGCTGCTGCAGAACTTTAACTTGAGGATGTTCCTGACCAGGCTGAAGATCAATCAAAACAAATGGCGATGCAGCGGTGGCTTGAGTGCTCGTCACTGGAGCAACCACTGTACTTGTATTAGACGAAGCGGTATTTAATATTCGATTTAGAGCAATTCGAGTTAACGGCCCCACAGCACCAGTTGGGTTAATGTTGTTGGCAATCTGAAAACGCTTAAGAGCAGCAAGTGTAGCGGGGCCCATGATAGTAGTCTCAAGTCCTTTCGAACCATCACCAGAAATAGTAACGGTGTAACCATTGTTATTTAAAAGTTGTTGGAGCGCTTTGACTTGAGGATGGTCCTGACCAGGATGAAGATCTATATTAAAAGCAGCTATGGCCGGAGTTATAACTACCGCAAAGACCAGTAAAGAAAAAAGCAGAGTTTTAATGAAGGAATGCATACTAAATTATTATATAGTAAATCACGGAAAGGCATGGATTTTATCCTATTTTTATAACTACACATCAACTTTTGCCAAAAATACAGTACGGTCACCCCTAACTCCTTCCCCCACGTCCCTCCGTCACCAAATATCCGTTTGATTGACATATTTGACCGTTGTAGTAGAGTTTTTTTACTATGAATAACGTC
>CAZBJN010000078.1:0-3348 GCA_964492305.1 uncultured Candidatus Saccharibacteria bacterium | reverse complement strand
AGGCATACTTTGGCGCATATCATGGCCAAGGCTATTATGGACGCCTACCCACACGCCAAGCTCACACTTGGTCCCGCTATCGATACTGGCTTTTATTATGACGTTGATTTCTCGGAGGGCGAGACGCTCGGTGACGATGGTCTGAAGGATATCCAAAAAGCGATGAAGAAGCTACTCAATACCTGGAGTGAGTGGTCACATCGCGAAGTAACAGTCGAGGAAGCTCGTGCTGTATTTGCTGGCAATCCGTACAAGCTAGAATTGATTGAGGAAATTGCCGCTCGCGGTGAGACTATCACTCTCTATACTTGTGGTAGTGGTAAAAGTGAATTCACTGACCTCTGTCGTGGTGGACACACTGAAAACCCTTCAGCTGAAATTGACGCTGATAGCTTCAAGCTAGACAAAGTAGCTGGCGCTTACTGGCGTGGTGATGAGAAGAACCCAATGCTCTCTCGTATTTACGGTCTCGCGTTTGAGACCAAGGCAGACCTTGAGGCCTACCAACACCAACTCGACGAGGCCAAGAAGCGTGACCACCGCAAACTCGGCAAAGAGCATGACCTCTTCACCTTCTCTGATCTAGTAGGAGCTGGACTTCCCCTCTGGACTCCAAAGGGCACGATGATTCGTCACCAACTTGATACCTATATCTGGCAACTACGTGACAAACACGGTTACCAAAGAGTAACCATTCCACACATCACCAAGAAAGATCTCTACGTTACCTCTGGTCACTGGGATAAGTTTGCAGATGAGCTCTTCCGCATCACCACCCGTGAAGGTAAAGAGTATGCTCTAAAGCCAATGAATTGTCCGCACCATACTCAAATCTTTGATCGTCACCCACACAGTTACCGAGACATGCCACAGCGCTACGCTGAGACAACCATGGTGTATCGCGACGAACAATCAGGTGAACTAGGTGGCCTCACCCGCGTACTTTCTATCACTCAAGACGACTCGCACGTATTTTGTCGACACTCACAAGTAAAGGAGGAGTTCTTCAAAATTTGGGACATTATCGATACCTTCTACGGTACTTTTGGGTTCGACCTCCGAGTCCGACTTTCCTTCCACGAGCCGACAGAAATGGAAAAGTACTTAGGTACCAAAGAAGTGTGGGACAACGCTGAGAATGCACTACGTGAAATTGCACAAGCAAGAAAAGCAGACTACTTCGAAGCCCCAGGCGAAGCGGCTATGTACGGACCAAAGCTCGACTTTATGGCCAAGGATTCACTTGGCCGTGAACATCAAGTGGCTACTATCCAACTTGATATGAATCTCCCTGAACGTTTCGACCTTTCATGTATTAACGAGAAGGGTGAGAAGGAACGTATCGTGATGATTCACTGCGCAATTATGGGTTCTATCGAACGTTTTGCAGCTGTACTGATTGAGCACGTTGGTGGCAACTTCCCTCTCTGGCTCGCCCCAGAACAAGTCCATATCATTCCAGTTGCCGATATACACCAGACCTACGCTGATAATGTCTATCACGCCCTCAAGTCTGCTGGTATTAGAGTTCACTTAGATGATAGTAATGATTCAATGGGTAAGAAAATCCGGGCGGCCAAGCAGGCCAAGATTCCATACTTTATTGTGATTGGTGACAAAGAAGTTGAAGCCAAGAACGTGACTATAGAGTCTCGCAGCGGTGAATCAAAACAAATTGATTTACATGCACTTGCTAATCACTTACTAACTGAGATTGAAACCAAACAAATGTCTTAAGGGACAACACAAAACCCCGGCGCCAAAGGCGCCGGGGTTTTTGTATGTAGGTAATTACTTTTGATAAAGAGTAACTACTCCTGAAAAGTTCGCGGCGCACGAGTGAAATAATTTGAGGCGTACAAGTGTACGATGAAATTTATTTTACGATGTGCAACAAAGAAATTTTCGAGTAGTTCCTCTTTATTAGGCTACAACCTTAATGGCCTTCATAATAGACATCTTCACAGCAGAAGCTTCGTCATTGTAGGTACCATCTAGGGCACCAGTCAATGCTTCAATCATCGCGAGAATCTGTGCATCAGTAAGTGAAGCAGTACTCTTCATAAGTAGCTCAGACGCTACAGCGTTGCCACCACGTCGGATACGATATACCGCATCGAGGTCAGCTGCTGCATCAGCGAGTGCAAACATTGGACGATGTCCGATGAGTTCGTAGGCAGCAAGCACATTACCTCCGACAATCGCTTCAGCTAGTGATCCAGATCCTTCTGGAATAACCGCTGGGATGTATGGAGCTGTACTTGAATGTACTGCGTTAGCTGCACAAACTACACAGAGTTCTTGCATACGCTTCTCATTAAGGACAATCCATCCGTCTTCAGCTGGGAACTGTGCCTTAGCGGCCAAGATAACTTGATTAAGGGCGTCAGTTCGCTCACTAACGTTATTAGTAGTAGCGATGAAGTGTCGGATTGCGTCACTTGATAGAAGTACGCGTGCTGCATGAGCTTGGTTTTCGATAGCAGTCATTTCTGCATCATCGATGTTGTGTACATTTGTTGAAACCTTAGTCTCAGCCGCAACTGCACTGGCATACCCTACTACTGCTCCTCCGGTTGGAAGATTAGTTGGTAGTGTAGACACTGGCATTTCTGGAACTTGTACTTTAGCTACAAATACATCAGAACGAATTTGTTCTGGACTAAGTGTTGTAGTTGGTTTTGCGGTTGCAAGAGTAAGGCCACCAAACACATCACGACGGATGACAATCAAGTAAGCTACGTAGAGAGCCCAAGCCATTAATAGTGAATAGAACAAGAGAGTTAGGATTGGACCGGCTTCAAAACCAGTGTATGGAACTTCTGTAAGTGAAATACCAGCTACTAGTGGTTGTTGGTCACGAATTTGAGTAAAAGTGACTCCATCTTCAACTTCTACCTTAACAGCACAGGTTCGAGTACTTGAACCACGCTTTACTGTAAGCAGGTATCTTGTATCTTCCTTTGGCTTTACTGTAATCTTTCCCTCAAATAGATCATCCTTCTTTGAACTTGTGAGTCCAATAGTAGTAACAATCTTTCGATCTTCAGTCTGGTCTTCAATAAAGAGATCAGTGGCACGAGTACTATCCCAAGTAAGGACAACACTTTCACCTAGCTTAATCTTTGTATCTGAAATTTCTAGTTCACAACGTGGGGCGTTTGAACCTCCGCCTCCACCTGAATCAACTCGCACAGTTACTGGACACGCTACTGAAGTAGTTCCGTCTGTAGCAGTGAGAGTGTAGGTAGTGGTGTTACTTGGTGTAACTGTAGTTGAACCACTAAGTGCGGTTGAGGTAATACCGTTATCAAAAGTAACGCCTGTAATACCCGTTGTTGACCAATT
>CAZBJN010000077.1:0-3371 GCA_964492305.1 uncultured Candidatus Saccharibacteria bacterium | reverse complement strand
GCTTAAGTGAATCCGCTAATCTCTGTTCATCTTCTATGAGTAGGATTCGCATATGTATCTATACTGTCACACAAACATGAAGTTAAGATGAAGTAGTTATACAGTTATATATTCCACCACTTTCATTTTATTAGATTTAGAGCCAAAAATAAGGGCTGGAGATATTCTCCTTACATTCTTCACGCTCTCTTAACATAACCTTCTCTATGATTAGAGAAGGTTTATAAAACGCGTCTGATAACTGCGCGTTGTAAGCCATTTATACGTTTACTAGTAATTAGTATAAAGCATTAAAAAAGATTATGAAACTAGCAACAATAAAAATTGGACTATTTGGATTTGGAACATCAGTACTAGCCATGAGTATTATCATGTCCGGTATGATGTTGGCTCCGAACAGTGCCAGTGCGTTTTGGTGGCCGTGGGGAGATAACCACGTATACGCACAAGGTGGTAATGATGACGATGACGACGAGTCACCAGTCACCGTTACTATTCAAAAGTACATTGATGGTGAATTAGCTACCAGTGAAAGCGCTGGCGGCAGTGCTTTCCCTATGACTGCGTCATGGGATGACCCTGATGGTATTGGGGCAGGAAGTGGTGCGTACACACTCGCTTCTACAACCTCACCTGCTTATCAAGCGGTAACCGCTGAGATGCAAGTCGGTGCAGACTACAGCACCAGTGAAGTGCTTGATGGTGATCTAGTCGCTGCAACTTGTGGTGACGATCATGCTTATGAGTTGGTCGGTTACTCGGTTGGTACAACCTCAGCAGCCGCAGCGGCTGCTACTGTGTCTGCCACCGCTCCGTCATTTACTAATCTCACATCGGACAAATATGTCATAGTGTGGAATGAGACATGTGACGATGATACAGATACCGCAACCTCTTCAGGTAGTATCAGTGGTGAAGTAACTGGTGGTGCGTCTGACGAAGATCCAGGTGAATTAATGGTGACATCGATTGATGCACTAAAGACTACCGCTATTGCGAACGGTCAATTTGCTGACGGTTGGCGTTACTTGTTCAACATTACCGTGCCAACAGATGAGACAGATCTGGCTATGAAGTTTTCGGACTGGACACAGTCTGGAACTGACCACATTCTTCCAGTAGCAGGAAATATGCGAATCTCGTCGGATCAGGCAAGTGATTCCAATTTAGTGGTAACACTTAATGCTGCCGACACCTACTCCACTCCTGAACTCATAATGACCGGAGATCTTAACGAGGATGAAGATGGTCTACAGGTACAGGTGCTTGTTGAGGTAGCAGTACCGTCTGATACCTTTAATGGTACGTACAGCACCAATTATGGTGTACGTACACTTCCTTAGTCATATATGATTGGTATTCGTAACAACCCTGTAGTATTTTCCCTCGTGTTAGTAGCGCTGTTGAGCACTGCACACTTGTCTGTTGCTTCAGAGATTACCGGTACACTCTCCTCAGACGGCTCCGCTGAAACAGATCAAGGAGCTGTCATTGGCGAAACAAATACTGGTAGTGGTGAGGTGACCGGACAAACAACAGTTGGACAAAGTAGCGGACAAATCCAAGGCACTGTTGTGCAAGGTAGGGAAGAAAGTGCTCTGTTGGCAATGGCTGACTCCACTGCGTGGAATACGGCAATGTGGGCAGTCCCACTTACTGGTGTAGCAATTGCTGCGCTAGTCTTTCTCCTCTGGCGTCGCGGCAGTTTCTAAGGACTGTACGTTCTATAGTTGTCTGACAAAACAAAAACCGCCTTAGGGCGGTTTTTGTTAAGTTTATGAGGAATTTCTCCCCCTACGGGCGGTACACCTTAGCGGTCACGAGTTACTAAGCATAATCATTCGTTTCACTCTGATTCTGCTAAGTACTCTCGACCCCGACGCACTCGTTCGCAAAGCTCACATCGTTTACGTCTCCCTCTCGAGCCGTAAGTGACATTGGTCACTTACTAAACTAAAAGCAGCTGATGCATATGCATCAGCTGCTTTTAGTTTACTCGAGCGGGCCCACGAGGATTCGAACCCCGGTCAACGGTTTTGGAAACCGGCATTCTACCACTGAACTATAGGCCCTTACGTATTGTTTCAAAGTCACAATTTGTGACTTAATCACTCTACCAAATTGTAGAGTGGTGTAATAGTAGGGGAAAGGGGACGATTTGGCAACTTTGCTCGGGGGAGGTTACTTCTTAAGAAAAGCTTCCGTTTCAGGTAGGAGGTCAGTTCCTTTGACCGGAAACTCTTTCCAGATAATTTCTTTATCCCGCTTGAGCCAAGTCAATTGCCGCTTGGCGAATTGCCGGAGCTTAGCAAAGAGCTGTTCGATCATTTCTTCATAGGTCAACGTCTCATGTTGGCGTAGGGTTAGGTAGCGGTACTCTAGTCCAAAATCAATCAGGCGCTGCGGATCAACACCATTAGCTAGGAGATTAGTTACTTCTTCTTGCATACCATTTTCTAGGCGGTCATGGAGGCGAATCTCAATACGCTTGTACAAAGTCTCTCTATCAATCTTGATACCAAAGACGAGAAAATCGAATTCACTATCTGGTGTTCCAGGTACTGGTACATGTCCCAAGGTCTCGATTATCTCAAGAGCGCGGACAAGTCTTCGTCGGTTACCTTGTTCGATATTAGCCGCCCTGATTGGGTCGGTCGCTACAAGTTTCGTTAGTAGTTCTTCGGTCGAGAGTTTCTCTAGCTCAGCTTGGAGGGGGAGGTTTGGTGGTACACTCGCCGTCTGGAGTCGGCCACGGAGTAGATCAGTATAGAAGAAGGTTCCACCAGCAATGATGGGTACTTTGCCACGGGCGACAATGTCATTAATAGCTACAGAAGCGTCACGAACGAAGTCTGCGCCACTATATCGTACGCCCGTGTCTGCAATATCGATGAGGTGGTGGGGGATGCCTTCCATCTCTGCCTCAGTTACTTTGCCTGAACCGATATCGAGGCCTTTGTATACTTGGCGGGAGTCAGCCGAAATCACCTCGCCGTCAACGAGTTTGGCGAGTTCGATAGATAGTGCAGTCTTTCCAGACGCGGTTGGTCCTAGAATTACAATGACTTTGGGCTTTGACATAGGGGGAATATAGCACACCTGACCAAAATTGACACTTATAAATATGGATGGTATCGTGTGAGTCGCTCAACAACCAGGAGATTATCGTGTCTTTCCTTGCTTCCGTCCGCCCCCAAATGATTGCTGCCGCCAGCCTGCTGGTACCAGCCATTCTGATGGCGGTCGTAAGGCTCTTCTAAAGAGCCCTGTTCCTCAAGCCGTCACCCGCCAACTTTTGTTAGGCGGGGATTTTGTTTGTAAAGATAGGGTCGGTTGGTAATTAGAGGACGGGGTCGGTCACAAATCACTAA
>CAZBJN010000076.1:0-3766 GCA_964492305.1 uncultured Candidatus Saccharibacteria bacterium | reverse complement strand
GAGCTCCATGTTACTTTTGATGAGTACTTACCAGATACGCTGTGGTGCAATCTTGGTGATGAAGCGAAGTGTCTGTTCTTGGATGAGACAGGCTTTGCTTTTGCGTATGCACCTGAGCTCTCGGGAGAGAGTGTGGTGCGGTACTTCGCTTCAGAACGCGAGACTGAGCTCCGGGTTCAACCCTTTAGTGAAGCGGACTACCAGACTTCAAAAGACTTTACTGATTACTTAAGTGCTATTGGTTGGTTTGTGACCAAGATTGAGATTAACTCCACACATGACGTTTTTTATACTTTGGCTCAAGGCGGCGAAATTAAAGCCACTCTGACCGAACCAGCCCTGAAGCCGTTTGAGAATCTTGAGACTATCCTCCGTTCTGAAGAATTTGCTCACCTCAAACCCGGCAATTTCCAGTATCTTGATTTACGATTTGGAACACGGGTGTTTGTGAACGAAGAGCTACTAGTTGCGGTGGCTACTTCTACCGCCACTACTACAGACGATGTGTTGGATACACTCATAGAGGAAGTACTTGAGTAGTTATTTCACCAAACCGTAAAGTGTGATACAAAGTGACCATGTCTTTTTGGCAAAACCTACCAGCCCCATTTTTTGTACTAGCACCGATGGCAGATGTCACGGATGCGCCTTTTCGCCGTGTAATTGCTAAGTACAGTGCCCATACCCGTAGTGACGGCACAGTCGGTGGTCCTGATGTCACATGGACAGAATTTGTGTCTGCTGATGGACTAGTCCGAGCCACACCGGAAGGGAAGGTAAAACTTCTAGCTGATCTTATTTATACAGAAGCTGAGCGACCAATTGTGGCGCAGTTGTTTTCGTCTACCCCGGAGCACATGGAACAGGCGGCCGCGCTTTGTCTTGAGTTGGGGTTTGATGGTGTTGATATCAACATGGGTTGCCCAGATAAATCTATTGAGAAGCAGCGCTGTGGCGCCGCCATGATAAAGAATCCTGAACTAGCGGCAGAAATCATTCGCGCCGCCAAGCGTGGAGCCAAGAGCGATGACGGTGGTATTCCAGTGACTGTCAAAACCCGCCTGGGGTACAACCAAGACCAACTCGAAGAGTGGCTGCCACATTTAATTAAGGAACGACCAGCAGCTATTACGGTACACGCCCGCACTCGCAAAGAAATGAGTAAGGTCCCAGCCCGCTGGGAACGAATCAAGCGCGCGGTAGAAATCCGAGACAGTATCCTTGGTGCAGACAAGCACTTGGTGCGTATCATCGGTAACGGCGACGCACTTTCATTGGAGGATGCCAAAGAGAAGGCTCTAGCTAGTGGCGCTGACGGCGTCATGCTCGGCCGTGCCATCTTTGGTAATCCTTGGTTATTTCATCCTGATGCTGACGCGAGCCTGGTCCCGCTTGAGGAGCGCTTGCGCGTGATGGTGGAGCACACCAAACTATTTGAAGAGTTACTGCCATTCAAGAGCTTTGCTCTCATGAAGAAACACTACAAAGCCTACATCAAGGACTTTCATGGTGCGGCTGAACTACGAGCTGAACTAATGGAGCAGGAGACTGCCGCGGACATCGCGCGCGTCGTTGATACTTTCCTCAAGGAACACTACTCAAACGTTCATACTGGTTAGTTGTCCACCAAAATAATTCCTTGTCTTGGTTAGATTTGTTACACTTACGTCAGATGAATGAGATTTTACACGCTAACATTTTCTTTTTAATCGCCAGTATTGCTACGGTGTGCTTTTGCCTGCTCGTTAGCTTTATTTTGTATCAGGTTATAAAAATCATGCAGCTCGTCCGTTCAATTCTTGAACGTGTCGAAGCTGGTAGTGAAGTGTTGGCAAGTGATTTAGCTCACATTCGCATGTTTTTTTCCGAGGACGGTTTACTTACTCGCATCCTAGGTCTGTTTGGTGCCGCAAAGCCAGCACGACGTAGGCGCAAGAAAGACGATGATGAGTAATATTATTATTGTTATCTAATTTACATACATATGGCAGCAAAGAAAAAAGTCGCAGCCCCAACCATTAGCAAGAATCAAGCAGTCGGAATCGGTATCGGTCTCACCGCTGCTGCAGTAGCCGCAGCTGGCACCTACTTCCTCTATGGTAGTAAGAACGCCGCTAAGAACCGCAAGGCAGTAAAGAGTTGGACTCTCAAGGCCAAGGCAGAAGTGCTAGAGAAGATTGAACAAGCCAAGGAGATGTCTCAGGAAGAATACGATCAACTCATTGATACAGTTACTACTACATACATGGGTGTGAAGGATGCTTCAAAGGCAGATCTCGCAACCTTTAAGAAGGAAATGAAGGAACATTGGCGTTCAATCGCAAAGACAGCTGCACCAAAGAAGAAAGCCGCTAAGAAGGCAGTAAAGAAAGCTGCTGCTCCAGTTAAGAAGGCTGCAGTAAAGGTAGTAAAGGCAGCGAAGAAAGTAGCAAAGTAACCAACAAATCTCATACACAGAGACACCACTCCCCGGGGCTTTCGCCTTGGGGAGTGGTGTATTATTAGGGGGACATGCCCGCCATCCTACACAAACCCCTCCTCCTCGTTGCGTTTTTGCTGGTACTATTTGCCTTCAGTAACTTCTTCTCATCAGACCGCGGTCCAGTTAGTGCTGCTCCGGCTCCGATTTTGAGTGTGTCTGGTGTGCCGGGAATGGTCAGTGCCTCAGCTTATGCCATTTTTGCTTTATCAGACGGCACTATCCTCGCTTCAGACAACACTACAGCTGTCCTCCCAATTGCGTCTGTGACCAAACTCGCCACTGCCGCCAGTGTTATGAAGAATGTAGACCTCGAAGAGACTGTAACCGTCACCACAAGTGACCTCTTGGCTGAGGGTCGAGCCGGTAAGTTGGTAGTAGGTGAGGAGTACACTATGCGTGAACTGCTATTCCCACTCTTGCTAGAGTCATCTAACGACGCCGCGGCAGTGTATGAGCGCGCCACCGACGATGCGGTAATCACACAGATGAACCAGTTGGTTGAAGAGGCTGGCATGACCGCCACTTACTTCGCTGATGCGTCTGGATTATCTGATAGAAATGTCTCAACCGTAGGGGACTTAGTGACCTTCATCCAGTACCTAACGAAGGAACATCAAAGTGTACTAGATATCACTCGTCTAAAGACCCATGTGGGCCCGTATAGTGGGCTTGTAAACAACAGCCCAGTCATTGATGGTGGCTACCTGGGCGGCAAACATGGCTACACCGTAGCGGCCGACCGTACCTTGGTGGCAGTCTTTGAAGAGCAGCTAGGAGCTGGTCCAGTTGAGGTGGGGTACGTGATTTTGGGTAGTGAAAACTTAGTGGCAGACACGGAAATATTACGCTCTTTTGTTCGTGATTCTGTCCGTTTTGAATAATCTGATATACTAGAAAAATTATGGCAGAACACGGCGCTTTATATCGAAAATATCGACCACAGGAATTTAGTGAAGTACGAGACCAAGAGCATATCGTAAAGGTACTAGAAGGAGCAATCAAAAAAGGCGAAATCCCGCACGCCCTTTTGTTTTCCGGTACCCGCGGTACAGGCAAGACGACTTTGGCGCGAATCTTTGCGAAGGCTGTGGGCACGAGTAGTGTCGACCTATACGAAATAGACGCCGCTAGTAATCGCGGCATTGATGATATTCGTGAACTCAAAGAAGCAGTACATACTCTCCCGTACGAATCTAAGTACAAGGTATACATCATTGACGAAGTCCACATGCTCACCAAAGAAGCCTTTAACGCGCTTCTAAAGACGCTAGAAGAGCCACCAGC
>CAZBJN010000075.1:0-3807 GCA_964492305.1 uncultured Candidatus Saccharibacteria bacterium | reverse complement strand
TGTGACCACTCCGATGACGTACTATGTCTGTGGTAGTACCGACGTGGATGCAACGGTGATGGTGACTGCCTCTCATATGCCTTCTGAGTATAACGGCTTAAAAATTGCCGTTGACGATAGCAAGCCGGTTACCAAGGATATGCTCCAGGAACTTAAAAGAATTGTCGGTGAACATACCTATTCAAGCTCAGAGATTATTGGTGCCATTGAAAATGATTCGCCGCTTACAAAGTGGCAGTCAAAATTTAAAGTAGCTCATGCTTTTGGCGGCAGACCATTACGTATTGTTATTGATCCAGCCAACATGATTGGAGGACTAGAAATTGAAACGTTTCGTGCCTTTGAACCAGACTTGGAGGTCTTTGTTATTTATGATGAGTTTGATCATACTACCCCTAATCATGAAGCCAATCCTATCAAGCCTGAGACGTTAAAAGATTTAGGGCTTGAAGTGTTAAAAAATCATGCAGATATTGGAATTGCCTTTGATGGTGATGCTGATAGAGTCGGTTTTGTTGATGAGAAGGGTGATTTTGTACCGGCTGACATTATCGGAGCGTTAATTGCTGGTATTCTATTGTCCAAGCAGCCAAATTCAACTATTGTCTATGATATCCGTTCTTCCAAAGCCGTTCCTGAAGAAATTCAGCGTCATGGCGGCATTCCGCTAGAGTGGAAAGTTGGACACACAAACATTCGTACCAAAATGCGTGAGGTAGATGCTATTTTCGGAATTGAACTGGCTGGACATTACTTTTTTAAAGAAACATATTTCTCAGAAGGTGGTCCTCTACCAGCCTTCCTAATTCTTGAGCTCTTACACCAAACCGGTAAGAGCCTGTCTACACTAGTTAAAGAAGTGCAAAAATATTATCACTCAACTGAAATAAATAGTGAGGTAACAAAAACACCAGAAGAAATTTACAGGTTGCTCCAAGCAGAATTTCCAAACGGTGAAGTAAATTTAATGGATGGACTTAAAATGACTTTTACTGACTGGTGGTTTAATGCCCGTCCGTCAGCCAACGATCCTGTGCTTAGATTAAATCTTGAAGCAAATACCAAAGAATTAATGGAGGAAAGACTCGCTCAAGTTTTAAAAATTATTCGAAGTTAGATTGATGTTAAATATCATCAAAGTACATATAAAAACTGCGTGACCTTTTTTAGTAGTCACGCAGTAATATTGCGATAGTTTATAGTTTCTCAATCTCTTTGAGGTCGCGGTCGGGCCAATATAAAAGGAAAACACCAAGTGTAATTCCTAGTAAACCAGTCCAGTGGTTGTACTGTCCAAACAAAGTGATATCGATTTGATCAAGTACGTACCAGACGCCTCGCCAAATCATCACAAGACCAACAACAATTGATAAAGTCCTTATAAAGTAACGTAAATCTTTGTGTGGTTTTGATGATTGTGTCATAACACCTAGATAATACAGTAATTCTTCGTATTAGCTGCTTTTGGTGTGTGGGTACGTCGATCAGCTAATAAACGACCGTGGTATTTGCGTCCGCTTCGACTAAACAAGCCTGGAGGGTTGGGGTCTCTGTCCAACCACATTCACCTGACGGTTGGCGTTCGCAACTTGCAGTGCGATAACAGGCGTATGACTCACGCCACTCACAGGTAGACGCCATGTCTGGTCTATCTGAACAAATCTGACTACTGCAACCGCCTACGTAGCAACCCTTCGGTGACACTGGTGTAGGACTGATAACAACTGGTGGCTGCGGTATAACTGGCTCAATAGTAATTGAGGTTTCTTCAGGTGTATCAATTGGGTCAGCGGGTGTTTCTTCAGACAGTGTTATCGGAGTAGATGATGCCTCCTCAATTGCAAAAGTCTCGGTTGAAGCGGGAGTTGTCGTACGGAGTAAAACGCACGCAATAACAATTAGTAGTAGCAGGCTGAGGAGGGCTAATGTGCGCTTCCTATGCATATACTTATAAACTATATAGTAATTCTCAGTTATGACAATACGGAGGTGGGATTATTGACAAAGTTGATTTTGATTTGATAATACAAAACAACGATGCATCCAATTCTTCTACTAGCTTTGTTTAGTATCCACAAAATACCACCTCCTCGGCAGACATACCAAGCTTCTCTGCAAACCACGCTCGAGCAACCTCTCTGTCCCCCACCGCGTCTACTAATTCGGCTTCTAGAGCTAGTTTACCCGGCATTGAAGAACCATCAGCTAGTCTGGATACTGTTTCAATTGGTAGCCCACGGTTTTCTGCCACTTGAGCGACCAGTTCATCATGCCAAACTGATAAATCACGTTCCAGGAGTGACCTCTCCTCTTCAGTTAGTGGCTTATCAGGATCGCCGTAATTCTTGAATATCGCAGATGATAGTGAGACGTACTCAATTCCAGACGCTTCATTTTGTGCTGAATAATCTAGGTACGACATGGTTACGCCAATTGAACCTACGTCAGCAAATGGTGATGCTATGACAGTATCAGCAGCTGATGCAATAAGGTAGGCGGCTGAAGCGCCAGAATCTACGATATATGCTGCGTTTGGCATAGTGCTTTTCTTCAACTCAGTAGCTATTTGTTCTGCCGCTGCTCCCGAGCCACCAGTTGAGTTAATTAGCGCCAGCACACCGTAAATACCCGGCTCATACTCTGCCTGTTCCAAAAACGAAACAGCATCATTCATGTTAGTTGAAGTCATTTCATTACCGTAATCATCGGTAATGATTCCGTAACCATGGACTTCACCTTCAATTGGCAAGATAGCAATATTACAGTAACCATCACCAATGTATGTGCTGGCATTGTACCCACTCCATTCATCGTGCCAATCACCCCAGATCGTTAACCCCACATAGAGCACGGCGGGAATAAGAATAGCGACCAGAATAATAGGCGCGAGGATTTTGACGGCGGTTTTCATATTGAAGTGATTAGGGCTGAAAATTGTTATATGACTCTTCTAATACTAAGAATACCTTGTCCTGGGTAGGCGTGGCAAAGGAAAACTACTGTACAGTAATTGTACTTTTATAAGTGAGGTGTACACTTATAAGACTATGGAACAAATGCCAGGTATAAATTCAGAAGCTGAAGGATTAGCGGCTGAAGTCCGCAAAAGCGAGATAACCTTAAATGCTAAAAACAAATTGCAGTTCGCCCTAGCATTAGACATTTTGCGGTCTAATCAAAATACCAAAGAAATTTTCAGTGAAATTCATGACGAGAGTGAATTAATGGAGCTAAACCCAGAACATCCTGAGATTGAGGAGTTTGTGTTAGAGGTCTTGGCTCGTATCAGAGACCATGTAAGAAATATGGTCGTCGCTCATCCAGAAGTAATTGACCATATAGCCAGCCAGGTCGGTGACTCATTTGACTATCCTTTGCGAGATATTGACCTAAGTGAAGCAAAAAAATATCTGCCTAACTACTCTGATTTACTACACTAAATCTTGAACTTGAATTAAGTGACTACTAGATTCCTTATGCATTAGGAATAGTTATTATTACGTGCGTGCCGACGCCCTTAATTGACTCTATATCAATACTGCCGCCTAACTGTGTAATGAGTTGCTTGGTAATCCACATTCCTAGCCCGGTACCGGTAATTTCTGCCAATTGAGCGCTGTCGCCCACCCGCACAAACGGTGCGAAGATTCGCTTTTGATCTTCAGCGCTAATTCCAAAGCCGGTATCAGCAATTGTAATAATTGATTTTGCCTTGCTTTGGTTAAGTAGAATTGATACAGATCCCTGCTTAGTGTATTTGATAGAGTTACTTATAATGTTGGTAAGAATTTGCTCTAAACGCTTACT
>CAZBJN010000074.1:0-3926 GCA_964492305.1 uncultured Candidatus Saccharibacteria bacterium | reverse complement strand
GACAATTTGTATGTCGGTAAGGGTGTTGATGCCACCGCCTGCTCCCAAACTGCTGGCTCAGCTGTTGGGTGTGAAGTGATGGTGTTTGAAAAATATGGCCCTGCCTCAATCCTAAGTGGCACCTTAACTGGAGGCAGTGCTTTTAATAACCTTACTGTTAAGGAGTCTGGGGCGGTATTTAATAATAATGCTAGCACTACAAACTTAACTATTGAAGGTTCGGTACATGCTCCAGCAGAACTTACTGTGGCTGGTAATTATGAAAATAATGCTGTCTTTAATAGTAATGGTGGGGAGGTGATATTCTCTGGTACGGCAAAAACCATCGATGGTAACTTAACTGGAAACAGCGCCTTTGGTGATGTGACTGTGTCAGGAAGTTACACCGTGGTGCCAAGTACCGCCTCTGCCACCAACCTCACTATCACCAGTAGCGGTAGTTTGACGGCACCAAGTACACTTACCATCGCGCGTGATTTTACCAACACCGGTAGCTTTGATAGTAACGGTGGAACTATTTACCAGGGACCAAATACGGAAGATATCTTAGAGTACCTCGCTGGTCGCGATACGGGCGGAGCAGATGATGGTATTCAAACCACTACCATCTGGGACTTTGCGATTAAAGACTCATACCTATTTGTCGGTAAGGGTCCTAACTCCACCGCTTGTTCTCAAACCGTTGGCTCTGCCGTTGGTTGTGAGCTACAGGTCTATAATATTTCGTCCAGTACCAACCCGGTGTATGTAGCTGGTCGCGACCTTGATGGTTCAGCATCGGGTACTGGTAGTGTGTTGCAGATAGTGTATCTATTAGTACACGGAAATACTCTTTATGTTGCCAAGGCTGGGGACGCCACCGCCTGTTCTCAAGTAGCCGGTTCGGCTATCGGCTGTGAGATTATGGTGTTTGATATAACAGATCCAACTGATCCAACGTACGTTACCGGCCTCGATGCTGATGGTACCCCCACCGGGGCAAATGCTATTTCGGTGCAGGAATTTACTATTAAAGATAATTTTCTGTATGTAGCACGTAACGGAAACTCAACTGCTTGTTCACAGACCTTGCCGGCTACTGGTTGTGAGATTCAGGTCTACGATATCTCTTCGAGTACCAACCCTACCTATGTCGCGGGTCGAGATCTTAATGGTTCAGCCACAGGGGCATCAACTCAAAACGGGTTAACCTTGACCCTTGATTCATCAGAACAGTATCTCTATGTTGGTAAATCAAACAATGTAGGTGCTTGTTCTCAAGCGGTTGGTTCTGCCACCGGCTGCGAACTTCAGGTCTATGATATTTCGTCTAGTACCAACCCTACCTATGTCGCGGGTCGAGACGCTGATGGGTCTGCGACCGGCACCATAGGCGAAGGAATACTTTCCCTAGTGCTTGATGGAGATTATTTGTTTGTTGGTAAACAATCAAATCCTACAGCGTGTTCTCAAACCGCCGGCTCCGCCGAGGGTTGTGAAATTATGATCTATGATATTTCTACTCGTGCCAACCCTACCTATGTCGCCGGACGAGACACAGATGCTTCACTGGTTGGCACCGAAGACCTAACTGTAAATCGGCTTTTTGTCCACGAAGGACTTTTGTATGTAGGCAAAAACTCTTCCTCAACACCATGTTCTACTGTGGCTGGTTCTGCTGCAGGTTGTGAATTGCAGGTTTATGATGTTACTAATTCAGTCAGCCCAGATTACATTTTTGGACTAGACGCAGACATGTCAACTGATGGTACCGGGCAAGTTAATGGTGTGGCTTTCCAAGTTTATAATGACGTGATGTATTTTGGACGCAGTGGCCTTATAACTGCCTGCTCGCAAGTGGTCGGCTCGGCTCAGGGTTGTGAGATTGTAGCGCTTCAGATGAATGTACCATCTTTAGTGGGTGGGTTTGGTGGAGCTAATGCACTCAATAACGTAATCGTGGCTGGTCGAACCGCGATGTCTGGAGAGGTGGAGGTTCAAGATCTAACCATCCTTACGAGTACCTCCTCTTTGTCTGCGCCGACTACGTTGACTCTGACCGGTAACCTTATAAACAACGGAACCTTTGGACCTAATAGTAGTGACGTGATTCTCTTTGGCGCCAACCACAACCTTACTGGTACCACTACATTTTACAACCTCACCAAAAATGCTACCGGAGCGGCGACTACCACCTTTGAAGCGGGGTCACTAACGACCGTGCAGGGCCTGTGGGACTTCAATGGCAATCTGTCTTCACCGCACCAACTTCGATCCTCAACTCCAGGTGAGTACTGGTATGTTGATCCGCAAGGAGAGGTAACACTTTCTTATCTTGATGTCGAGGATTCAAATAACGTGTCGGTATCAACCGTCTATTGTCTCGAGGGTTGTGTCGATAGTGGACACAATGTGGAGTGGCTCTTTGAAATACCGGTTGAAATTAGTTCTAATAGTAATTATGAGTTTTATGTAGGACAAGCTACTACCACACTGCCAGCCATTCTCCTCACAAAACGCACTGCGGCGTCTATTACTGCCGTTAATGATATCCGGATTAGTATTGCGACTACTACCACCAACTTCCGCTTCAATACCTCTACCACTAACTTGACCTTCGCCGGCTCTGCTTCCGCTAAAGTTTCAAGTACTGTCTCCTACGAAGATGATGGCGCTACACTTGTTATTAATGTCACCTCAGACTTTGGTAGTAGTGAGACACTAAGTATCTCTGGAGTGAATGTAGGGAGCTTTGCTGCTGCAACTTCAAGTACTAGCGTGCTTGCGCTACATATTGGGGGAGATGTGGACAGTACTCCTGACGCACTGGATGATAAAACCATCAAGCTAACTGGCAGCCTCACTCTTCAAGATCACGGTCTCGGTCAAGTTAGTAACCAGTTTAGTTTTGCTAACAAAACCGATGAAGCCTTCTTCGCCTTTAATCTTGCTGCCACTTCAGAAGACGCCACCGTAACAGATATGGTACTGACTCTATCGGGAGTACAGGGGCTTACCACTGCCAAGATGACCAACTTCCGTCTGTATCGCGATGTAAACAGTGATCGAGCGCTTGATGGTGGTGATATTCAGCTTGATGCTGCCGGAATCCTCACTATTAATGGTCAGCATGGCGCTATTACCTTCAGTTCAGACTTTGTGGCTTCTACTTCAGCAAACTATATTGTCATCGCTAATACTAGTGGTATCTCTAGTGGTGACGCTGCCGTCTTCTCATTGACGTCAACTGGCCTTGCTACCATCGGTAGTGTTTCTGGACTTAGTCTATATCAAATTAATACTGTGTCTAATATTCAACACCACCGTAATCTGTCTAGTGGCGGCAGCTCCCACACCGACCGCATCGGCGGCGCCCCACCAGCCGGCGACGGTGACGTCGGCGGCGGCGGTAGTGATGGCGGTGGTGAGGCTGGGGAAGAGGTAGAGGGTGCCAATATCGTATCCAATCCAAACTACATCAAACCAACCGCTACCGGAGACATCCACAATGAGTGGACTAACGGTGCCAATGCTTATGATTCAGATGGAGTTTACGCTACTGCTGCTAGTACCAACCTCCGTCAGACATACAACGGCTTTGAGTTTGGTATTCCAGGAGGGAACACTATCCAAGGTATCGACGTCAAGATTGACGCTTCTGGCACTACCGCTGCTGGTACCATCGACGTAGCCATATCATGGGATGGGGGAGGATCCTTCACTTCAGCTAAAGCTACTCCAACCTTATCTGGTACTGACGTGGTCTACACGGTTGGAGGTCCAGCTGATACCTGGGGCCGTAGTTGGAGTACCAGTGAGTTCTCAACCACTAACTTCCGCCTAAGGGTAACCGCCCAAACCTCAGCTAACACACTGCGGCTCGATGCTCTTCAAATCCAGGTCTATCACCAGGCTGGTGGCGGAGGATCGGGAGGGGGTGGGGGTAT
>CAZBJN010000073.1:2695-3936 GCA_964492305.1 uncultured Candidatus Saccharibacteria bacterium | reverse complement strand
GAAGTCAACACCTTGCCGGGGCTAACTTCAGAGTCTTTGTACCCAAAAGCCGCTGCCTCAGTTGGACTCGATATAAACGCCCTTATCAAGCATTTGGTTTTGACAGCAACCTGTTAAGAACTACGATTAAAAATTGATTTACAAGTTATAATTAAAGGTATATGGAAGGAACAAGAAATGAACGAGCGGCTATAGTACTAGCTTCATACGTTATTGGTTTTACAACCGCATTTATTTTGTACGCAAATATTACCAGTAATGAAGGAGTATCGAGTTTTATTAATGTACCAAAAACTGAAGTAAATACAGCCTCAGTTGCAAGTGCTGTTAGTTCAACACCAGAACCAACTAACGAGCTCCCGATTCAGGAGGTGACATCACCAACTGTTTCGTACAGCAACGGTCAACTTGAAGTAGTTAATGGGGAAAGTGTAAATCTTCTCTCATTTAACCCAGAAGTAACAGGATTTGATGTAGATACAGCAGATTTGGCACAAGGCTTCCACTTTGGTGAAATTGAGTATCAAGTGTCTCCAGATAAAAACTTTGTCTTTTTCTGTGAACAGCAAGATGTAACTAGTACCGCTTGCCTTGGTTTTATCTACGATATCACTGCCGGAACCATCTACCCAGTTGTTAAGAATGGTGCACCAGTACTAATAAGTGCTGATAGCCTAGCTTCAACAGAGTTTGATAACAAAGGTCTAGTAATTGGTTCAAATTTCTCAGCCAATTCAAAAGCTCCTTGGATACTTATAGACAACACAGAAACGCTTGACTTACAATAAGGAAACTCGTATTATAGTGCGAAATTAGAGGGGAAACCCTTTAGTTTCTTGGGCCAGTAGCTCACTTGGTAGAGCGCCTCATTTGCACTGAGGAGGCAGGGAGTTCGAATCTTCTCTGGTCCACATACGGCAGTCCGCAATACGAAAGTATTGCGGACTTTGCCGTTGTGCGACCAGAGAAGATTCGAAAGACGGAGCCGGGGACCCTTTGGGCCGGCGAGTCAGGGTCGTGAACACTTAGTAGATTTGGAGCGAAGCGAACAAATATACTTAGTGATTCCTGACCGAATCTTCTGTTGCCAATGCACCTTGCGTGAAGATTCGAACGCCGGAGACATGTCGAGTGGAACGAGACGGTCGAGGCGTGTCCCGCGGCACCTGCTAGATTGTGAGTGAAACGAAACAATATAGCTTGGTGACCGTCAGGACGAACTTCTCTGGTCCAATTTAAAT
>CAZBJN010000073.1:0-2595 GCA_964492305.1 uncultured Candidatus Saccharibacteria bacterium | reverse complement strand
TTTTTTGTGATGACGAGTATTTCACTCGTAAGTTTGGTCGTTCAAATAGAACTGGTACCACGGTATGACAGTACCGTACACCGCAATACAGCCGACAATGGTTGAGACCGCTGTCATCAGCGCTGTAATTACAAGCACGATTTCATTCGTGCTGAAGTTCAGCGGCTGAATAGTCCCAAAAGCAAACCAGGCTGTATATGCGACAAGTAACAGAAGTAGTACTGCTAACACGACGGCCTGAGAAATAAATGTACTGAAGACAATCATGAACCTGGCCATGATCGCGCTTTCACCCAGCTTGGCGTAAGAAAGTGAAAGCAAGCTGAAGATGAGGGCATATGCCGGCTTTATATCCAATGCCTGGCCCCAAAATGGTAGCACGGCTGGATACATCAGGAGGCAGAAAGACAGCCAAATCATGAACTTTGAGCCGACTCGCAGGATTCCAAGGAACGATTCAATCATGGCAGTTCTCCAGGTTGTATGTAGGTCCAACCTAAAGTAAACCACATAATCGCTATTTAACAAGGAGCTGAATGACCATAAGCCTGTAACCAATAACTATAAAATGCTATACTTGGCAAATCGTACCTCCTTACTACTAACTGGTACAAAATTCAATTGTGAACACAAAAAAAATTATAATTATTGGTGGAGCAGTCTTGGCTGTTATTGCTGTAGCTGTCTCACTATTCAACAAGGCAGACAACAATACGGATGAAGTCAAAGAGACACAAATCCCACAAGAAGATGCTCTTGATGTAACCATGGAGTTCTTCGATCAGTGGCTTACTGATACTAAAAGTACCACCACAGATCCATTTCAGTCTGGCCTCATTAACTCAACTCGTCTAAGTGACGAAGTACGAGCAATGATTCAAGAAAAGCAGACGAACAAAGCTGAAGGGGATTTGGATGCTGTTTTCTGTCAGTTAACCGTGCCAGAACGATTGGGTGGAAAGGAAATTTTCAAAGCTGACACCGAAGCACAAATTATGGTGCTGGCCCGCGGATTTGAGATTAAGTCTCCTTACCAAGCAATAGCTACCTTGAGCGCTGTTGATGGTATGTGGAAAATTACCAAGATTGAATGTCTCCAAGGAGAAGTTCCTCCAGAACGTGAATACGACTTTGAACGCACAGGTTACTTACTTAAGAGTGTTCCGGCTCCATTTACAGCGGGAAATTGGCACTTGGTATACGAAGAGAATGGTACACCAGGACACGTGCTCCCACTCTTCTTTGACGCTGAGAGTATTTGTGTGTCACTAGATGGTACTGAGGCAGTCTGTGATTCAAGTCAGTTTGTAGAGCCTTCTAAGGTTCTCCTACAAGCTGATATGCTCGATACAGGCGCTGACGTCCGCCGTGTGACCTTTGAGTAGAGTAGTTAGAGGTGTTTCTACTAAACCGGCCTTGCAAACGTTGTTTGTAAGGCCGGTTTTATAAATTTCGTTCTTTATTGACTTTAGGTCATTAAATTGACACTACCGGATATTAATGATTTAATTCCAGTCAGACTCGTTTTTAACCCCACCATCGGAGGAAAAATTGAACCTTAACATCATCCTGTCGTTGACCTTTGCTGGCATGCTTATCGCCGCCTGCGGAGAGAAGCCGCAAAAATACAGTCTCAGCAACGGCACAGAGGTGCAAGTATTTCCTCGCGGAGAACATCGTTACGAGATTGTCGATTTCGACAAGCTCACCCACGATGAGCGAACCGAGTTTTACTTTGTAATCTCTGGTGGCTGCATCATTCGCCACACCACTGAGATGCCAATCAGTATGTTTGCGTTTCTTGATGAAAAACAAATCATCGAACGTGACTGCGCCATCCCAAGTCTTTCAAAACCCATTTAGGAGACATCATGAGCATTGAAGAATACCTTGAGCTGTTTATTCAGGTGGTAAATGAATACAACAGTCTGGTGATCATTGCCAACGCCAGCAAAAATCGCCATGAGCTGGCCCGGGAAGTGGCAAAGCAACACTGCGCCAGCCTGAACTTGGATGAAGAACGACTGGCCCGTTACTTGGAAGCATACCAACGCTCCAATTTTTCGGATCAAAAAATCCTTTTGGATGCCTTGAGCTCCGATTACAACAAACAATCCGGCGCGACACCTTGAAGGTGAACACCGAACAACAAAAAGCAGCCTCACCCGGCTGCTTTTCTTTTTTATTTTCATCCGTATAATAGTCGAACTCACGGGCTCTTAGCTCATTTGGTAGAGCGCTTCCATGGCATGGAAGAGGTAAGGGGTTCGATTCCCCTAGAGTCCACAAATCGACCGGCGTTAAAGCGAAAGCTTTAACGCCGTTTGTCGTTTGTAGGACTCTAGGGGAATCGAAAGACGGAGCCGGTACACAAGACGAGCGGTAGCGAGTGCTTGTCGGCGAGTCGGGGTAGCGAGTACTTACTAGAATTGGAGCGCAGCGAACAATTATAGTTAGTAACTCGTGACCGATTCCATAAAGCTGTCTAGCAGTTCTTATGAGCTAAAAGTCCACAAAACCACAAGCTCCCAATGTCCCTTCATGACCATTGACAATCTTTATAACAAGCGCATAATTTTAGTAGATTAGACTTAT
>CAZBJN010000072.1:1497-3959 GCA_964492305.1 uncultured Candidatus Saccharibacteria bacterium | reverse complement strand
ACGAATGGTAGTAGACCGCAGATGGCCATGGCGATGGCGGCAAATATGGCGCAGGCGATGGCTGCTTTGACAGATAGGTGCACGGAGATTCTCCAAAAGTTGAATGGAAAGGGCGGGATTACTGACTAGTATTATACACAAAATGAGCCATTTGTCAATTTAAAGCGCTATTATAACTATATTAATCAACCTAATTTGATGATTGTCTCTACGCGGAGTACGATTATGGTATGAAACAACCTCTTGCCGCCAAACTCCGCCCCGATACCTTGTCCGGATATGTTGGACAGGCACATTTAGTGGCGCCTGGTAAGCCGCTGTTTGAAGCTATCGCTAAGAAACTGCTCTTCTCGTTTATTCTTTGGGGTCCACCAGGGGTGGGTAAAACCACCTTGGCGCGTATCTATGCTAATTCACTCGGAGCACGGTTTTATGAACTCTCTGCGGTAAGTGCTGGCAAAGCCGATATTAAAAAAATTATAGATGAGGAAGAAGGGGTACAGAAGGTACTGTTTTTGGATGAGATTCATCGCTTTAATAAAGCCCAGCAGGATTATTTGTTACCGTTTGTGGAAAGTGGTGCTTTGGTTTTGATTGGAGCTACCACCGAGAACCCTAGCTTTGAGGTTATTGGTGCGCTCTTGTCTCGCTGCCGAGTCTTTACTCTGAAGCCACTTAGTGAAGAAGAGATGGAGGAAATTATAAAGAGAAGCGGGGCGGCTTTAGATGCTGAGGCAACTGAGTGGCTGGTTAGAATGGCGGGAGGGGACGCTAGGCAAGCTTTGACATTAATTGAAGCGACAACCGCTCTCTATCCTGAAGTGACAGTGGCGACTCTGACCGAAGCTCTACAGAATTCATTCCTTCGTTACGACAAACAAGGCGAAGAACACTACAACACCATCAGCGCGTTTATTAAAAGTATGCGGGCCAGTAACCCTGACGCTGCTCTGTACTATCTGGCGCGTATGACCGAAGCGGGCGAAGATCCAAAGTTCATCGCGAGGCGCCTTGTTATCTTTGCTAGTGAGGATGTGGGAATGGCGCAGCCGACGGCGCTCGTGATTGCGAACGAAGTCTTCAGGGCGGTTGAGACTATTGGTTATCCTGAATGTACTATCAATTTGGCCCATGCTGTTGTGTACCTAGCGACCGCCAAGAAAGATCGGCGAGCTTATGACGCACTCCGCGGAGCTGAGCGTGATGTGCGTAACTTCGGTAATTTACCAATTCCGCTTTCACTCCGTAATGCGCCAACTAAGCTCATGAAAGATGAGGGGTATGGAGAAGGATATGAGATGTATCCAGAGGAAGGAAAGTCGCTTCTGCCAGAGAAGTTGAAGGGAAAGAAATATTTTAAATAAAATACTTTGTCGTGGTGTGTTAAACTTTACGTAACATGACCAAGAAAAAGCTAGAGCAGAAGATGTTAATTTACCAGACTAGGTCAGGGGCTTTGGAGTTGCGTGAGGATTTGAAGGCGGAGACTATTTGGGCTACTCAGGCACAGATAGCTGAGGCTTTTGATGTGGATGTTAGAACTATAAACGAACACATTAAAAATATATTTAAGACAAAGGAATTGACAGAGTCGGCAACTAACCGGAAATTCCGGATAGTTCAAAAAGAGGGTAATCGAGAGGTCGAGCGTGATGTGAATCACTACAATCTCGATATGATTTTATCTGTCGGGTATAGAGTTAGTAGTAAGCGCGCCACTGAATTCCGTCAGTGGGCTACCAAGACCTTGCGTGAACATATCACCAAGGGCTACACCATAAACCGCAAACAGGTGGCCAAGAACTACGATGCCTTCATGAAGACTGTGGAAAGTGTGCAGGCATTGCTTCCAGAACACGTCACCCTTGACCCTAAAGCTGTACTTGAGTTGATTAAAGAATTTGCTGGTACCTGGGTTTCACTTGATGCGTATGACAAAGAAGCTTTGGTACTAAAAGGTGTTACCAAAAAGAAAGTATCACTGGTGGGCGCAGATCTCCTCGCTGCGATTTTTGAACTCAAACGAGAATTAATTAAGAAAGGGGAAGCCAGTGAACTCTTTGCGAGTGAGCGAAGAGAGGGAAATATCGAAGGTATTGTTGGAAACGTCATGCAGTCTTTTGGCGGTAAACCAGTGTATGCAACTGTTGAAGAAAAGGCGGCCCATCTCTTGTACTTTATGGTAAAGAATCATCCATTCTCAGATGGTAATAAGCGCTCTGGTGCGTTTGCTTTTGTGTGGTTCTTGCGCAAGGTAGGCGTAAAAGGGGCTCGAAATATCAATCCAGCCGCTCTTACTGCTATTACGCTACTAATTGCTGAAAGTTATCCAAAGAAAAAAGAACAGATGGTGGCGTTAGTGACACAGATGCTTAAATAAAAGAAAACCGCCAGTGTGAGTGGCGGGGGGTTGTGTTGGGGGTTTTGAGTTATTTTCTCTTTTGCATCATCTCGACTGCAAA
>CAZBJN010000072.1:0-1487 GCA_964492305.1 uncultured Candidatus Saccharibacteria bacterium | reverse complement strand
AGTGCGTTTTGACCACGGGTAGTTGTTGAACCGCAGCTGGTTGAGGGCGTGCCAAAACTCGTCTTGGGTGGGGAAGAATGCTGCCAACTGGGCGTTGGTGTAGGTGCCGGGCTCGAGGTCTTTGGCCTCGACCTCTGGCATCCCGGCGTTTTCAAATGCTTTTTTGATGAAAGCTTGGCCTTCTTCGGTCTCGTGCCACTTGCTCATATGGGCCTCCTTTGTGGGTGTGGATCTGGAGCTAAATCGACTCATAATATACAACGATAATGCTGTGTTGGCAAGTGCACTCAAATGTGAGACAAAAGAAAACCGCCCGACCTTGAAGTCGGGGGACTTGGTGCAATGAGAGGTGTCCAGCTATATAGTCAGAATAAATTAAGTTTACTTAAAATCATCATGGTACAATTTTGTAATGAATCCTGAATCAAATACTCCAGAAGTGCCAATTGATAATCCTCAGCAAATTACGTCGACATCTAAATACTTAACAGCAGTTTTGTATGTAACGTTACCGTTTTTGGGTGGCTGGATTGGGTACACTATGGCGCCTGATAGAGTAGTAGAGGTAACAACCGAAAAAATAGTAGAGGTTGATCGGGAGGTTGCAGCGGAACAGATGGAGGAACCTAAACAGGAGATAGTCACTGAAACTGTGGATGAAAAGGTCAGATATGGTGCCTTTGTTGATGTTAATCCTCTAGACTATCCTATAAATAATCAACAGTTTTTGGCTAGCTTACCTGCCACCTCAAGTCTTCGTTCAGCTGGCCGTGTGTACTCTGCGGTGCAGGCACGTAAAATTACGGAAAATTTATCATTGGTGGTTGTGGATGATGGTCTAGCTAGTCATTCCTATGATGGCGTCGTCTTGTTTGATGAAGATACAAAACAAATGATTAGTTGGGTGGTGTACTCATTTTCAGCATTAGAAAAGTGGATATCGCCTAGTGTTCGTATTACAGTACAAAATGGTGCTTCCTACGCTAATCAGATTGTTTTAGATGATTACGCAAACCAAAAATCAATAGTTTTGTATGAAGAGACAGACCCTAATGTGCAACTGGCAGATGTCTGTGAAATGACATGTGGAGGAATTTTGTATAAAACCGTTGATGGACAAATTGTCTTTGCGAGACACGAGAAAATTAAAGGTACTACAGCAACTCGTCTAATAGAGACAGTAACGGTCCCGGTACCCCTAGAATACTTACCAGAAGGGTTTAATGAATACTTGAAAACCGGTCTCTAGCTTCAATTTTAATTACAAAAATACCCTATAGTGGGGTATTTTTGTGCTGTTTAGTTGGTTAATCGACAGTGGTGTGTAGTAAAAAGAAAACCGCCCAACCGAAGCCGGGGAGGCTTTCTGGTGGGCGGGGGAGACGTTACTTCACAAGGAGTGCAATCTGTTCGCACATGACTTGCTGGTTTCGGTAGAGGGTGAGACCTGTGAGTTTGCGATAGTGGTTGGACAATCCCATACGGAG
>CAZBJN010000071.1:0-3999 GCA_964492305.1 uncultured Candidatus Saccharibacteria bacterium | reverse complement strand
AGAAGGTAGGATTGGTTGATATTTCCCTGATAGACACGTCGTCAATTGTGTAAGTAGCGCCGCTAACATACCCAGCCAAATCAAAATAAATTGTCTCCGTACCAGTGAAGTCACTTGTAAACAAAATACTATGGGTACCATTGGCATATGAATCCTGTGCATCAATATTACCAGGAGACAACGAATTATTGTCCATATATATGATAATTTCATCATCCACTACACTACTTAGAGTAAATTGAAGCTCATACTTTGAATCACTTACTAAAGCAAAGCCGGTAGAGATAGCGGTATTTTCACAAGCACTGTACGTTAGAGAAACTTGATTACTTCCATATGCAGCACAATCACCAAGCGTCCAACCAGCTGCACTGCCGGTAAAGGTACCGTTTGTCACAAGCTCTGCCCCAACTACCTCTACAGCATTAGTTACAGTAAGTTTGGCACTTGGGGTAGTCGTACCAATACCAACATTCCCACTTGAAAGTGTGTTGCCGGTACCGTCGATACCGGTGCCGAAAATGAGGTTTCCAATATTGAGCTGATTTGAACCGGTCGAGGAAGCTACGTCAACGTCGTAGCCGATAATTAAATTATTTGACCCTGCAGTGAGATTGTTAGCAGCATGATGACCAATGAAAATGTTATTAGAACCACTAACTAACGCATATCCAGTTTGAGTACCAAGAGCAATAGTGTTGGCTACTGTTGAAGTCCCAACCGTTCGACCAAGTGCGTATTGGCCTATAGCCACGTTGTCGCCACCAGCAACATGATAACCGGCATACTGACCAAAAAAGTTGTTCTGAGCTCCGGTATTTCTGTATCCCGCATATTGACCAAAGGCATTTAAATGTGAGCCGGTATTATCTCTACCTGCGAAGTTACCTAACAAGTTTACATATGAGCCGGTGTTATATAAACCAGTATTGTAACCCAAAATATTATTATTTGAGCCTGTATTTATATGTCCAGCCGAATTACCAAAAAGATTGTTGTATGAGCCTGTATTGTAGTAGCCGGCGTAATATCCAGAAATATTATTATCAACACCGCCTGCTGAGACACCTGCCAGCTCACCAAGAATAACGTTACCAGTAGACGTCATGGCAATTTTTCTCACACCACCAAAAGCAATACCGTTTGTGGTGGCTACTCCGAGATTTGTACCGTTATAGGTAAAGTCCGCACTATCAATGAGAGCGGTGGCACCTGGGTTGGTATACATTATTCTGTTGGCTGCATATGAAGATGGTGTATCGGTCAAAGCTAGGAAGGTTGAAGCTCCGCCAGAGAAGCCGAGAGTTGAAGTGGCTACCCAACGAGTTGAAGTTCCAGTAGTCTGGAGGACCATGCCAGCAGTACCAACATTATTCACACCATCACGCAGCGCACCAGTTATATATGTATTACCTAAAGTTGAAGTCCCAGCTACACTAAGGTTGCCACTAAGAGTAGATGAGGCAGCAGTAATGGTTCCAGTGAAGGTTGGTGAACCAGCAAAGACCAGCGCTCCAGTACCAGTTTCGTCAGTCACTAGAGTTAGTAGTTCTGAAGATGAGTCAATTTCTGTACCCAAGATAACAGCACTGTCGAGATAAGCATTAGCAATGGCATTTCACTGCCAAGTACCACCACTAAAGGTACCGCCAGAAATGGTACCCGACAGAGTGGCGCCAACAATATTTGGACTAGTGAGCATGGTTGAAGACGCCCGCACAAAGCCACCGCCAGTTCCCACTTCGTCTGATAATAGAGCAGCAAGTTGGGCTGAAGTGGTGAAGGAAGCTGAAAGACCAAGTGATGAAGTGGCAATCTGAGACCAAGTGTTGCCAGCTCCACCGATCAAGAGTTGGTTTTGAGTAATAGTTGAAAGACCAGTACCTCCACGAGTGGCAGCAATAGTATCTGCACTCCAAGTACCATCAGTCACGACTCCAGCTGAAGACACTAGGAACTGGGAGCCGGTTGTTCCACCAACCGTGAGCATTTGGGACGGAGAAGTAGTTCCAATACCAAGGTTACCTGAGTTTGTTAATATCATACGCTCCTGGTATACATCACTTGTCCTGGTGCGGAAGATTATTGACCCGAGGTCGCTTCTAGCAGCGGTTAACATGAGTGAGTTCCGATACGAGACGGTAGCAAATGATGAACTGAACGCTTCTAATCCACCGTAATAGTTTGAGCCTTGATAAAATATCAAGCCACCTTCGGCTGTAGTGTCCGACCAAGTTATTCTACTTAACGCATTCCCAGTACCAGCATAAATATGTAGATTGGCTGCCGGTGTACTTGTCCCAATACCGAGATTAGTACCATCAAAGACAAAGTCAGCACTGTCAGTGAGCGCTGTCGCTCCACTGTTAGTAAACGGAATTCGATTGGCCGTGAAAGAGCCTGGTGTGTCTGAGAGACCAAGGAAGGTAGTAATACCACCCAAACCTAGAGTTGAAGTCGCTACCCACTGCGTACCTGTACCAGTAGTCTGAAGGATTCTGCCTGCTGTTCCTGCTGCATTGTTAGAATCCCTGAAAGCTCCAGTAGCATAAATGTCTCCAACGACAGTGAGTTTAGATCCTGGAGTGGTGGTACCAATACCAACATTACCTGAAGACAGAATTCTCATTCGTTCTGATCCACCATAGCCAAAGAAGATACCACCAGTAGAAGCCCCAATAGTTGCACTCGATGTATTGTTGTAGTTAGTTAGACTCAATCCACCAAACCAATTATTGTCAGCAGCCGGTCCGCGCACTCTGAGACCAGTTCCATAACCTCCATAAACATCAAGAACTTCTTGTGGGGTACTAGTACCAATACCTACATAGCCACTTGAATTTATATAAATACCTTCGTCTCCCCCATCTCCAGACAGATAGTTAGACCCCAGTGCGATGTTGGCCGCTGAGCCGGTAAAGTTGAGCGTCGAAGAGAGTGTAGCTGAAGCCGCACTAAGTGTGCCAGTGAAGGTTGGTGAATCGGCAAAGACAGCGGCTCCAGTACCAGTTTCGTCAGACAGCAAAGCAGCGAGTTGGGCTGAAGTGGTGAAGGAAGCTGAAAGACCAAGTGATGAAGTAGCAAGCCAGCCAGTTCCGACTCCAGTACTACCCAAAATCATTCCTGAAGTTCCAGAAGCATTGGCTGAGTCACGGAAGGTGCCGGTGGCGAAGATGTCGCCAGCTACAGTAAGTTTGCTACTTGGGGTACTTGTGCCAATTCCAACAACTCCACTTCCGTTCACCACAAGAATATCGCCTACCAAACTTGAGTTTGATGATAGAGCCAAATAACCTGATGTACTGGTTCCAACAATTTCTAATTTAGCAGAAGGCGCAGAATCTCCTAAGCCCAAGGCTCCCACGGCATCAAGAAACATTGTATGCGAACCAGTGTTGCCACCACCTCTAAACTCAAGCTTGTTAGAATTACTGTTCTCGCCGATGTAAGTATTGGTATTGCTAAAGTATACATGGGCGTTATCGTTGGCAAACAACTGACTAGTTCCAAGCGTCAAGTTATTTGTAGTTACCCCAGCTCCAATTCCCACATTGCCACCAAAGTAGGCCGTGCCAGTAGTGGTTGCACTACCAACGAAGGTACTGTTGCCTGATACAGAGAAAGTGGAAGATGGTGTACTAGTCCCCACTCCCACATTCCCATTATTCAAAACTGTAAACACCTCAGTCGCTCCACTGAAGAGACTGAGGATTTTACCAATACCATTTTGGACCATGGTCAACAGTGAAGAACTGGATGACGCGGTCATGGTGTCTGCTTCGTCTGAGCGAAGGAAAGATGATGAAGCTACTCCTCCAAGAGCTGAAGCATTGTCTGCGTTAGTAGCTGTCTCCGCTACAAAAGCTGCTGGTACCGCTCCAAGTACTTTACGTGGGAGTAGTTCACCATCCCAAGCTGGAGTACCAGTGCCACCAATCTCCACCGCTAGGTAGAGAGTTTGATTAAAGTCTACGGAGTCCAAGGTAGAGACTTCTCCGA
>CAZBJN010000070.1:0-4113 GCA_964492305.1 uncultured Candidatus Saccharibacteria bacterium | reverse complement strand
AATGCCTCTCCCCTCATGAACAACATGAAAGTGTTTACCATGATCGTCACTATATATCTGAAAACGAAAACCATTGATTCTAAGCGGGGAAGCTCCAGCCAAAGGACCTTGCCACTCAATTGCATCCTTATATTTCTCAGCCAGTTGTTCTTCAAGTCTTTTTTGCTTAACATATGGAGACGCTTCATGAATATGGTTTCCTTCAGAAAGTTCTTCGTATAACCCATACAGGAGATCAAAATCTTCTATATGTGACCTTTCATCTTCTTTCTCATATTCATAATTTTCTGAAAAAGAATTTCTTATGTTTTGAAGTTCTGTGTAATAAGCTTGTAGATCATGTTCATACTTTTGAACCATTTCACCAATCTTTTTGTGTTTTTCAACAATACTTTGATCTAGAGTAGCAGGTAAATACTGCCTAACAATAAGTGGTGTGAACGCTCTTCCTTTATCGTTTATAGCCTTTAGCTCAATGGCTATACAACCTTGTGAAGTATTAATAAACCCGACATTTACCGATTTAAATTCAGCAATATGATGAAAATACACATGACTTTCTCGTGAACAAGACTCTTCAATATTGATAGTTGTTCCCATAAAAGTATTACCTTGAATGTCGAGAAAATTTGCTGATATTCTATAATCCATTTTATTTTCTCTTTGTAGCCATTCCTTTGGAACCCATCCAGAAATAACAAATCTTGCCCCAATCTCCTGAAAGGGTTCTGGTTGAATTAATTCAAGTGAATCTTGAGCAACAGCAGTCGGACTTATTTTTTTAAGGATCTCATAGATACTACGAATATCACTTATGTATGAGTTAGAAAAGTTATATTTTGATACTGCATCATGAAATACTATATAGTGATGTAATTTAAGTAAATTTGAATCTCTAAAGTAATTTCTAGCAGCCAATGCAATAGAATCTTTGTCATTAACAAATCTGTTGCTCCTATATTGCATGACACTCTGCGTTACAGGGATTCTCGTCAAAAAAACAAAAACATACTCTATCAATCTAAAAAATTTTGGACGTTGTATTGATTCATATATAGCAATAGCTTTAATTAAATTTTCATCAGCATTATTCTTTAAAGACTCCTCCTTGATATCGTCTTTATATTTTTCAATCCTCTTCTCAAGCAATTCTTTTGTAAAAACATTGAAGTTGTTATCACTATCATAAGAATTTTTTGAAAAGAGATTAAAGAAAGAGAAAAGGCCATAAATAATAATTGCCACCCATATACTATTTTTAAGTTCTTCTAGATTTGGAAGTAACCCGGGGTATTTTGTATAGAGTAATGAAGCAATAAAAGGGGTAAAAAATATAAGGGCGGCAAAAACTAGATGCTGGTATGCTAGACCTAATCCCCTATATTTTCTATATCCTTGAATATTCGTTACTAAGAGCTCCGTCAGTACAAGAACAACATTAAATTTTAATATCGTTTGATCAGAAAAACCTAAGATTTGTGGAAGAATTAGGTAATGTAAAAAACAAATTATAAGAATAGGGGAAATTCTAAAGACAATGTACTTTACGTGGAAACTTATCGGACTAGTATTACCTAGCTCAAGGAGTGAGAAATAACGATCGGGTTCTTCTTTTCGCAACCGCTGATAAAGAAACCGTAAAAGTGTCACTTCAAAAATGAGAATCGAAAGGACTTTAAGAGTAAGTATAAACATGAGTTTCTTTTACTACAGCTTTTGTTTTGAGAAACGGACCATTTAAGCTCTGTCACCACACAATACTACGATGACCGCTGCCACCTGACAAGGAATCTCGGTCATTGCATGACCAGTACACCTTTTGGCTATATTTTCGCTCCGCTCAATCTAGCTTAAAAGCTTTTCGAGTCCCTGACGTGAGTGACATTTAGTCACTCACTATCTGGCAGCTCTAAAGCAAAATCACTCCCAAAAGGAGTGATTTTGCTAAGGCTGCCCGACAAGGACTCGAACCTCGATAGGCGGTACCAGAAACCGCAGTCCTACCATTAGACGATCGGGCAATATTATTTTGTTCTTTTTCCTTCCTCTACTCCCTCCTCTGGTGGCACTATACTGCCATACTATGGCCAAATATTAAAGTGGCAACTAACAGACGTTTATTCTTATGACTTTGGGTGCTTGCTCACTCCCCCAATAAACCGCCAGCCGCAGACGCCTGGCACGGTGCTGATGTGTCGCAGGTGCAGGATGGCAGTGTTGCGAATCTTGAGGATGGCGATGAAGCGACGGAAGGCACGCCAGAAGCTCATTCTCTTGTCGGTACAGACGTGCTCTAAGAAGATGTTGGTAAAAACAGCATGGGACACCACCACGACTCTAGCGTCATCAGGTAATGACTCGAGGAAAGTGCGGGCGGCCTTGACCCGCTGAAGCAGATCCTTATATGACTCCCCACCTTCTTGGGCAACATTTAAAAACCACAGCCACACATACCAGAGAGTAGTAAGACTCTGGTAGCGATTACCCACCAGCCAGTCTGGACGTTTAAGTTCTTCAAAAGCAGGATGGGTATCGGGGATAAGGTCCTCACAGTATGAGGTGATAATCTGTGTCGTCTGCACCGCCCGCAGGTGGGTGCTACTAATGATATGAGTTGGGCGGAGTTCCGCTATCTCCCAAGCCACACGCCTGGCTTGGTCTAGCCCCTGTTGATTGAGAGTAGTCTCTGGATGCTGGTGCCGGCGCGCCACATTACCATCTGTCTCTCCATGTCTAACAAAATAAACTTCCATATATATTATTCAGCAAAATGGGCGGTATCGTTCCAGTTTTCTAGATACCAATGATTTTCCTCTAAGTCTCGCACAAAGACGGTGATTCCGGTGTTTGAAAGTAACATTCTCCGACCAAAAGAATGCCACACCAATGGAGAGAAACTTGGTCCGCAGAGCAGACTAGCTGTAAGAAAGCGTAGGAAATGACCGTGAGTGACCATAAAAATATTATCTGTTGAACTCTCCAACATTTCGAGCACGCGCTTGGCACGAGCATGAAATTCCCTAAAGGATTCCTCGTCACTATCCTTATAGTCCCAATTATCTGAAGCAAAAGACTCTCTCCTGACCTCAACATGATTCAAAAAATCTGGGTCATGTCGTGAACAGTTTTGAAAGCGAGAAGGATTCTCAAACTCACGGGCATCCGGCACTGTCTCAATTGAGACATTTGTTGCCTCTGCAATATACTGTGCTGTTTGCTGCGCTCTAATCATGTCGCTAGCAAGCAGTCTGGAAAACTGAACTGTTTCAGCTCGTTTGGCCAAGCGCTTAGCCTGCTCGTGCCCTATTTCTGAAAGCTGTTCTGATTCTGTTTGTACAGTATCAGCAGCATTACCATTAGACTCTCCGTGTCTAGCGATATAAATGTATTGCTTAGACATAAATTACTTTTTGGTCGTTACTTCAATTACGGCTATCTCTAGTGGTAGGTGTGGGATTGGTGAATAGGTAATCTGCTCAGTAGCAGTAAGGAGACGGAGCAAGAGCTGAGAATTGAGTGGCGACGGTGTCGCGCTAGCAAGAGCTCGGAGTGTGTCCTTCGCTATCGGAGCGAAGTTGGCCAAGAGCGCGTCGGCTTTGGCTGGCTGATTACGAACCAGCATGATGGCGCGGAGGTTCTCAAGTAAGAGACGTGCAAAGAGCTTCATATCGACATGAAGACTCACCGCTTCACCAATAGCGGTCAAAGCTTTGTCTGCAGAACCTTCGTGAAGAGCTTGAATGAGTCCAAGCAATATCTCACTACGTGGCGCCCCGATAATAGCCGCCACTTCGTTGGCATCGCCAATAATATCGCCTGAAGCCAAGATGACTTTTTGAGTCACCCCTAGAGCATCACGAAATGATCCATCAGCTGCCACCGCAATGAGGTCGGCAGCATCTGGAGAGAGGGTGAAACCTTCCCTCTTAGCTACATCAGTTACCGTCTCAGCGAGTACTGCGCGAGATGGACTACGGAAGCGGAACACCTGGCAGCGCGAGAGAATGGTATCAAGGAGCTTCTCCTCTTCAGTGGTAGCGAGGATGAAGAGCACGTGAGCTGGTGGCTCTTCTAGCGTCTTTAGAAGCGCGTTAAAGGCTTCTTTGGTGAGCA
>CAZBJN010000069.1:0-4116 GCA_964492305.1 uncultured Candidatus Saccharibacteria bacterium | reverse complement strand
ATTCATTGTGGATGTCTCCAGTGGCTGTTGGTTTGATGTAGTTTGGATTGGATACGATATTGGCACCCTCTTCTTCTTCACCAGCCTCACCACCACCATCACTTCCGCCGCCGCCAACATCACCGTCGCCGGCCGGTGGAGCGCCGCCGATGCGGTCGGTGTGGGAGCTACCGCCGCCGGAGTTCGAACGTGTGTGTTGGATAGTTTCGACAGTATTTACCACGTATGGGAGGTATGAAGAAACATCACCAGTAGCAGTAAGTCCAATCGAACTCAAGCTAAACACCACTGAATCCCCTTTTTCTATTCCAGCCGTTGAACCAACCACAATATAGTTTGCTGAAGTAGAAGCCACAAAGTCTGCACTAAAGGTAATAGCTCCATGCTGACCATTAATAGTTAGAATACCTGCCCCATCAAGTTGAATATCACCGCCGTCAAGCGCTCGGTCGCTATTAATGTCTCGATAGAGCTTGAACCCACTGAGCTTGTCTGTAGTTACTCCCTGGATTCCACTTAGTGTTAGCACTGTATCTGTCACAGTCATTACTTCACCAACTCCAGTGAGATTAAAGGCGAAGAAGGCTTGGTCAGTTTTATTAGCAAAACTAAACTCATTAGCCACTTGACCAAGTGTGTGCTCATCAAGCTGCAAACTCCCGGTAAGATGAATAATTTTATCGTCTAGAGCGTCAGGAGTACTGTCTACATCTCCGCCCACATATAGAGCCAAACTACTGGTAGCGGCGGTGGCCGCTCCAAAACTACCGACCTCTATTCCCGATATAGCTAATGTGTCTTCAGCAGCAAAGTTGGTAGTGACATCTATTACCAGCGTAGCTCCAGCGTCTTCGTATGAGACGGTAGTTGAAACCTTGCCCGAAGCAGAGCCAGTAAAACTCAAGGTGGTGTTAGTGGTATCGAAGTAGAAGTTAGTACTAGAGGTAGCAATACTAAGGCGGATATCATTGGTGGTCGTGATGGTTGGGCTATCACTTTCACTCAAACTAATGGATGGCAAAGTGGTGGTGGCCGCTCCAGCGTAGAAGTGGTAGTCCGCTTCTGAACTTAGGGTCAGGACAGCTGGCAACACAAACGACCAGTTGACGTTATTAGTACCCTCAATACAGCCCGTCGTACAATACACCGTAGAGACATTTATATTGTTTGAGTCTTCTACATCGAGGTACGAAACAGTCACCTGCCCTTGTGGATCAAGATACCAATACTCACCTGGGTTTGAAGACCGTAGTTCATGTGGTGAAGATATATCTCCATTAAAGGTCCAGTCGTTATTAATGGTATATAGAGCACCCGCTTCAAAAGTTGTCACCGCTGCTCCGGTTGCTTCCTTGGTGAGACGATGGAAGGTGGTGGTACCAGTGAGTGTGTGGTTGGCACCCAATAACACGACCTCACTACTACCTGGACCAAAGACACCATTATTGGTAATGCTGCTACCAACACTAATCACATCGGACGGAATAAGTGTTCCGGCTGTAGCTACTAAGATATCAGTAGTAGAGGCGGTCGCTGCGTCCATATAGACGCGCCCACTAAGGACCGTTAAGTCATTGAGTTCACTAGTGCCGCTTAGGTTACCCGCCAAGCGAGAATTATTATTTTTAACTACAATAAGTTCACACCCTTCAGCTCCACCAGCCACCTGTGCACAAGCAGTGGTATTACCAGTTTTTGCAATATACGTAGCATTACGTACCTCGTCGTGCACAATTCCAAAAATACCTGAAGTGGTGACAGATTCACCACCAGACTGACTAAGGGTAGTTTCATAAGCCTCAACCATCACTGGATTTGTTGGGTCAGCTACATCAAAGATAACAAGCTCACAGCCAGCAGCATCACCTATAGTTTGCGTACAAGTAGAAGTACTTACTGCCTTACCCACAAAGAGATGGCCGTTTATATACTCCAAGTAGTTTACATTAACTGTATTAGCTCCTGTTGCACTTCCATCCACATCGCGGCCAGCTATATAGATTGGGTTAGTTGGATTAGAGACGTCATACACCTGAATCTCACACCCAAATGAATCACCTGCTGTTTGAGTACAAGCAGCGGCGTTACCGTTAGAGCCAACAAATAGGTAGTCACCTTTATTTACAATACCCTGTATCGACTTTGTATCACTCCCCTGATCTCCGGCCACGTCGCGCCCAGCTACATAGGTAGGGTTGGTACTAGAGGAAATATCAAAGACCATTAACTCACAACCATTAGCACTACCTGACGTATCTGAACAAGTGGTAGCATTACCCGCCTTTGATGCATATAGATACTGCTCATCCTCAGACACTCCTACGTAGAGCATGTTGATTGATGTAGTACCTCCGGCCGACCCATCGGAATTACGTCCTGCAACATACACTGGGTTTTCAGGATCTGTCACATTAAAGACTAGCAGTTCACAGCCGGTGGCAGGCAGGGTTTGAGAGCAGGCGGTAGCATCCGCATTACGCACAGCATAGAGATAATTCCCCTGTATAGCCAACCACTGTACTGGCACGGTCATGGTCCCTGTCTCACTACCGTCAGCATCTAGCCCGGCCACATAAGTAGGGTTGGTCGGATCTGAGATATCATAAATTTGAATCTCACAGCCAGCTGCGGAACCAGCTACTTGCGAACACGCAGCAGCATCATCATTCTTGGCGAGAAATAGGTGGTTCCCACTGATTACAATACTGTATATCGCAAGACCAGTTGTGCCGGCCGCCGAACCGTCCGAGTCTCGCCCCGCTACGTAGACCGGATTAGTACTAGAGGAGATATCAAATACTCGAAGCTCACAGCCATTGGCCGGAGCCGTCTGCACACAGGCGGTACCGCTGATAGTACTGCCGGAAAATACGTAATTTCCCTTATGGGCAATAGTATAAAATCCAGCACCAAGCGTACCAGTCGCCTGACCAGCAATATCCAAACCAGACATAAAGCTCAACACATCAGTCGCGCCATTTTCTATAATCACTTCCCCACTATTATGGGTGAAGGTTCCAGCGTTGTTGTAGTCACCTGCAATAGTGAGTACACTTGGGGCCGCCAGACTACCGCCACCAGCAATAGTGAGGTTAGTAGTAGAAGCAGTGTTTGAAGATACTGTGTATGAGCCTGTAACCGTAACCTCATTAAAGGCACTACTACCTGTCAGATTACCGGTCACAGTTTTGCTAGCCCCAGACAAGATAATCTCCCCATTATTATTGGTAAAGACTCCACTGTTAGTATAATTTCCCGCCACAGTAAGTATGGCCGGAGCAGAAACAGAACCCTGTTCAATTATTAGGTCGGTGGTAGAGGCATTGTCTTCAAAAGAAAACCGTCCCACAGTTGTAAGGTCCCCTAATGCACTTACCCCAGTTAAGTTACCGGATATATTGGTTACTATATCAAACACCATAATTTCACAACCTTGGGCAAAACCGGCGGTTTGGGAGCAGGCGGTGGCGTTAGCACTCTTACCGGCATACAGGTAATTTTCATTAGCGGTTATAAAGTTTACTGACACACTTTCTATGCCAACCGCATCTCCAGACGCATCCCGTCCAGCTACATAAATTGGGTTAGTGCTAGAGGAGATATCAAAGACCATGAGTTCGCAACCAATGGCTGAGCCAGCAGTCTGCGAACAAGCGGTGGCACTAAAATTTTTACCAACATAAAGACTATTAGCCACATTAAAGATATTAGTAATCGCTAAATTACCTGTACCGTCATCGGTTCCTGATACGTCCCGCCCAGCCACGTAGGTAGGGTTGGTGCTAGAGGAGATGTCAAATACCATCAGCTCACAACCAGAAGCGGAGCCAACTGTTTGGGAACAAGCGGCGGCACTGCCTCCTTTAACTAAATAGAGATAGTTACCAGAAGCAACTAGACTATATACAATAACACTACCCGTACCGGCAGCACTCCCCGAGGCATCTCGCCCAGCCACGTATATTGGGTCGGTACTTGAGGAGACATCAAATACCATAATTTCGCAACCAATGGCTGAGCCGGCGGTTTGAGAGCAGGCGGTGATACTATTAGATTTACCGACATAAAGATAGTTACCTACAGCAACAAGACCATACACCGCTATGTTGACCCCCC
>CAZBJN010000068.1:0-4139 GCA_964492305.1 uncultured Candidatus Saccharibacteria bacterium | reverse complement strand
CCTGGCGGAGGAGTATGGGAGAAGGTCTCATTTAATCCTCCACTCAAAGTACATTCTAAGTCATAGTTTGAAGTCACAGTAATATCAATCGGGGCAATATCACCACTACGGACAATGTCTGGATTAGAGTCAATGGTAATTACTGGCAACGCAGCACAACGACCAAGCTCGGTAATCCAACGACTATTGGCAGCACAGGTGACACTAGCTGTAGCACTGACACTGAAACGACCACCCAAGTCATCTAAGGTAAAGGTTCGATTGTCTGGAGAGACAGGATAATTGGTACCGGCAAGATTTTGAAGGGCTGAACTTCTAGATGTGGTCCCTTGAAGCATTTGCGCCCCTCCCAGGAAATTACGCCCCTCCCAAGTAACTCGTGAATTACAGGTACTGCCTTCAGCTGCAATCGGTCCACAACTACCGGCAGTGATGGTTCCTGACGGGTTCTGAACAACGACTGACTTACTGGCAGTACCGCCATCACCAGTACAACTGAGTGTATAGGTGGTTGGTGCTGCCGGGCGAACGGTCTCATTACCTGAACCTACGCTCTTACTTCCGCTCCATCCTCCAGAAGCAGTACAAGAATTGGCATTCGATACACTCCAGTTAAGAACGGCTGGATTACCTGAATCTACGGTTGATACATTAGAAGTAAAGGTGATTGTTGGTGGGTTGATTATTGTGAAGTAGTAATCTGCATAGCTAGTTGGACTGACATTACAGTATTGATTTTCCAATGTCGTATTTGGTGGTGCATTTAAGTTCCCGGTAATAGTCTGACACCGTGCGTCCGTCCAGCCAATTCTTGCCTTGTACGTACCAGCTGGAAGATTACTATAGGTAACACTGTAACTAGTAACGTCAGCTGTGGTACCGCCCTGCCTCACGAGAGTACCAGCCTCGTTCCAGACTCTCGTAAAAAACTGACCAACCGTTACACTATTTACACAAACATAGTTAGTCATAGCTGCACTCGTGGTAATGCCTGTTCCGTAGGTATAGGTTAGATTGGTTCCAGTCGGACCAGTGAAATTCATGTCGTAGGTGTGATTTGACCACATCCACGCTTTTGCGTGCCAAATGTAGTACGGGACATGGACCGCTTCCACCTGTACAAGACCAACCCCTCCCCACACTACCAAAGCTAGTAACAAACCAAAGACAACGTTGCGTGAACGATGATACGCAATTATTCCAGCTAGCAACAAAAGACAGCCGGCAGCAACAATGATAATTGTTAGATTATTTTTAGGGGTAGTTTCAGTCGAAGTGGTGGCAACTGCAGCCGGAACCACTGTCGCATCAGCTTCATATCTGAGTACACGACTAGAGAGTACCCTTCCTTCTTTACTTTTAATCTCTACCTGTACTTGTGCAACCTTACAATCAGACATAGCCTTGAGCACAATTGACTCAGACATCAAACCGTTAGCAGGTGTAAGTTCAGACCGATAGTCCTCTATACAAAGTTGTGACTCACTATTCAAAATTTTTACCGACAACTCAGTGTTTTGTGCTATAGCTTGAATACCTTCTTGTTCCATTCTCGAATCTCGAAAACTATCAGCCGAGCCTGTCCAACTTAATTGGAGCACAATTTCTTCTGCCGACTTAAATGAGGTTTTGTTTAGAGATACTTCATGAATGGTGGCGCTTTCCCCTCGTGCAACATAACGTAACTGCCTTTGAAAAAAGGTCTCCCCTCCTGCTGAAGTAAATTGTGTAACTACCTCATACGACTGCGGCACTCTAAAAGCCGGCACTTCGATTTGCAGCGAAGTGTCGCCAGGCATGATTTTTATATCTACACCTTCATTGTTTACCACCTTACCCCAGACACTTCTCTCATACGTATTGAAAAAGACACGTCCATCCAAGGCTTTTTCTAAGCGATTATTAATAGCACAATCCAAAACAAGTGATTCGTCTTCTGCAATATCTACTCCTTGCTTAAGGGTATACTTTTCAGATTCGTCACCAACCAGTAAATGACATTCCTCAAATGTAATACCGACATCACTAAGTGCGGACTTGAAGACGGCTGGATCTCTGTCATAGATAGCAGACGCCAAAACCATGCCTGCCTCGCTGCCAATCTCAACCTTAAACTTGTACTCTCCTTCTACGTACCCTGGGATATCAACCGTCATAGCATAGTTCAATGTTTCACCGACACCTACGGCAAGCACATCAGAGGTTAAAGCAAACCAGTCCGAAGGCACTCCCTCCTCATCAGCAGAAACCAATACTACCTTCGGCTTAAGCCCAGCTAGCGCTTCACCTTTATTTTCTATGTCAAAATTTAAAACAAAGCTGGTGTCACTTTTTTTTACCACTTCACCTGGCAAAATGGCCAAAGTCGGTAATTTAGCCGCTGAATAATCCACTTCTTGCTCTAAGGCCGCAGCAATAGCTGCCTTGTCGGCAAAATTAACTTTCTCAAATACGAGCCTTTGATAGGTCGACTCGAGCGCGGACGGACTAAGTTCTGGATAGACTTCGGCAATTATGGTCTTGGCCGCTTCTTTGTCCATAGTCTGCGCTAAGACAGGTACAGCGTGCCCTACCAAAAGGACAGTTATTAGGCCAAAGATTAGGGTGCTAAATATTTTTTTCATATAGACTACTGTGTTTGTAATATACTAAGTATACGATACCCGGGTAATGATTTTGTGGCCAGTAATCAAAAACTGGTACTAAAAAACCCGGTCCCTTTAGGGACCGGGTTTTTCTTTGGCTTTTAAATCTCTTGCACAGTTGGTATGACTTCTATTCTTGTCTCGGCTGATGACGTCACTTCTGGATAAACAGTATGTACACAGATGAGATTTACAATCTGAGCTGAAGTCAGTGGATTGGTAGTCTCTGTGTAGGTTTGAGGATTAGGGCTAGCAGTGTGAGTAAAAGTATCTTCTATACCACCAGTCAAAGTACAAGTGAGATCGTAATTGGCAGTAATTGAGATATCTACCGGGGCAGTGTCGCCACTACGTACAATATCCGGATCAGAAGAGATAGTTATTGTTGGAAGCTCTATACAAGTTCCTCCGGCCCAAGCACTATTTGGCGCACAGTTCACGGCAGCCACTACAGTGTTTAGATAATTACTTCCAGTGTCGTCCAAAGTAAAGGTACGGTTGTCTGGAGTAGCCGGACGCACCAGAGTACCTGAAATAGCAGTACTAAATGGTGTACTACCTTGAAGAACACTTGGTGTACTTAAGAAGTTTAAAGCATTCCAAGAGACGGTAGTGTTACAACCTGTGCCACCAAACGGAATAGTACAAGAGGTGGCAGTAATAGTGCCTGACGGAAGAGTGACGGTGGCACTGCGACTACCTGAACCACCAGGTCCAGTACAGGCCAAAGTGTAGATAGTGGTAAGTGATGGTGAAACCGTATTACTGCCGCCAGTAGTTGATTTTGCTCCAGTCCAAGTTCCACCCGAAGCTGTACAGGCTGTGGCGTTGGTAACGCTCCAGTTAAGCGTTGATGAATCGCCTGGACCAATCAGTGCTGGAGTGGGGGTTAGATTAACAGCTGGCGGGATAAAGGCTGTACAGCTAGCGTTAGATCCTCCGTTTGGACTGTTACAGCTCCAAGTGTAATGAGTAGCAGTCTGTCCACCGTTAGCAGCTACACCAGCAGTACAGGTGTTGCGAGCCGCTGCACAAGAACCATTTATCTTATTTTCAGAACAGCTAACACTTGAACCACCGTTAAGTCCATTGCAGCGCCAGGTGTAGTTAGTGGCATTATTGCTGTTACTGGCACTAGTACCAGCTGAGCAACGGTAGTGACTAGCGTCACAGCGTCCGTTAACTGCCGGGTTGGCAACGGTGATGTTTATATATGATGAAGCACAATTACTAGCATTGGTATGACAGACACCAAGATTTATACGGTGTACGCCAGGTGTTGATGGCGCGGTAAAGGTACCTGAGAAATTACGTATACCACTAGCTCGCCCTTCAAAGAAGGTTAGTTCAGCATTGCCTGTTAGACGAGCAGAAATACCATAATAGAGATTGCTACAAGTATGATTTTGGGTATAACCACTTAGTACAATAGTCTCTCCTGGTCGGTAAGTAGTCTTATTTGAGTTTACCGTTGCAGTAACCAATACAGCAGTT
>CAZBJN010000067.1:0-4180 GCA_964492305.1 uncultured Candidatus Saccharibacteria bacterium | reverse complement strand
TGGCCGTCTCCTTTGAGCGTTGTGAGTAGGTCTTGAGTTTAACCTCATCCCAACCACGAGTTTCCTGACTTACTGCTTCCCCTTTTTCTAGCAGCTCCTTCTGTCGCTCTATCTCATAGGCAATGGCTCCCTCGACTGAGCGGAAAGAGTTTAGGTTCTTTACTTCGACTTTGGTACCAAGCTCATCTGTACTACTTATTGAAATGTTAGCCTCAACCCGCATCTCCCCTTTCTCCATGTTGGCGTCTGAGATGCCGAGGGTCCGAAGCAGGAGCTGAAGCTCCCGAGCAAAGTCACTCGCCGTCTTGGCATCATGAATAACTGGTTCAGTAACCAGTTCCATAAGTGGAACTCCGGCTCGGTTGAAGTCAACTAAACTTACTCCATCATGATCGTGCTGACTCCGGGCAGTATCCTCTTCCAAGTGAACTCGGGTGAGAGCTACTCCACAAAGTTCTCCGGCTGTCAGAAACGGAAAGGCGTACTGACTAATCTGATACGCTTTTGGGATGTCTGGGTAGAAGTAGTTCTTACGGTCAAATTCTGAGTAGGTCGCCCGAGTGGCTCCAACAGCCTCCCCGAAGAGGAGCACTTTTGCTATCGCCTCTTCATTTGGTACCGGGAGAGATCCAGGGTGTGCGAGACAAACCGGACAAGTGTACGCGTTTGGCTCTCCAGCATGTGGATCGTTTTTACAACCACAAAACATCTTACTTTTAGTGCGAAGTTCAGCGTGAACTTCTAGTCCGATAGTGGTTTTGTAGATTGTACTCATAGTAAAAAAGCGAATTAAAAATAAACTGATCAGACAAGTAGTAACTTGTCGGTCTATTCTACGATTGTCTTAGGTGTTGTACAAGTGAATCAGCCAATTCTTTGACCCCTTCCCCTGTTTCTACAGAGATTACAAACACACGATTCTCATTTTTGTCAATAGTCTTAAGTACGGTCTCCAAATACGCTTCATTTACAAGGTCTTTTTTAGTAAAAATAATCCACTCTTCCTTGTCTGTAAGCTCTTTGCTGAAGGCGCTGAGCTCCTTACGGATGGTTTCGTAGCGCTCTAGGGCATCCTCTGTCTCAAGTGAAACGAGATGTAGGAGCATTTTGGTACGAGTTACGTGTCGCAGGAAGGTGTGTCCGAGACCTTTTCCAGTAGCGGCACCTTCAATAAGACCAGGAATATCTGCCAAAACGTACCCATAAAAATCTCCCAAATGTGGCTCGAGTGTAGTGAACGGAAACGCACCAATTTTTGAATGTGCGTTTGTGAAGGTATTGAGGAGTGTCGACTTGCCGGCATTTGGCATACCGATAAGCCCGACGTCTACGACGAGTGAAAGCGCAATCTCTAACTCCCCTTCTTCTCCGGCGCGACCAGGAGTCGCTTCTTCTGGAGAACGATTGGTAGCTGACTTGAAGTGTTCGTTACCGAGTCCACCACCGCCACCCTTAAAGACGCGCTCTAGCTGTCCTTCCTCAAGTAGTTCGTAGGTGCGACCACGTTCACGGTCAGTCACCATTGATCCAATAGGTACGTCAATAATCAAATCCTCTCCGTTTTTACCGAAGCGACTTTTGTTCTCTCCTGGTCCTCCCGACTCTGCCTCAAACTCTTTAGAGCCAGTGTACTTAGCTAGCAGGTTCACATCACGAACAGCCCGTAAAACGATATCGCCTCCCCGGCCACCGTTGCCGCCAGATGGACCAGCCATTGGTCGAAACTTCTCGTGACTCCAGCGCACTACTCCGTCTCCACCGTTTCCGGCCTTTGCATAAATTGTAAGTTGGTCTATAAACATGGACATAGTGATAACACAAAAAGCCTTATCTGTACAGAATAATCCACCACTCCAACCCCGCCACATTTGCCCGTGGCACAGGTTGTCTTCACTCTAATTATTTGTCGATGGTCGGTCCTCAGGAGCAAGATAGTGGTTACCAATATAAAACAAAACCACCCGAGGTGGGTGGTTTTGTAGGTTACTCATACTTTCTGTAACAGTCTCGTATGACCAGAATCTCTAATAAAATAGAGCTATGTCGTTACAAGTACTTACTGAAAGCAGCACTTGCAACCGATACAATGAGTGATCCAAGTAGTGCATGGAGGAAGGTTGCTACTGCAAATCCATCAATGAATGTTGCTGCAAACCAGAATAACGATGCGTTGATAACAAACATAAACAGTCCCAAAGTCACAATAGTTATTGGGAAAGTTAGTATGACCAAAATCGGTCGGACAAATAGATTCAGGAGTCCAAGTACAACAGCAGCAACTAAGGCTGGGTAAAATCCGTCAACCGTAATACCTGGAATGTACTCTGCAACGATAAGTAGGACCAGTGCGGTCAGCAACAATCGTGTGATTAATTTCATGACAATGAGATTATTTTGAAATAAGCTTCCATGAACCAGTAGCCAGGAGAGCCTCGGCCTTCTTAAACTTCAACGTCTGTGTTTCAGTACCGTCAGTGATAGTCACAAGGTCGTTGCGGCCAGCGACTTCCTTGGCACGAACTGGTGCACTACCCCCTTTAGCCTCTCCAGCTCCCGCAGCCGCTTGTGCGGCTTCAGACTGCTTCTTCATCTCCGCCTCCTCACGGTCAATGATAACCGGCTGAAGTCGTGGCAGTATTTCTACCACCCGCATTAAGACCACTTGCTGCATCTCCTTAAAGAGTCGAGTGCCTTCCCGGCGATACTCTATAAGTGGATCACGTTGTCCGTAGGCGCGCAGGTTTACGCTTGAGCGAGTGTATGACATTACTTCAAGATGCTCTACCCAGAGGGTATCAATCATCTGGAGTGCTAGACGGCGGAACAGGTTACGGAACACTTCCTCCCCTAGCTCAGCTACCTTGGCTTCGACAGCCGCTGCTGACTCAGACGATACGTCGCGTACCTCAGATAGCATCTTGTCTATCTCAACCGCGTCCCCCACCAAGAGTTGATGACGACGAGCGTAGATAGTCATGCGCTGCTGATTGAGCACGTCGTCATAGGCAAGGATTTGCTTACGAGCATCGAAGTGGAATCCTTCAATACGAGTCTGAGCACTTTCGAGCGTATTTGCTAACATGCTCATTTTAATTGGCTCGTCTTCAGGAATACCAAAAGTGCCCATGAGACTCTTTACCCTCTCCCCTCCAAAGACTCGCATTAGGTTATCTTCCATAGACACAAAGAACTGTGTCTCTCCTGCATCGCCCTGACGGCCTGCACGACCTCGTAGCTGATTATCTATGCGTCTTGCCTCATGTCGCTCTGTACCGAGTACAAATAGGCCTCCTAGGGCCTTTACGGCCTCAGCCTCCTCAGGAGTGGCTTCTGGACCGCCTAGTTTGATGTCTACACCACGACCAGCCATGTTGGTAGCCAGTGTTACGGCACCAATCTTTCCAGCCGCTGCAATAATCTCTCCTTCTCGTTCGTGGTTCTTAGCGTTAAGCATCTGATGAGTTACCCCGGCTTGCGCTAGTGCAATCGAGAGACGTTCGTTTGATTCAATTGATGCAGTACCAATAAGAATTGGCTGTCCCTTGGTGTGAACTTCTTTTACTTTGGCAATGATAGCTTTAAACTTACCCGCTTCGTTTTGGTAGATTAAATCAGTGTGATCAAGTCGGGCAATCTTGCGATTGGTTGGAATAGGAATTACCTCCAGGTTGTATACCGTAAAGAATTCTTCTTGAGAGGTCAAAGCAGTACCAGTCATACCAGACAGCTTCTTGTACATACGGAAATAGTTCTGGTACGTAATAGACGCAAAGGTCTTTGACTCACGCTGAATAGTTACACCTTCTTTGGCCTCTACCGCTTGGTGTAGGCCCTCAGACCAACGTCGTCCTGGCTGGAGTCGTCCAGTGAATTCATCAACAATCACCACTTCGCCATCACGTACAACGTACTCTTTATCCTTGGTATAGAGAGCTTTAGCTCGGACTGCTGTCTCTAGGTGGTGTACATACTTAATTCCCTTGTCTGTATAAATATTATCGATACCAAGCATCTTCTGGGCAGCATCAATACCCGCGTCCGTTAAGGTCGCACTCTTGAGCTTCTCGTCTACAGTGAAGTGCTCTTCTATCTTTAGGTTACGCGCAATCTGAGCAAAGGTGCCATAGAGGTTTTCTGAATCACTAGCCGGTGCTGAGATAATTAACGGTGTACGCGCTTC
>CAZBJN010000066.1:0-4207 GCA_964492305.1 uncultured Candidatus Saccharibacteria bacterium | reverse complement strand
GGAATCTTCCAAAGTGACGAATGTCCAGCTTGTAAGGGGGCACGACTACGACCTGAAGCAATGCGTGTGTACTTAGGTGGGGATGGTAAGAAAAACCTTGGTATTAACATTGTGGCGTTTACTGCCATGACAGTTAAAGAAGCTACCACTTTTATCGATACCTTGAAACTGTCAAAAAAGCAGCAGGATATCGCATGGCCAGCTTTGCGTGAAATTATTGAGCGACTCCAGTTCATGAATAACGTCGGTATTCAATACCTGACGCTTGATAGACGCGCCAACACTCTCTCCGGAGGTGAGGCGCAGCGAATTCGTTTGGCTTCGCAGCTTGGATCAGGTTTGGTGGGAGCCCTTTATGTACTAGATGAACCGACTATCGGTCTGCATCAACGGGATAACGACCGTCTCATTAAGACTCTGACTGAACTTCGCGATCTTGGTAATACTATTATTGTAGTCGAACATGACGAAGACACTATCCGAGCCTCAGACTACCTTATCGATATTGGCCCTGGTGCTGGTGTACACGGTGGGGAAGTAATTGTGTCTGATTATTTGCCGAAATTATTGTCCGCACCAAAAAATGAGTCAAAGTCAGTTACACTTGATTATCTTCGTGGCGACAAAGTAATCCCAATACCAGCTAGACGAGAAAGTGAGAAAGGCTCAATAAAAATTCGTGGCGGTAAAGCTTTTAATATCAAAAATCTCAATGTAGACATTCCTCTCGGACGTCTCATTTGTGTGACGGGAGTATCTGGCTCGGGTAAATCTACCTTCATGTACGAAATTGTAGACAAGAATCTCAAGTCTCGTCTAGAGAAGAAGCATCGCACCCCACACACCTACAACTGTAAGACCTTCACAGGGACTGAATACCTCGGGCGTTCAATTCTTATTGATCAATCTCCAATAGGTCGTACTCCGCGTAGTAATCCGGCAACTTATACTGGCTCATTTACTCATATTCGCGACATGTTTGCGGCTTCAGGTGAAGCACGAGCTCGTGGCTGGAAGCCTGGACGGTTTAGTTTCAACGTTAAAGGTGGACGTTGCGAGGCCTGTCAGGGAAATGGTGAGATCGCGGTTGAGATGCACTTCTTGCCAACAGTTTATGTAACCTGTGATGTGTGTGACGGTAAGCGCTTTACTAAAGAGACACTTGAAGTCACTTACCGTAAGAAAAATATTCACGAAGTACTTCACATGACCATTGAAGAAGCGTACCAATTCTTTGTTGATGTTCCGGCTATTCAAGAACGCTTGAAGTCTTTGCTTGATGTTGGTTTAGGTTACCTAGAACTTGGTCAAAGTGCCACCACTCTTTCTGGTGGAGAGGCGCAGCGTGTGAAAATCGCATCAGAGCTATACAAGCCACACACACAGAAGACTATTTATCTGCTTGATGAGCCAACTATTGGTCTGCATTATGAAGACGTCAAAAAGCTGATTGAAATTCTCCAGCAGCTCGTCAATCAAGGCAACACTGTAATGGTAATTGAGCACAACCTTGATCTCATTAAATCTGCTGACTATGTCATCGACATTGGACCAGAAGGTGGAATGGGTGGAGGAGATATTGTGGCCAAAGGTACACCTGAAGAAGTGGCTGATATTGAAAAGTCTTTCACTGGCCAGTACCTCAAACACGTACTATAGAAACCTATCTATACGAGTTCTAAAAAACCGCCCTAGGGCGGTTTTTGGTTGAAGAAGCCAAGCTTCTTCAAGGCTGAGAATTTACGCAACAACTGTCGGTTCACGAGTACCTCATCCCAGACGGGGTCGTCTTTGTGCATTGGTCGGCGATAAGCAATGAATTCACAGATGTCCTCCCAGAGCTCGGTGGATAAAGACACCGTATCGTCCAAGTATTTTTGCGATTTACCAATCTCTATATACCACTGTGGGTGTAGCTTAAAAAACCAAACCAAAGGCAATAGTTCTTCGTACTTATTCATCGGTTACCTCTCTGCTAAAGTTGAATGGAGCTTTCTAAAAATATAGTGTAGCATAAGGTCACATTTATGACTAAGGAAGACCTTAAAAGCCTTATTTTGCCAGATACACCAGGGGTGTATTTCTTTTTGGATGCCAGAAAGAAGATTCTGTACATTGGGAAAGCTACTTCACTCAAAAACCGGGTGCGGAGCTACTTTGCATCAGACCTCAAGGACAAACGTTCAGAACTCATCGAAAACATGGTAGCTGAGGCACATAGTATCGACACTACAATGACTGAAAGTGTGCTTGAGGCCATTATTCTGGAGACGAATCTCATTCGTTCTCACAAGCCCCGTTATAACACTAGAAGCAAAGATGATAAGAGCTACAACCACCTGGTGATTACCAATGAAGAGTGGCCACGGGTACTTGTGGTACGCGGACGTGATGTTAGTGAGAAGTTTCTCAAAGAAGAAATTAAATATGAGTTTGGACCATTTCCAAGTGGGCTATTGCTTCGTGATGCGCTAAAGATTGTGCGTAAACTATTTAAATTTTATGACACTAAACGACCTCTTGGCAGCGAGAAGACCAAAATGGCTCGTGGCAAGATTGATTTTAATCGTCAGATCGGTCTTTATCCGGAGCCAGATAAGCGCGAAGAGTACTTAATGACCATTCGTCATTTAGGATTATTTTTTCAAGGTAAGAAAAAAACCATCATTAAGGAAATTGAGCGCGAGATGATGCGAGCAGCCAAGGCAGAGGAGTTTGAATTGGCTTCAAGACTAAAGAAGAAGTTGTTTGCCCTCCAACACATTGAAGATATTGCCCTAGTAAAGAACGACCATGCCTTCCCGCGTTCAAAGTCACCGCGGGTGGAGGCCTACGATATTGCTCATATGGCCGGCAAGGACATGGTTGGTGTTATGGTGGTAATTCAAAATGCTGAGGCTCTTAAAAGTGACTATCGTAAGTTTAAGATTAAAAGTCTCAATCAGGCGAACGATCCGGCTGCACTGCGCGAAGTATTGCGACGCCGGTTCTCACATACCGAATGGCCGCTCCCTGATATCGTTGTGGTAGACGGTAATATTATTCAGAAGAACGCTGCTGAGAGTCTGCTTGGAGAATTAAATTTAGACATACCGGTTGCAGCCGTTGTAAAAGACGATCGACATAAAGCTGCGGGTATATTAGCAACAACTGAAATTGAGAGTAACTATAAGTTTGATATCTTGCTGGCTAACGCAGAATCGCACCGTTTTGCCATTAATTACTACCGCAATTTGGCTCGTAAAAGGATGAAATTCTAGAACCCCTCTCAATTCACGCCACACAGCTGCGGTCGACTAATAAAGTGTGATAAAATATTGCCATATGAGTCATCTCCAAGTAGCAGTTTTGCGTGGCGGCCCAAGTGTCGAATATGGTGTATCCATGAACACTGGAGCTGTGGTGTTGCAAGCTTTGGCTGAGAATGGCTTTAACACTAAAGATATTGTTATCAGCAAGCAAGGCCAGTGGCTTGATAGAGGACTCGTTAAAAGCCCTGAGGCAGCTCTACAGGCGGTTGACGTGGTGTTTGTTGCCCTTCATGGCACATATGGTGAAGATGTAGAAGTACAGCGTATATTACAGCGCCTTGGGATTCCTTTTACTGGTAGCCGAGCCTTTCCGTCTGCAGTAGCGTTTAATAAGCATTTAACTAAAAAAACTCTAGCTTCCCATAATGTACTTACTCCAGAATCAGTTGAGGTTTCAACTGATGATTTGGAAGAGTTGGTAACTATTAGCTCAAATATTTCTGATTCATTTGGACCAGAATACATCGTAAAGCCAGTAGCAAGCGGATCATCGTTTGGAGTAGAGCACATCAGAGCGGGTCAGTCTCTAGAAGAAGCGATTCGCTCTGCACTGGAGACAAGTGACCGAGTTTTGGTAGAAGAATTTATTCGTGGTCGTGAAGCGACGTGTGCGACACTTGAAGACTTCAGAAACGATAAAATCTATGTCTTTCCTGCTGTAGAAATTATCACTCCACGAGATAGACAGTACTTTGACACAGAGTCCAAATACAATGGCCAAACGAGCGAAATCTGCCCATCTCGCTTCTCGTATGGTGATCGCGCCAAGATTGCTGAGGTGTCCGGACTGGTTCATGAAGTACTGGACTTGGCTCAGTATTCCCGTAGTGATTTTATTGTCAGTGATAAAGGCGTTTACTTCCTTGAAGTCAACACCTTGCCGGGGCTAACTTCAG
>CAZBJN010000065.1:0-4262 GCA_964492305.1 uncultured Candidatus Saccharibacteria bacterium | reverse complement strand
CCGGAAAAAATCTTAGCGCCCTCCATTGAGTCCCCTTCCACTTTTACAAAAAACGTCGCTGTTGGGTTATCGATAAGTAAATCATTAATATCAAGCGGCTTCTCTACCAAATCATCTCCAGGAGCGGGAAACCCAGCGGCTGGGCGAGCGGCGTACAAATCGTGCGTTTGGGTTGCACCTCTCTCAGCACTTGAAATGGCCACCACCTTACTTTCTCCAGGAGTAGCCATACTTTACGGAAGTAATTCAATTACATCAGGAGTGGCGGCAATAACGACATTGGTGGTGAGTGTTACATGTAAGTAGAATAAACCACTCATAAGCAGCATTAAGCCTACACCATACACTACCTGGAGTGGTCTCGTATGATGAATTCCAATAATTATTGATAGGAGCAGGAGAGTCGCCACCAACATTCCAATACCTAAGTATACTGCCTGCAGGATAGTGCTTGGTTGAGTAGCAGCTACTTCTACAAATGAGAGGCTATCTGCTGTGGTGCCGCTCACACTTCCAACACTAACTGGTTCTAGCCCAGAACTGGTTGCAAAGTGGGTTGAGAAGACTGAGGTCTGTGAATTATCAGTCACCACTTCAGCGACTTCAATTGGCTCAGGCACTACTGACTCCTCCTCGACCGGCATTTCCGTAACTTCTTCACTTACCACCTCTTCAGTGCCAAGCACTTCTACTGGGGTATCTGCCGCAAATGCAGGCTCAGGAGCTCGAACCGGCTCTACTACTGGGGTTTCTTCCACTTGTTCAGTTGTGAGCGGTGTTGGTGTTGGTACTGGTGTTAGTGCTACCACTTCTACTGGAGCTGGAGTAACTACAGGCGCTGGTTCAGGCACAACCGCCACCACTGGTGCCGCTGGTGTGCCAAAGAGCTGTACCACAAATACAGTCGAGAATCCGTCAAAGGTTCCCTTAGCAGTACCTACACCAATCTCAGTGTAGTTATTATTTACAATATTCGCGCGATGAGATGGTGACTTCATCCAAGCCTCTACCACGGCACTGGAGTCAGTGAAGTGTATCGCCAAATTCTCACCCGCATGAGCATAGGTGTAGCCAACCTTTTCAAACCAATACCATGGTGATACACCGTCTGGGCTATGGTGTGCAAAGTAGCTATTCTTGGCCATGTGCTCAGCCTTGAGACGTGCCGCCTCATCTAGGAGTGAGTTTCGGTGGAGTGGCACAGCTGCCTCATCTGCCCGTTCCTCGTTAGTCATATCAACCACTACCGCTGGCAAAATTGTCCCAACCAACCAATCTGAAGATTGCCACAAAAGTGCCTGCAGGTTAGTTGCTGCAAAAGACAGTAGCACCAATACCGCCATCATAACTACCGCTGCTCGCTGCAGCAGGTGTGGAGTGTAGTCATTTTCTGCACTCGGTAGGAATAGTCTTCGCCAATTCATATGTGTAGTATAGCAACAAATTAACTACCCTCACTTACCAAACGTGCGTACACTACCAAATTGTGGGTGTAGCGTTGATTACCCTTTACATAAATACCTGAACAAGTGATGAGACGTAGGCCAGCGTGATCAATATCACCATATACCCGAGCAGTTGGAAACTCTGCTTGGCGCGGACGCTCGAGCGACTCTACCTTGAAGTGAGCCGTACTGCCATCAGCCCGGTCTACATACACATCATCTCCGGGTTCAAGTTGTCCAAGGTAGAAAAACACCGCCGGACCGGCATACGAATCGACATGAGCCAAAATGACCGCCGGACCAAGCGCTCCTGGAGTTGGACCGTATTTATACCAACCAACTTCTGTATAAGAATCAGGTACTGCTACCTCCCCATTTGGAAGCAAGCCAAGTGGTGGGACAAAAGTGGTATCAATATCAAGCTTAGGAATGCGTAGCCTTGTTGGTTCAGACGGTGGCAATACATTGGCCTGAATTACTTCCACTTCTTCTATAACAGGCTCTACTACTGGTTCAGTATCCTTAGTAAGTAGGTACCAGCCAAAGAGTGAGCCGACAATAACCCCAAATAGTAGGGTTTTGCCACACAGTGACGTATGAATCTTCATAAATACCCCTGTTTTAGATTTTATGTCCATATAACGTTTCAATAGTAGGCTTATTTAATTCATTTAGCAAGACAAAAGCCCGCTACCTTACGGCAGCGGGCTTTTGTTGTTTTAGCTCCTCAATTTATTTAACGAGCTCTCTTTTTCGACTCACAAAGAGAATTTGGAGTAGTGTAAGAGTGTTCACTGTTGATGAAGCTCCACCATGTCCTGTACCAGGAGCACCATAAGGTACAGCTGATACCTGTTCACCTAACACCATTGCTGTTGGTGATGGCGTAGAGATTGAATCTCCAGCTACTGTCGGAGTAGAACGTACAAGTCGTCCACCACCTCCGCCTCCGCCACCACCTGTAGAGACAGTTGGAGTTGGTGTAGTACCTACAAAGTCGTTACCGAAATTATAGTCACCGAAGGTATCTAGAAGCGCTGCATGCGCTACTGGAATAATGTACGCCAGTACCCGCTCGACAAAACTTTGTGCAGTTTCAGACGGAACTGTTACTTCATAAACTACTGGTGTAGTTGTTTGCTCCCAATCAGTTTGCACTTCTTGAGAGATAGTCCAAGTACCAGCTGGCACATCAAAGTAGTAATAACCAAACTCATCTGTAGTTGTTGAGTAAGTAGTTTCACCCATTGTGGCTTTTACAGTCCAACCTGAAAGCGGAACTTCAATTACCTCACCTTCCTCTTCCCATATGGTGTTGGCGTTATCATCGTGCCAAACATAGCCTTCTAGACGATAGGTATCTACATCAGGTGTTGTATCGTCTGGTACAGCTGAACAAGTAGCTCCGTCAATAGTGAGTTCGTAGATAAGTCCAGATGGATTAGTGTGGGCATCAGTAGTGGCGTAAGGGTCGTTTGTCACCACAAAGGTGAGGGTGTTTAATCCAGATACTACTGGTGCAGCACAAGTATCTGCGACAGTGAAGTTATTTTCTCCAGTACCATCACAAGTCAGTGGATTACCGTTTAGGGTAGCGGTATAACGATTATCAACCGCCACCTTTAGAGTTGCTCCAGTTGGTGCATTATCCACAAAGAATGTCTTGGTGAAGGTAACTGTCTCGCCGTTAGTTGGCTCTACAGTAGCATCCCAAATCCATTCACCGCTCGTCAATTCATCAGTCCAAAGCGGGTGCTCCCAAGTAATAGTTGAAGCCACACCATCTACCAAAGTAGTCTCATCACTGACAATACTACATAGTTTTGGTACTGGTGCACTCACAAAACAGAGAACAGCGTTGTCGATAAGTGAACCATACGACACTGACCCTATTCCCTTATCCTCAAATCCGATAGTGGTTGAGGTGGCAGAAGCTACAAAAGTGCCTCCTTGAGTAGTCCACTGGGTAGCAGTAAGTGCCATACCGTCACCAGATGCGGCCATGAGTGGTACTCCATCAACTGAAACCTCCACCACATTATTAGCAAGTGTTGTATTTGGTCGTGGTGAGAAGTCATAGCGAAGTGCATAAGTCGCGCCTGGAATAGTCACAACTGACTGAGAAATGCGAGTAGCAGTATTGCCATCAAGTTCAGCATTTTGAGCTCCATGTGAAGCTCCTCCCATAAAGTTACGCCAGAGTTCTAGACCGTCAGATAGAGAAATGGTCCAATTGGCTACTGTACTAAAGATTCCCCAATCACCCGTTACTACGGGAGTTTCAAATGAACCATTTTGAAGGAGATTGTCTCCAACCCGACAAGCAGGAGGTTCAACTGTCACTACCGTGTTGGTAATAGTACAAGTAGCCGGAGCTCCGTTTACCACCGCCGGTGCACAGTTGTCATAACTAACTGCAAAGCCCGGCGCCACCACTTCAACAATGGTGTAATCGCCATTTGGTACCAAGGTCACTGCCGTACCATTGGCATTAAAGTTAGTAGCTACTGCTCCGTTAACAGTAAAGGCAAATTCGTCAGCCTCAACGTTTGTGTTACCTACAATAACTTTATTTACTGTCAGCTCAAAGAGGCAACTACCATCATCTGTAGTCGCAAGCTGTGAATAGTTCTTGGCATCTACATCAGTACAGCCAGGAACCGGAATTGTTACATCAACTGGTAGAATTGTTGTAGAGTCAGTGTTATTAGCACCTACAGGGTCATTAGGTGTTCCAGAAACAGTGGCGGTATTAGTAATTGAAGACCCGCCCTGATCAGCACCCACTGTAACTACAACATCGACTGTCCCAGTCTC
>CAZBJN010000064.1:0-4467 GCA_964492305.1 uncultured Candidatus Saccharibacteria bacterium | reverse complement strand
TAATAGACTATAAAAAAACTGGAGACTATTTGACTAGTAAGGAACATAAGACAATCAGAGAGTTTCTACTAAAATCTGAAAATTTTGAGAAGATGAGAAAGGAATTTGAAAGGCGTGATGGAGAACAAAAAAATACCTAATATTATAGTCACATTGTCTCATTTTAAAGCAAGACCCTGGTCGAGACGTATCAGAGAAGTTGGGAAGAAAATACAATCTTTTGCTATAATCAGACTTCATGAATAACACTTTAGATAGCGGCCTAAACTAATATGGGGTGGTTAATCTTGGCGGCAATAGTTTATTTCTTCTATAAGGTTTCTGTAAGTGGAGACGCCTCTTCTCGTCCATCAAAAAACTACAATCGATCTTCCTACACATCTGCGTCATATCAAAAACTTCCAGCTCCTAGTAAAAAGCTAAATGAGGAACAAGTGTTCATTGAAAATGTTGAGCTTAGCGCTGAACAGCAGGACCTTTTTGATAAGATAGAGCAAAGCAACGAACACTTTTTTATCACAGGTAAAGCGGGTACAGGTAAATCGGTTTTACTTCAATATTTAAAATATAAATCCAAGAAAAAACTTGTCGTCGGCGCATTTACTGGTATAGCTGCACTCAACGTTGGCGGACAGACCTTGAACTCATTGTTTAGATTGCCAACGGATTTAATCCAGCCTGGAAATATTGAATTAAACGGGAAAGTTGCAACTCTATTGAGAAATATCGATACAGTAGTGATAGATGAAATTTCTATGGTTAGAGTGGATATGATGGAAGCAATCGATTTACTTTTACGTAAAGCGAGAGGTAGCGAAACTCCCTTCGGTGGCGCTCAAATTGTAATGTTTGGTGACGTGTACCAGTTACCGCCCGTGGTTGCAGATCGTGGTTTACATGAATATTTTGCCCATAATTACGGTGGACCATATTTCTTTAATGCTCCTGTATGGAAAGACACAAAACTTAATATATTTGAATTGATGCATAATTTTCGTCAAAAGGATGATGAAGAATTCAAAGGAATACTTAATGCAATTAGAGTTAATGAGGTAGGAGAAGAGGTAATTAACTCGCTGAATTTGAGATGTTTCAATACAGTACCAACAGAAAACGTAATTACAGTTGCTCCAAGGAACAATACAGTTGACCAAATTAATGCGGAGAGACTAGCTAAATTAACTACACCGCTTTTTGAATATAAGGCAGAAATTAGCGGCAACCTTGAGAGGTCGTACTTCCCAACAGAAGAATATCTAAGATTGAAAAAAGGTGCTCAAGTAATGTTATTAAAAAATGATCCAGAAAAGCGTTGGGTCAACGGAACTGTGGGAACTGTTGATTCACTATCATCAACAGAGATAAGAGTCAAAATAAATGGTGAAATTGTGTATTCCATTCCTAAAGCGACTTGGATGAAAATTGAATATTATTATGATCAAGAAACTCGTACAGTTGAGCAAAGATTGTTGAGTTCATTTACCCAGTTCCCGTTACGTCTAGCTTGGGCGTTCACAATACATAAGTCACAAGGCAAGACTTACAATTCTGTAGTGGTGAATATGGAAGGTGGAGCATTTGCTCATGGGCAGACATACGTCGCTCTCAGTCGTTGCGTATCTTTAAACGGGCTCTATTTGACTCAGCCCATAAAGAGAGAAGATATAATAGTTGATCCTCTAGTAATTAACTTCATGAGCCAAGTAAAGGTGGAAGAAGTTAAGTTAGCTAATCCCACTTCTTATTAACGACTATTGTCATGGCTACATAGGCCTTTCTTATGTAATCAATTATCCTATCCCCCTAAACCTACCTGTTAACAGGTAGGTTTAGGGGGTAAGTTTTGGAAAAAAAGACAGGAATAAGTCTCTTACCTAACCCTCAGTGCTCAACCTACGTTGTCTTGATTAAGTTTTTGGTATACTTTTTAGATGAGTAAAAAGGGTCACTACACTAGAGAATGGTTAGTAAACTTGAAAGGTAAAAAAATCTCCGTGGTTGATTTGGTGCCCTTTGCAATGCTTGCTTTTATAGCTTATAGAAATTCCGTAAGGATTGTGATTGAATCTGAAAAAATTAATGACATTGCATTAAAACTAAGTCTGCAAATTATAGCGCTTGAGGAATTGAGTAAGCCTCTATTCATCTTTGAAATTGCACCAGCTCTAAATCAAATCTTCAATATTAAAGACAAAGAAATAGATAGTTTTATAAATGCGTTCTTTTACCATAATATAAAGCAACTGGGCATTGCAAAATATGGTGAAGCGTACGGGAGGTTAGGATACGAGACTAAATTTTCTGATGAGGAACTGCGACGCCTTGAAAGTATTAAGCAACATGGATTTTATACAGAAATTAAAGACGCTTTTGGTAACCCACACATACCTTTCGATGAGACAGAATATGACAAAGTAATTTCAACGAAGATTGATGAAATCTTCAAAGAAAAAGGAAGTAGTTTGGGTAAAATTTACGGAACACGATTAAAGGCGTTACATTTTTTTGTTCTCGGCTCCTTGAGGAGAAAGAACGAGGTTAAAGCGCAGTGGCCGATATTCTTAGAAACAGTTAATATAGACGATGAGTGTACTTTTGAAGATTTAATTTCTTCCATTGAGGCTTTTGAACAGACTCCAGTAGACGGAAAGTTATTTGTAGATGAGGATGATTCTAGTGCGAGTGTAATAACCATGGTTCTTCTGACGAAACTAACTATGAAAAAGACTTTAGAGCAAGTGGATGTCTTAGGATCAACACTGCATGATGAAGACAAAAAGTCTATCTATAGTGAGAAAAACTCTAAGATAGCAAAACTTATATACCAAGAATTAGCAAAGCCACTAGTCGTTGAAAAGGTAAAAGAATGCTTAAAGCTGGAAAAAACTATAGTAGTGGAAAAAAACATACGACAGAAATTTTTTGATAGGATACCTTTTTTAAGTAGGTTTATATAGAAGATCAGGGGACAGGCATATTTATTTTCTAAAATGTGTGGCATGATTTATAAATATGGAAAAAGTAAGATCATACGCGTTTGATTTTGATGGAGTGATTGCCAAGTATGATGGCTTCAAGGGCAGAGATCATTTTGGTGAACCAAACGAGGTTGTGGTAGCAACTATCCGCCAGCTAAGTGAGATGGGGCACAAAATCATTCTGCACTCTACTAGAGGTGAAGAATCTATGAGAAAGTATTGTTTAGATAACAACATCCCAGTCGATTATTTTAATCGTAATCCTGAGTTAGAAGGTGAAAACCCGGGCAAACCTATTGCTTATGTATACGTTGATGACCGAGCGATTTGTTATAGGGGTCAGACAACAGAAGAGTTGGTTAAAGAAATTACTGAGTTTAAGGCTCATTGGGAGAAGTAGTTAAACAAGTTCCAACTTCGTCCCAGACTGTTTGACCCGTCAGGGTAGTGAGCGTATTATTTTATTGAGTGAAACGATGAATTGATTATAAATAAGTGGTCACATAGGTCTTTTCTATTTAATCACTAATGTAAATAATAATATTCATATGAAATTTCTAGTTATGTACCAAATGCCCCATGCTGGGCTTGATGGTTGGATGAAACTACCAGAGGACGAACGAAAGGCTCAGGAACAACAAATGCAATCAGAGTGGAATGCTTGGATGGCAGAACATAAAGCATCCATCATTGAGACCGCTGGTGTTGGAAAGCCAAAGCGTATTACTTCAGCCGGCATCGAAGATTCTCGTAATGACATCATGATGTATTCGTTTATAGAGGCAGAATCTCTTGACGTAGCGGCACAACTCTTTGTGAATCATCCTCACTTTGGAATTCCCAATGGGTGGATTGAAGTTATGTCCGTAAATAAGGATATAAGCTAGACGTTAAACATTAGGCATCAGCTTTTCTTTATAAAGGTTCTAACATTGTCCCAGACGGCCAACTCGTTTAATTAAAATGAAAAGAGCCATCAGTGATGGCTCTCCCTCTAGTACCGATATCCCCGTCGGTTGCGTTCGTTCATATCTGGCTCCTTTGTTGCGTAGCTGGTCAGCTCCTAGAGGGGAGATACCGCCAGCTACTTACAATGGAAATCATACGTCATCTTCATACTTTGTCAACTAAAAAGTTCTAGCGTCGTCCCTTGAGGTAAGTAGTAGTTATAAAGAGTAAATTAAAACACCCACCTTTATGGTAGGTGTTTTTATTGCAGACTGGCGATAGTGAGAATTGTCACTGTTATTAAGCCAAAGTAGGTGAGGGTTTTGAGGAAGTATGACAGTGCTTCGGGTTTTTTATTTTCAAACAATTTAAGGACTGGTTGGTAGAAAAATAGGAAGGCCATCACTGCGGCTGAAAATGTAAATAGTGAAATTACACCCATACCATCAATGAGGGTGTCTGGGGTGTCGTGACGTAATGACTCAATAAAATGCATAAAGGTCACTACTACTCCAATGTAGCAGACAGCCGCTAGGGCATT
>CAZBJN010000063.1:0-4496 GCA_964492305.1 uncultured Candidatus Saccharibacteria bacterium | reverse complement strand
TAGCTTATGAGTATTGCCTCGATTTCGGTAAACATAGGTAGGGCTAGTATAACAGCCAACCAGCCTTAGAAGCTAGTCAGCTATTTGCAAATAAATTGTGTACTCTTGGTCTCGTGGTATTCGTATAGTGCGGTATACTACTGAGATATGACTACAAAATTATTTAGTAAGCAGCAGTTCGGAATTATTCTGGCTGCGGTTTTGTTCGGGGTTTTATCAATAGTACCTACAAGTGCTAGTGCAGCAACGTGTTCATTCACTCGTGATTTACAAATGGATTCAGTTGGTGAGGACGTCCGTTGTCTACAACAATTTTTGAATAGTAACGGTTTTACTATCACTACTAGTGGTGGCGGAGCAGCTGGAAACGAAACAACAGAGTTTCGTTCTTTGACCAAGGCAGCTTTGATTCGATGGCAACAAGCTAAAGGTATCTCTCCAGCTTCAGGGTATTTTGGTCCTAAGTCTCGCCAGGCCTATAACGCTGCCTTGGGTGGAGGTACAACAACTCCAGCTCCAACTGCTAGTACTGGTGACGTTTCAAATGGCAGTATGCTAGCTCAGGTAGTGCAGCTTAAGGCCCAACTAGCAGCTGCTTTGGCTGGACAAGGTAACAATAATTCAGGCAACAGTACTGATGCTGAAACCAAAAATATTCGAGAGAGTATCCGCGACGTGCTAGAAATGCTTGAAGAGGCGGAAGATGAAATAGAAGACATTGATGACGCAGATGATTTGGAAGACGCTGAAGATAGTCTGCATGACGCTCGGATGGATTTCTACAAAGCTCTCTTTGCGTATCTTGATGGCGACTATGATGAAGCAGAAGATCTCTTGAACGACACTGAAGATAATGTTGATGATGTACTAGAATTAGCAGGTGCAGCGGGAGACCGTGAGGACGCCGCTGATTTGATTGATGAAGTTGATGAGATGATTGATGATGCTGAGCTAGAGATTGAAGAAGCGGATGCTGATGGAGAAGCTACTAGTGAATCTGAGGATTTACTTGATGAAGCCAAGGATGTACTAGATGAAGCTGAAGATGCTTATGATGAAGGGGACTACGAAGAGGCCCTTGATCTAGCTGAGGAAGCTGAGGATCTAGTGAACGACGCTCTTGATGCTATTGGAGACAATGGCAGCAATGACGTTGAAGACTATCTAGATGAAGTTCGTGATGACCTAGACGATGCTTGGGATGAAGTAAATGAACTAATTGACGACCGTGAGGATGTGGGAGATGCAGAGGACTTGCTCGATGAAGCTGAAGATCTTCTCGATGAGGCAGAGGACTTGATTGATGATGGAGAAGATGACGAAGCCGAAGATTTGATTGATGATGCAGCAGACTTGATTGATGATGCTTACGACGAGCTGTAGAAAATAATAAAAACCCCGGCCAAGCAAAGCTTGGCCGGGGTTTTTATAACTAACACCTTATTTTATAAAACATCTGCTACAATACTCCGCATTATGCTTACATACGTATTATTTTTCATTGGGTTTGTAGCCTTGATTAAGGGGGCTGATTTACTAGTGGACGGTGCTTCTTCATTGGCTGGGAGGCTAGGAGTCTCAGCTTTAGTAATCGGACTCACGATTGTGGCGTTTGGTACCTCTGCGCCAGAACTGGTGGTTAATCTATTGGCCAGTTGGCAAGGTAATACCGATATCGCCATTGGTAACGTGCTTGGTAGTAATATCGTAAACATTCTACTTATCCTTGGTATCTCGGCCATTTTCTACCCGCTCGCTGTGCAGAAGGGTACGGTCTGGAAGGAAATTCCCTTTGCACTATTGGCGGTAGTAGTGCTCGCGGTTTTGGCTAATGATGTGGCGATTGATGGATTAACCGCATCAGACCTTTCTCGGTCTGATGGAATTGTGCTCCTTTCATTCTTTATTATTTTCCTATATTACATTTTTGGGTTAGTAAAAAGAGAGTCCTCTAATGGTGGTTCCGCAGTGGCAGTAGAACCACAATTTACAATGTTGCGATCTACCGTGATGGTACTAGCTGGTGTTACTGGTTTGGTGGTGGGAGGGAAGTGGATTGTTGATGGCGCAGTGGCGTTTGCGACTAGTTTTGGAGTCAGTGAGGCTCTCATTGGACTCACTATAGTCGCTATCGGTACTTCGCTTCCAGAGATGGCTACTTCGGTAGTGGCAGCGTACAAGAAGAATGTTGATATTGCGGTTGGTAACATCGTCGGTTCAAATATCTTTAACGTCTTCTGGATTCTTGGAGTCAGTTCATTAATCAGACCACTGCCGTTTGATCCGGCTCTCACGATGGACCTGTTTGTAACGGTTGGCGCAACGCTAGTCCTGTTCTTGGCGCTCTTTGTTGGTAAGCGGCACACTATCGAACGAAGTCAGGGGGTCTTGTTTGTGATTTTGTACGTTTCATACATCACTTTCTTGATTTTACGGGGGTAATCAGAGGCTATAAAACCCGGACGTCAGACTTTGTCTGACGTCCGGGTTTTTTTGTGCAAGCTAGATTTTACCCTTAATTCACGGTAGTATATTGATTATGAAAAATCCAGCAGAAGTCCTCATGGAGGAGCTTGAAGAAGAACGTAAATCATTAAGAGTTAATGCCGCTCTAACAGCTATTACGCTTGTTGGTTTGGTAACGGGGGTGTATTTCCAATTGACTGGAGCAGACAGCTTGTTTGTGTCGGTATCGTTTTTGGTAGCCTTTTTGGCTGGAGGTATTCCGGCCGCTAAGGGTGCCTTTGAGAACCTTCTGCAGAAGAAACTAGATATTGACCTCCTTATGGTTTTGGCCGCGCTCGCAGCGGCTGCAGTAGGTGAGGCTCGTGATGGTGCAATCCTCCTCTTTCTCTTTAGTCTAGCTGGGACTCTCGAAGAATACGCCATGGGTAACACCAAACGAGCTGTGGTGGCATTAATGAAGCTTCGTCCTGATGAGGCAAACCTCGAGGATGCTTCTGGGCAGATTTCTCGCGTAGCGGTTGAAGCTCTAGAAGTTGGTCAGATTGTAGTTGTAAAGCCGGGGGAGAAAATTCCTGTGGACGGAGTTATCCTAAGTGGCGTTAGTGCAGTCGATCAGTCTTCAATGACTGGTGAATCTGTACCAGTTGATAAAGAAGTTGGTGAGGATGTTTTTGCTGGGACAGTAAACGGTCAAGGTGTACTTCGTGTTGAAGTGCAAAAAACTGCCAGTCACTCAACCTTGGCTCAAATGATTACTTTGGTAACTGAAGCTCAGTCTAAGCGTTCACCAAGTGAACGATTTAGTGACTGGTTTGGTGAAAGGTACACCATCTTGGTACTAGTAGGTAGTACTGCCGCTCTTATTGGTTTTATATTATTTGGTATTCCACTTATGGGTGACGGTGGAGCTTTCTATAAAGCCGCTACGCTACTCGTGGTAGCTAGTCCGTGTGCAATAGTGATTAGTGTACCAGCAGCTATTCTCTCTGCGCTTGCTGCCTCAGCTCGTCGCGGCATGCTCTTTAAGGGTGGAGCAGCGCTTGAGACCTTCGCAGGTATTGATATTGTGGCTTTTGATAAAACAGGAACTCTAACCGAAGGGAAGATGCAGGTTAAGAAGGTGGTACCACTTGGCGTGAGTGAACATCAGCTCATGCAACTAGCGGCCTCACTTGAAAGTCACTCAGAGCACCCACTTGCTAAGAGTATCCTTGCTCATGCTGCTACCTTTGGTATTTCACCAGCCGTCACTTCAGCGGTAGAAGCAGTGCCGGGTAAAGGCATTGTGGCTACTATCGACGGACACAAATACTTTGCTGGTAATCGAAAGATGCTAGCCGAGTCTGGAATCACTATCGATCACAAGACAGAAGAAGCTCTAGCTGCTCTAGAACAAGAAGGGCGCACTGCCATTATTATCGGTAGCGGCACAGTGCTCGGTGTTATCGGTATCTCTGATACTATCCGTGCTTCAGCCAAAGAGACAATTGCCAAACTTCGCAAGACTGGAGTGAAGCGCGTTGTGATGCTAACTGGCGATCATACTACCGTAGCGCTCGCAGTTGGACGTGAGATTGGGATTTTGCCTGAGGATATTTACGCTGAGCTCATGCCGGCTGATAAGGTGGCGATGGTAGAGAAACTACGGGCTGACGGCAAGGTGTCGTTTGTGGGTGATGGAGTAAATGACGCGGCTGCCCTCGCCACTTCACACGTGGGAGTGGCGATGGGTACTGCTGGTAGTGACGTGGCGCTTGAGGCGGCGGATGTGGCCCTCTTGTCTGACGACCTCGGCGCTCTCATGCGTGCTAGAACGCTTTCTATTCAGGCTAACCGTATCATCAAGCAGAACCTCACTTTTGCGCTTGGTATCTTAGTCATCATGGTCTTACTTACAGTCTTTACCGATAAACTCTCATTACCACTCGGAGTGATTGGACATGAAGGAGGAACATTGCTGGTGGTCCTAAACGGACTCCGTATGCTTTGGCAGAAGTTCTAAAGATTGCTACTTAAGACAAACCCCGGCA
>CAZBJN010000062.1:0-4640 GCA_964492305.1 uncultured Candidatus Saccharibacteria bacterium | reverse complement strand
AAATCCAGGTCTATCACCAGGCTGGTGGCGGAGGATCGGGAGGGGGTGGGGGTATATAGATTGCAATCAACACCCACGCCCAAGTCACAACTTGCCCTACAGTATAATGAGCCTGCCGAAAGAACAATGTACAACAAACCCTCCAACAACCACATATCACTTAAATTATTTCCACGTGTCATCTTGCTTGTGGTTGTTTTGGGTGTGTGGTTTTTGGGTAGTGCTGTAGCAGAAGCTGCTACTTTCTCCGTATCCGGTACGCTCTACCAAGATAACGGCATTACTAATGCGGGTGCCAGCCACGCCATTAAGCTCGCCATTAGTACTACCACTACTGGTGTCTTCAGTACTACGACTGCTAGTGGAGGCACTTTTACCTTTACTGGAATTAACGATTCTGGAGTTTCGAGTACCACACCCTTTACGTTATGGCTTGATGGCGGCAGTAACGGGGCAACGACAATGTTGTCCGGATATGTGGGGAGCTCAATCACTGCTGTCCCGCTCTACTACACCAACGTCCTTATTCATGGCGTGTCGACCAGTAGCTCAATTAGTCTTAGTGGTTTTTCCTACGACAGTACCGATGACGTGGATATTTTATATACGACAACTGGGACCTCAAGTACTTTGAGTGAGGGGGTAAATTTCTTAGTGAACCAAGGGACTGCGGTGGCGCCTACAGATTTGATTCTTTCGGGTAATTACACCAACAACGCTAGTTTTGATGATGGTGGTGGGGAGGTATCTGTTGGAGTACTTGATATAATTATTAAAAACTATCTGACTGGGCAAGATGCTTCTGGCTCTGCAACCGCGACGGGCAGTTCGGCCATAAGTTCTATAATCACCTCCGGTAACTACCTCTATATTGGAAAAGGTGCTAATACCATTGCCTGCTCTCAGACCGCCGGCTCGGCAATTGGTTGTGAACTCATGGTGTTTGATATAACTGACCCAACTAATCCTACCTACGTCGCCGGCCGTGATGCCTCAGGTAATACTACTGGTACCGGTGCGGAAACAATTTATTCTCTCGTTATAACTGGAAATTATCTTTATGTTGGTAAAGACGCCAACACCACCGCCTGCTCTCAGACCGCCGGCTCGGCAATTGGTTGTGAACTCATGGTGTTTGATATAACTGACCCAACTAATCCTACCTACGTCGCCGGCCGTGATGCCTCAGGTAATACTACTGGTACCGGTGCGGAAACAATTTATTCTCTCGTTATAACTGGAAATTATCTTTATGTTGGTAAAGACGCCAACACCACCGCCTGCTCTCAGACCGCCGGCTCGGCGATTGGTTGTGAGTTCATGATTTATGATATTACTACCCCAACTAGCCTTACCTACATAGTGGGTCTAGATTCCTCAGGTAATACTACTGGTACCGATCTGCAAGGTATCCTTTCCTTCAATTTATCTGGAAACTATCTTTATGTTGGGAAGTCGGGTAGTGCCACTGCCTGCTCCCAGATTGCCGGCTCAGCTTACGGCTGTGAATTGATGGTGTTTGATGTTTCATCTAGCACCAATCCTATTTATGTCGCGGGTAGAGACAATTCTGGAAGTTCTACAGGTACAGATACTGGACTTATTAATTCATTAGCTCTTATTGGTAATTATCTGTATGTTGGTAAAGACGCGAACAGTACCGCCTGCTCGGAAATCGCTGGCTCCGCCATCGGCTGTGAATTCATGGTGTTTGATATTTCCTCTAGTACCAATCCGACATATGTTGTCGGCCGTGATGCTTCAGGTAATACTACTGGAACTGGTAATCTCGCCATTAAGTCATTAGCTCCTATTGGTAGCTATCTGTATGTTGGTAAAGACGCGAACAGTACCGCCTGCTCTCAGACCGCCGGTTCAGCGATTGGTTGTGAACTTATGATTTTTGAAGCCAATGCCACACCGATATTTAGTGGAGTGTTAACTGGTGACAGTGCTTTTAATAATCTTACTATTAGGGGTGTTGGAGCTATCTTTAATAATAATGCTGCTACTAATAATTTAACTATTGAAAGTGGGTCAGTAATTGCTCCAGCTGATCTGACTATTTCGGGAGATTTTTATAACACAGGTACTTTTGACAGTAATAACGGCACGGTTGTTTTGGCAGGTACCTCCAAAACCATTGACGGCTCACTGGCTGGCGCAAGTGCTCTTAGTGATGTGATGGTTACCGGGTCGTATACGCTACTTGATGTCGCTTCCACTACCAATGTCATTGTGGCGGAGGGCGGTTCGCTTACCAATAGTGGTGCTCTTTCTGTCACTGCGGGATTTGGTAATAAAGGCACCTTCGTCGGTGGAACAGGGGAGTTGTATGTTGAAAACGGGGGGTCGGTTCCATTTAGTTATGTAGCAGGTCGTGATGCTGCAGGAAATACTACAGGAACACAGACTATAGTTACAAACACTTCGGTTATATCCGGCAACTATCTGTATGTCGGAAAAGACGCCAATGCTAACGCCTGTTCCCAAACCGCCGGATCTGGTGCTGCTGGTTGTGAACTGATGGTGTTTGATATTTCGTCTAGTACGAACCCAACCTACGTCGCAGGAAGAGACTCTACAGGCAGTGCTGCCGGAACTGGAAGTCTTGGTATACGCTCTTTTGCGGTTTCCGGAAACTATCTTTATGTCGGAAAGGATGCTAACGCCACCGCCTGTTCCCAAGTAGCCGGGTCAGCTATTGGGTGTGAGCTCATGATCTTTAATATCTCGGACCCAACTAACCCAACCTATGTCGCTGGACGGGATACTTCCGGCTCAGCAGCCGGAACCGGGAGTATGCGTATAATCGCCTTAGATGCATCTGATAACTACCTTTATGTCGGAAAGGGCGGGGAAGCTACCGCCTGTTCCCAAACCGCCGGCTCCGCTATTGGTTGTGAGTTTATGGTGTATGACATTTCCAATCAAACTAATCCGGTGTATGTGGCTGGGCGTGATACGGCTGCTTTGGCAACAGGGGTGGGAAATTTGGGTATAAATACAATTGATATTGATGGAAGTTATTTATATCTAGGTAGAAATTTAAGTGTGTCTGCCTGTGGTCAAACTGCAGGTGCTGCAGCGGGTGGTTGTGAAATTCATGTGTATGACATTTCTGCACCCACCAACCCAACATTCATCGCTGGTCGCGATGTCTCAGGTGACTCTAGTGGAACTGCTGGTGTTGATGTATATACTCTAACTACATCCGGCAATTACCTCTATGTTGGAAAAGCCGCCAGTGCCACCGCTTGTTCCCAAACCGCCGGCTCCGCCGTCGGTTGTGAGCTGATGGTGTTTGAAATTTCCTCAAGTACTAATCCGATTTATAGTAGCGGACGGGATATTTCAGGTAGTGAAAGTGGAACAGGCAGCTCGAATGTGAATGATATTACTATTTCTGGCAACTATCTCTATTCAGGCAGTGCCCTTTCTGCCACCGCCTGTTCCCAAACCGCAGGCTCCGCTATTGGCTGTGAGTTGCAAGTATACGATATTTCATCTAGTACTAACCCAGTTTACATCGCTGGACGTGACGCCTCAGGCTCTGCTACTGGTACAGGAAGTTTGGATATAAACTCCCTCACGATTTTTGGTAACTACCTTCATGTCGTAAAGGATGGCTCCGCTACTGCCTGTTCCCAAACCGCCGGCTCCGCCGTCGGTTGTGAGCTTCTGGTCTTTGATGGTATTAAGCATTTTGCAGTAGGGCAGGTAGACGGCAATTTATCTGGATCTAGTACTCTTGGTAACCTCTACACCTCTGGTAACATTGTGCTGGACGCTACAGTTGCTAGTACGTCAGATTTTATTGTGCAGAGCGATACTGTTACTTTGCCTGAGGCTCTCACTGTGTCTGGTAACTACACAAACAACGGTACGCTAGACTACAGCACAACAACTGACTTATATTTCATGGGCGATAGTACTCAGATTATTTCTGGTACCCTTAGTGGTGTATCAGCGTTACCGAGCGTGACTTTTGGTGGTACGGGCGTAAAAACTTTTACTAATAACGCTTCTAGTTCAGAGTTCACTATTCTAGCCGGCGCAACAGTAGAGGCTGGTGCTGAGTTAGGTATAATTTATGATTTCACCAATAATGGTACGTTTGATAGCGGTAGCGGGGAGGTTGTCTTCGGGGCGTCGTCGGCAGGCTATTTGGCTGGACTGGATGCCTCTGGTTCTGCGGCAGGAACACAAGGGAGCTCAAATGCACATGCTACGGTAGTCTCAGGTAATTATCTTTATGTAGGTAAATTTGCTAACGCCACTGCCTGTTCCCAGGTAGCCGGCTCCGCCATTGGCTGTGAGCTCATGGTCTTTGATATTTCTTCTAGTACCAACCCAGTTTATGTTGCTGGCCGTGACACTTCCGGCTCAGCGGCGGGAACAGGGAGTTTGGATATAAACTCGCTTGCCGTTTCTGGTAATTACCTCTATGTCGGAAAGGATGCTAGCGCCACCGCCTGTTCTCAAACGGCTGGCTCTGCCGGTGGTTGTGAAATTATGGTGTTTGATATTACGACTCCAACTAGTCCTACCTACGTCGCGGGACGAGATGCTTCCGGCTCAGCGGCGGGAACAGGGAGTTTGGATATAAGCTTAAACTCTTAGCAGTATCAGGTAACTAC
>CAZBJN010000061.1:0-4655 GCA_964492305.1 uncultured Candidatus Saccharibacteria bacterium | reverse complement strand
GAGTCGATTTCGTCGACAATTGCGTAAGCGTAACCTCGCTGGCGTAGGTGCTCAGCTTCGTATTCGATATTGTCTCGTAGGAAGTCAAAACCAAATTCACTGTTGGTTCCATAAGTAATATCTGCCGCATAAGCTTCTTGGCGGGTACATGGACGTAGGAAGTCATAGACAACCTTATATGAGCCAACTTCATCTCGTACCGGATCTAGCTCTTGATGAGTACTGTCGTATATATATGAAGCGTCATGATTGATGACACCAACACTTAGTCCCAGTGCAGAATAAATCTGCCCCATCCAAACAGCGTCACGACGAGATAGATAGTCGTTAACTGTAACCACATGCACACCCTTCCCAGTGAGGGCGTTTAAATAAGCAGGCAGAGTACCCACCAAGGTCTTTCCTTCTCCAGTCCGCATCTCAGTGATATTGCCGCGATGAAGAATGACTCCACCAATCATCTGAACGTCATAATGACGAAGTCCGAGTGTACGCTTAGCAGCTTCACGTGTTAGCGCAAAAGCTTCAACCAGCACATCGTCAAGCGTCTCTCCTGCTTCTAGACGACTTTTGAGATTAACAGTCTCTTGTGGCAAGGATTCAGTAGCCAGAGTGGCAAATTCCTCTTCCTTTGCGTTAATAGCTGTTATAAGTGGAGTGACCGATTTCAACTCCTTTTCGTAGGTTGGGCCAAAGAATCTATCTAAAAATGACATAGTGGGCCTAGTATATACGCTCTTTCTTATAAATACAAAAAGCAAAATCGCCCCTTGCGGGACGATTAAGCTATAAGTCGTACTGGCAGATGGAACGTTCCGTCTGCAGATATTACTTTTTTGACTTCTTCGCTGCCTTCTTTGGAGCTGCCTTCTTTACAGTCTTCTTTGCTGCCTTCTTCGCTACCTTCTTAACAGCCTTCTTTACTGTCTTCTTCACAGCCTTCTTTGGTGCTGCCTTCTTTGCGGTCTTCTTCGCTACTTTCTTAACAGCCTTTTTCTTTGTTGCCATAAAATGTGATGAGAGTATTAGTGAATAAAATTCGACCGCAACACCTTCTCGAGTTGAAAGAACAAATCGGAGAGAGAAGATATTTGCTTACATATATTATCGCGCGTAAAAAATATTTACACAATCACTTTTACAAAATTTATTTGTGGATAAGAAAATGCGTGAAAAAGTTTTTAAAAAAACTTTTTCACGCATTTTAAAAATAAATTTTAAAAAATAAAAAATATTTTTATTTATTTTTTATAAATCGTACCTCTGGAGAAATAATTATTTTTGTTTTGTTGTAGACCATGTCAGAGATATGCGTTGCAAATTTTTTAATTTCAGCTGTCGTTGCTCCTCCATAATTTACGAGCACTAGTGCTTGAGCTTCGTATAGTCCTACGTTACCAACCTTGTATCCGCGTAAGCCACATATCTTATCTAGCACGTATCCTAAGGATATTTTGACCATTCCCTCTCCTGCCTCGTACTGTGGGAGCAGAGGATACTTCAAGCGTAACGCATCCGCTTCAAAGCGACGCACCACTGGATTCTTAAAAAAAGAACCCGCTGTCCCGAGCACAGTCCAGTCCGGAAACTTCGCTCTGCGAATTGCGATGATGGCCTCGCGCACTTCTTCAACTCTCGGAGTAGTGTCTCCAAATTTATCTCGCAAGTCAGCGTAACCGATTTTTGGTGTCGGATTTTTTTGTAAATCAAAATGCACTGCGGTGATAAAATAATTTTTCCCATTTTCTTTTTTAAAAAATGATTCACGATAGGCAAATTCACACTCATCATTATTGAGAACATCTACTTCTCCAGTGACCACGTTACACACTTCAACGTGTGCAATTAATTGCGCCACCTCCACTCCATACGCCCCGACATTTTGTACCGGTGTCGCTCCAACAGTACCCGGAATTGATGAGAGATTTTCAAGTCCCCAGTACCCCTTCGATACACTCTCCGCCACTACCTCATCTAGTATCTCCCCCGCACCACACACGAGCGTTACTCGCCCATCCTCATACTCGGTGTATTCACGTCCCTTAATAGCACACCAAACAACAACACCGTTGTAACCAGTATCATCAATCAGCATATTTGACCCTCCTCCTAGGAATAATAATGGTAGTTTCTCAGCGCGCGCAAAGGCTACAGCCTCAGTTAAATCAGCTTGATTAGTAACGGTCACAAAATAACGAGCTGCACCACCCGTTTTGAGGGTGGTGTAGTTTGATAGTTGGATATTTTCTTGAATTTGTATTGGCATAGTTGCCAATACACTTTAGCAGCCTTCTTGCGGTTGTCTACCTGCATCGATGTTGTCTGCAATACAATTAGCTGACTTGGCAAAGGTAGGACGGACCACAGCGGCCTCACGCAAGGTCGCAACCGCAGAAGCCTTGTCACCAATCTGGCTATATAGGAAAGCTAGGGATGCCCAGTTTTGATCTACTTCTGGATTGTTCTTAACTTTCTCCTTGTATAGCTCCACCATAAAGGCATAGTCCTCTGCTTGGTTCACTGCACTCAAGAGGAAATCATTTTTTGAGAAACTACTCAAAATCTCTGGAGTTGAAGCCAAGGCCTTAGCTGTTTCACCTTCACCATTAGTGAACAACATGGCCGCATAGAATTCTCTAGCTTCAGCGTTACGCTCATCTAGATCAAGAGCTTCTTTAAACAGATCTCGCGCCCCGACTACATTCCCAAGACTATACTCAATGATAGCTTGCTGCGAAATAATAGACTGCTTCAGTGGAGACAGTTCACGAGCTCTGGCCATCTCGGTCTTGGCTCGCTCTAGGTCACCAAGGGAGCGATAAAAAGTACCAATGAACACATGGATACGGGCATCACCTGGCTTGTCTTTAGCTAGTCGATCAAGCTCACGAACCGCCAGCTCAACATACTTCATCCGCACCTCTTCACTTACCTGCTCGTTGCGAATGATAGACATTGCCTGTTGCGCCACTTGTTCAGCAATTTCTTGTTGCGCAAATGAATTGCGATTTACCGCTCGCTCAAAAGCCTCAAGCCGTTCAACTGGATCAGCGGTGGCGCGGTAGCCATCGATGATATCTGAAGCAGCGTGCATACCCGGTAGGTGCAAGGTATATACCAAGAACACCACAAGTAGGGCTGCCACTGGTGCCACAAACTGCTTTACCAACACTGGATCAATCTTAAACTTCTCTACCGATGGCATAGCCAGCCCCACCCGACTATGGATAAGCGCCAAGATAAGCGCAAAGAACATGTAACTAACGATGTTATCGAACACCACAAGATTGTGGGTGAAGTATCCAACCAAAATACCGATGAGTACACCACGCTCCAGTACAGTAAACGTTTCCTTATCGCGGCGCAGGAACGGCTCCACAAACAAGTAATACAAAGCGGCTACGAAGATACTCAAGTAAGCGAAGAGTCCCAAGAAACCACCAGTCACCAGCCAATCCATGAAGATATTGTGGGAACGGTCAAACCACTGCTCTTGGTTAAAGAGGAACGGATCATACTGCTGATTGAAGACAAAGTTGAAGTTACTCTGACCCCAACCAAGAACTGGTCGCTCCTTCACCCCCTCCCAAGCCATCCCCCAGATAGTCATACGGACGCGAAGGTCTTCTCCGAGGTCGATATTGGCCACCCGAGCGAGGTTTCCGTTGTTTTGAATGAAGTCAGCATCTTTACCAATAATCAAAGTTCCTGCCCCAAGAACCAGGACAATAAAGGCTCCAATGGCATATTTACGAAACTCACGGTACTTCGCCCCAAAGAGCATGATGTATGTCACCATCACAGCCAAACCAGCCCCAAACCCAAGAACAGTACCTCGAGTACCAGAGTTCATCAGGGCATAAGTAAATAGAATGGCCAACAAGACATAACACACACGATGTAGCGTCACCTTACTTTCCACAAACATCCAAAAGGCAATAAAGATATGGAAGAACATGTAGATGGACAGGTAGGCAGCGTTACCGAGATAACTCTCGATGCGGCGTGCTTCATACCCTTCAACTACACCGGTATACTGCGCCACACCGTAAATAGCGGTAATTAGAGCTGCCAAGAGTGTCGTATGTAAATACCAACCCCAAGCTTTCTTGGTCGTAAAGACACTGCCTAGTACCACTACATAGAGAAATACGTGCACGAGCGTGATGTATCCATCCATTCGTTCAAAGTTACTGAAGAAACTCGACTCTGGATGCACGCCAAATATATTCGCAAAGAACATCACTCCGAGTAGCACACTAAAGCTAGAAAGAATCCACGAGAACTTCGGTCGATAAGTCGTATCCAGCAAGGCCAAAACCGCCCACGCTACAAAGACCAACTCAACAATGATACGGAAGGCAAAGTTTTTGCCGGTAATAAAAGGAAAGAAATAATCGTTTGCCACAAACAATGTCAGGAACGGAATTGCAAACAATCCTCCGTAGACAATAGCCTTTAAAATGTCATTCATATGGGAGCAAATATACCATATCCTAGAATCGACCCAGCACTAGACGAAAGCCCAAAACCGGTTTGAAAACACGCCAGACATATGAAAACGGCTAGGAACAAGTTCCCAGCCGTTTGTCATACACACTTTCGTGCTACTTGTTGAGTTGAACCTTTTTGTCCACTTCCTCTTCAAACTCAGG
>CAZBJN010000060.1:0-4846 GCA_964492305.1 uncultured Candidatus Saccharibacteria bacterium | reverse complement strand
AAAAAAGTGGTGGCAGCAAACCGCCAACAGGCCACCCAAGTCTGACTCAGTTCCTGATGACACCTAATAAACCCGCGCCATGGCGCGGGTTTCTCTTGTGTTTTTGATTTGAATTTAGTACCATCACCCAACTTCCATGTGGAAGTGTTCATTTCAAGGAGATAGCTTTGAGCAAAAACGAAAAACGTTTCTGTGCGTATGTCCTCCAACCGGCTCAGTCCAATCCGCGAAGGGAGGCGCACTTTGTCCTCATCTTCCGTTCGTCCAGCCCAACCTTTGAGGAGGTGGTGGCGGCCTGCGTGAAGTCTGCCCACGATGGTTACAAAAAGCAGAAAACCACCATCAGATTTTTGTTTGGCTTTGCGAACGACTCGGACTTCAAGCAGCGGTTCCAGAATTTCACTGACCTGCCAACTTGGCGCGGTCTCGAGGAGTGTCCGATTGAGGACTTCTTCCGCCGAGAACTCGCGCCATTTTTTCTGGCCAGGAACGAAACGCAGAGCACTATCGAGGCCGCCGAAGCTTGACCAGTTCATTGATCGGTCCCATGTAAATCAAAAAAGCCACCCTGGGGTGGCTTTTTCTTTTTAGTTACTTCTTGATGAGAGCAATGGCGTCAGTGGTCTTGGCGGTAAAGCAGCCTTGGTCTTTGAGAGTTTTAAAGACTGGGTAAGCCACAAGCTCTTTTTCGATATGTGGTGAAGCAGAACTAATGAAGACTTGAGTTTTGTTGGTTACTAGTTCGGCTACAGCATCATTGAGAGCTTCTGCTCCTTCAAAATCAATTGAGAAAAGATTACGAAGGCGAATGATGACCGCTGGCACTGCATGACTCTGAGCCATTACCTTGAGGTTACTGAAGTGTCTACTAGCATCGATATAACCAATGTTGCCAGCGATACTATATGAAGCAAAGTCGATACTCTTTTCAGATGGAATGTGGAGATGGCGTTCTCGGCGAATCTCTTCTTGGGTGCCATCGCTATAATTCCAGATAACGTCAAAGCGACCGTGAGCAATTTTGCTAGCAAAGATTAAGAGGGCCATGATGGCACCGACACCAACGCCTAGCCCAGCATCATGGAGGATGGTGATGAGCGCCACGGTAATGGCTACCACAAAACTTTCTCGCTCGTGATGCCAGTACTCTTTGAACTTATCGAGTTCGAGGAGGCCAAGGGCGGTGTTGACCAAGATAGCGGCAATCACCGCCATTGGTAGGAATGAGAAGAAGGGAAGCACTAGTAGGGCAATGATGGCAGTAAAAATAGCTGCTAAGATACCACTGGTGCGATGAGTAGCACCGGCTTTGATGTTGGCACCAGTTCGAATAAAGACGCCGGTAGTTGGTAGTCCACCAAAGATACCCGAACCGAAGTTTGATAGTGAAAGTCCAAGAAGTTCTCTTGAACTTGAAGACTCAGTTTTGGTGAGTTTGTCACCGAGCTTGGCTGTAATGAGGGTCTCCAGTACCGCAATAAGTGCGATCAAGCCAGATACTTCAAGTACAAGCTTGAGGGCCGCATGGCTTTTGAATATAGCAATGAGTCCATCCCAAGCCACTGGCAGCGCTAGAGTGGCTGCAAAGGTACCGAACTTATCTTGAAGCGAAATAATATCAAGACTAAAGTAGGTGGCTTCGAAGTAGCCAAAGATGATACCGAGTATAGCGGCCGGAATAACAGCTGGCACCTTTTTTACAAAACGCTTAAAGGTAAGAATTAGAGCCAAGAAGACTACAAAAGTGAGCACGCTCGGAGTGTGAATCAAATCAGTATTGGTAAAAAACTTTTCAATATCACCAGTGAGGTGTCCGGTGCGAGATAGTCTAGAAAGACCCGTTGCATCAAAGAGTTGTCCAACTGCGATGAGAATAGCTACACCAGCAGCAAAGCCATACATCACACTTGAAGGAATGTAGTATAGGTAACGTTCAAGTCTTAAGAGCCAAATGATAAACACCATCGCTCCAGTAAATAGAGCCAAGATAGGGAGAATGGCGGCTCCAAGTCCAAGCGGAGCAGTTAAGGTGGCTGCAAAGAGGACGGTGGTGAGGGCGCCAGCCGCACCAAGTACGTTGTATTCGCTCCCAATAAAAATACTACCAATTAAGGTTCCCCAAATACCAGCAATCAGACCAGGGAGTGGTCCGGCACCAGAAGCGATAGAAAGTGCAATTGAAAGTGGAACAGAAATAAGAGCGATAGTCAGTGCCGGCTTCCAGTTTTCTTGGACTCGGGTTTTTACTGTAGTGGTCGAGGGTAGAGAGAACATGAATTAAGTATATAAAGTAATAAATATGTATAAGCGGAAAGGGGTGGTCGCAAACCGCCACCCCTTAAAACACATGTCTGTACGGCGAAATACTACTCCTGTTATTTTTTCTGGCAAGAGGGATTTGGGTGCAAAACTAGAATTGGTACTTGCTAGATTAAAAAAGTCTGTCATTATATTCGCTGGTTCAACAGGAGTTCAAATGAAACTTGTGTTCTTCAGGGTAATTGCTCGCGTCTTTTTCTGCCCCGATTCACGGTATATGGGTTTGCCGCTTGAAAAGCGCATTGCCGATACTGCTCGTCGCGGAGGAGACTGCTACAACTGAAAATGAGACCTAGTCTCACAAAAGACGCTGCACAAATGTGTGGCGCCTTTTCTTTTGTCTTGATTTTGCTATGCTTCAGTCTAAGCGTGTCTGATATATACGCCATGGACTTCAGTCCGCATTATTATGTCTGATATACATATCATATTTTATGTCTAAAAAAATAAACCGAGAGAATGATTCTGTTGAAGTTGTGCCCGAAGTGACCAAGTCCGAGGTGTCCCTTCGCGAAGAGGAGATCCAGCGTTTTTGGGAGACCAACGATATTTTTAATAAAAGTGTAGAGACGCCAGCTAGTGGCGCTTCGAAAGGAGAATTTGTATTTTACGATGGTCCGCCGTTTGCTACCGGCACCCCACACTACGGTCATATTTTGGCTGGAACAATCAAAGACGCTATTCCACGTTTCTGGACGATGAACGGTTTTCGCGTGCGTCGTAAGTGGGGTTGGGATTGTCATGGTCTGCCACTAGAGAATTTAATCGAGAAGAAACTTGGCCTTGCTAACAAGCGGGACATTGAGGATTTTGGTATCAAGAATTTTAACGAAGCGGCTCGGGGGACAGTGATGGAGTACGCTGATGATTGGAAGAAGGTCGTGCCGCGCATGGGTCGCTTTGTCGACATGGAGGATGACTACAAGACGATGGATAGCACTTACACCGAAAGTGTATGGTGGGTTTTCTCTGAGCTAAACAAAAAAGGGCTAGTATATGAAGGGTTTAAGAGTATGCATCTCTGCCCACGCTGTGGCACAACCCTCTCGAACTTTGAAGTTAATCAAGGATACAAAGACATTAAAGATATTGCCGTGACCGTAAAGCTTCCGCTTCTGGATGAAGCTGGGCAAAAGACTGATACCTCACTTTTGGTTTGGACAACTACACCGTGGACTCTACCAGGTAACATGGCGGCCGCTGTGCATCAGGACTTTACTTATGTAAAAGTAAGAGTAACTACAGAAGTAGGGAGTGACTTGGTAATTTTGGCTGAAGGACGCCTGGCGCAGCTTGGTGACCTAGCTTATGAGGTAGTAGAAAAAATGAAGGGAGCTGATTTGGTTGGTCATTCATACGAACCACCGTTCGCGTACTTCAAAGATGTGGAGATGAAAGGTAAAGATAAAGCTTGGAAAATTTACCACGCTGATTATGTAGAGTTGGGAGAGGATGGTACTGGGGCAGTGCACTTAGCTCCAGCCTACGGAGAGGAAGACCTTCAACTAGCTCAAAGGGAAGGAGTTCCGGTGGTACATCATGTCAGCTACGAAGGACGTTTCTTGGACTTCATCACTGACTTTGCTGGACAGCTAGTAAAGCCAAAGGATGACGACGCTTCGGGCGTAGATCATAAAGACGCAGACATCGAGATACTCAAGGCGCTTCAGGCTTCGGGCAAGATTTTCAAGAAAGAAAACATTACTCACAGCTACCCACACTGTTGGCGTGACGAGACACCGCTACTTAACTATGCGACTACGTCGTGGTTTGTAAAAGTAACTGATATCAAGGATGACTTGGTGGCGGCCAATAACAAAGTGAAGTGGGTGCCAGACCATGTTGGTGCTAATCGCTTCGGTAAGTGGCTTGAAGGCGCACGCGACTGGGCTATTAGCCGCCAACGCTACTGGGGAGCACCACTGCCAATTTGGCGTAACCCTGAGACAAAGGACTACGTAGTCTTAAGTTCACTTGCTGAACTACAGGCCAAGGTGAAAAAAAGTGGCAACCAGTATTTTGTGATGCGTCACGGTGAGTCAGAAAGTAATCTCACAGTTAAAGTTAGTGCTGATAAGTCTGCCGCCGATAGTCTGACCGCAAAGGGTCAAGAGCAAGTAATGGCAGCCGCTACCGAACTTAAGGCTAAGAACATTGACCTTATTATTCACTCAGGCTTTTTGCGTACCAAAACTACTGCTGAGATTGTCGCCCGTGAACTTGGACTAGGAGCAGACCAGGTGCTTGAGGACAATCGTTTGGCTGAACTCCAAGCCGGCGCTGATTTGGAGGGAAAGACTTGGCATGATTACCAGGCGCTGTTTGAGAGTGAGCGAGAATCTTTCTTCAAAGATTTGCCAGGGCGCGAAAATCGTATGGATGTAGTGAGGAGGGCAGGAGCCATGCTCTATGAAATCGAGAGTACTTATGCTGGCAAAAACGTGTTGTTTGTTGGACACGCTAGTTCACTGTTTGGTTTGCGAGTAGCAGCCGCTGGTTTGGAGCGTGACGATGCAGCCACACTTAA
>CAZBJN010000059.1:0-4855 GCA_964492305.1 uncultured Candidatus Saccharibacteria bacterium | reverse complement strand
AGCGCAGAGCAGCAATTAAACAAGGGTCTAATGAAAACCTTCTACAAAGTACAGACAATTTTGCGGGTTCTGCTTTTTGACGGCTTCAACAAGTGCTTCACAAGCCGCTTCCTGGCCGCAGACATACACATCGGCATTATTAAAATCAAATCCTTCAAGATGATTTTGAATATAGCCGACTGGATGGGTGTTGTGGTCTCCTGGATTTGATATGGCGTGCCTTACAGTAACCTTGGGAGAGGTGGCTAGTTCAGTAACTTCTTTGAGGTGGACAATCTCATCTTCATTTCGACTACCAAGCATGATGGTGAGTTCGGTGCAGTTAGGATCTTGTACAAAATGTTCTGCTAAAGACTTTACAACTCCAGCTCCAACACCAAAACCGAAGAGGAAAGTTTTTGATTGCAACATTTTATCAGCGGTATTGAGTCCTAGTGGTCCCATTACTTCTACTGTGGTACCTATAATATCTTCTTTCCAAAAGAGTGGAGAGACAGCGCCGTTAGGACTAAGGCGAACAGTAAGCTCAATAGTTTTATCTTCTTTGTCACTGGAAGAAATTGAGAAAGCCCGTCTCAGTACTTTACCTTCATGGCTGATAAACATGTTTACAAACGCACCGGCCACAAACGGTAGTGGTTCACTAAGGGTAAGGGTGACTACGCGCGCGGTTGGGGTAGTGTCCGATACAGCGGTAATAGTGGCGGGAATTTTTTTGATGGTTGGCATAAAATTTTAACTAAGCAGTTTTAAGTAAGTCACGTTGTTTGTTGCTAAAGTAGGCAAGGGTAGTGAGGACGGTAACTGCCACCATATAACTCAGTACTAGGGTGTCTCCAAACATACCAAAGACATATATACCGCTGGCGTAAAAATAAACATAGGCCAGCTTTTGGACTCGTTTCCAATTAGCACCAAGAATTTTTTTGGAAAGATTATTGGATGTTACAAGTAGTATGACAGCAGCGACGTCAGCACTGTGAGCGAAGAAGGCAAGTGAGATAACAGACCAGTAGCTCAAACTAAAGAAGTTTTCAAAGTAACCACCGGCATCCATAATTAATTTGCTGATGATGAAAGACACAACAATAGAGGCAGACAAAACACCTACTCCTTTACGCAAGATAACTAGGGGTCTTATAAAGCGAAATTGTGGAAGCAGGTCAGCCAGTGGTCTAATCGCCATAACCAAAAATAGCGTGGTGTGAGCCACGGCAAACAAAAGACTGGTCTCTATCAGGTCGGGCGCCAAGGTAAGTATGCTCGGTAATACAATTAGCAATACCACCCCCAGACTAAGGGTAATGGTTTGGAGGTATTTGATAATAGTTAGATAGGTTTTCATAAATAATTTTGTTTAACAGCTCCTTCGGTATCAATCAGTAGATAGGAGAGGCCTTCGGGTGGAGAAAAGGTTGTTGGTAAGTTATTTACTAAAAAATATTTGGTCCAAGCCTCGGCAACCGCTCCGTTGGTATGTAGAGTGCTACTTGAGATAATTTCGGTCTTCGGGTTTTCCCTCGTGTTCGGGTCAATTATGTGATGCTTTGGTCCACTTCTCGTATTCCAGTGTCTTTTGTAGGTGCCGCTAGTGGTGAGAGCTTGATCTTGTACTACTAGTGGTAGTTCAGTTTCTGTAACCGGATTATAAACAAAAAATATAAATGGTTCCTCGTCAGCATCGTGGCCTAGGGTATATAAGTCTCCACCGAGGTTAACAATTATCCCAACACAGTTTGGATTAGCTAGCTTCAACTGAATGGCGATTTTTTCCGCCAAAAATCCTTTAGCAATACCACCAAAATCAAGTTGCTGTTGGTCAGCCAAGGTGACAGTGTTGGTCTCTTTGTCGATAGTAATAGCATCAATGTCGGTACGATAAGGCGATGAGTCAGTAACTTGTAGTTCTTGAGTAAGTTTGGAAAAAGTATCGGTGTAGCCAAGTTTGGTAATTTGGGAAAGGGGATTAAAAGCTCCGCCCGTGGCGTGGGTGAGTGAGACAGCGGCTTCTAGTAGTTCAATAAAAATATCAGACACCACCAAAGTCCCAGCTTTGTTTAATCTCGATAATTCACTCTCTGGCATAAACCTGGAAAAGATTTCCTCAGCTACAGTCATATGCAAAAAACCAGCAGTGGCGAGTTGCTTAGCTTCTTCAAAAGTGGGGCAAACCACACTGATGACAGCACTAGTGCCAAAGTGTTGTTCTGTAAAGGCGTATTCTTTCATGCCAGGCAGTGTACCTGTGGAATATGAATAGTTCATGAATTGGGTGTAACATAGTCAATATGAAAATCTTGGTAGTGGAAGACAATCAAAAAATTTCCAAATATATAAAATCAATGTTACAGGATGAGGCGTATGTGGTAGATCAGGCATTTGATGGGGTGACAGCTTTGCGGCTAATTTTGGCTGGTGGTTATGATTTGGTCATACTCGATATAATGTTGCCCGAAAAGGATGGGGTCAGCGTTTGTACTGAGGCGCGTGCAGCTGGGGTACTCATACCGATCTTGATGTTGACGGCCAAGGGCGAACTAGGAGATAAAATTATTGGACTAGATAGTGGGGCTGACGATTATTTGGTAAAGCCGTTTGCGATGGAAGAGCTCTTGGCACGTATTCGCTCACTGCTACGCAGACCACAGCAGTTGCAAAATGAAGTTCTAAAAGTCCAAGACATCACACTTAGTACAGCTACCCATGTGGTTACGCATCGTGGAGAAGTTGTACCTCTAACGGTAAAAGAGTACGCTGTGCTTGAATATCTTATGCGCAATGCTGGGGTGATTGTTACCAGAGAGCAGATGCTTGAACATTGTTGGGATTTTGCCTATAGTGCGTTTAGTAATATCACAGACGTCTATATCAAACAGCTGCGACAAAAATTAGGAAACGGTAATGAAACATATATTAAAACAATTCGCGGCGTGGGCTACCTCTTTCAAACAGAGTGAGTTTGAGCGCGCCTCACTTAAGTTAGCACTCTGGCATACCCTGGGTATTTTTGTAGTACTAGCTATCTCTAGTGTCTTGGTAGTTACTATCTATGCGGTGTCTGATAGTGGTCGGCAACCTGAGCCATCTCATGGTGACCTCAGTGTCTATGAACTACGAGAACACTTGGCTGAAGTGGTAATAATGGTTGATTTAGTGGCTCTGGTAGTAGTGATGATTTTTTCATACTTTGATGCCAGGAGGACACTCAGACCAATTGAAGTACTCTACCGAACTCAGGAACGGTTTCTGGCTGATGTTGCTCATGAACTTAGGACGCCACTAACCGTCATGAAGGCTGGTACAGAATCGTTACTTAAACAACCCCGGGCACCAGAAGAGTACGTGTCATATCTGACTGATGCTCATGAAGAAATAAATCGGATGACTAGTTTGGTAAATGATCTGTTGTCTCTGCTTCGTTATAAAAAGGTCGACACCTTAACTCTTCTGCCAGTAAATTTGGCATCGGTGGTAGAGGCTCAAGTAAAAAACTTCGCCAGCTACGCTGCCGAACATATGGTGTCGATTGAGGTTAAGGCTGTCCCTGTCACCATTAAAGGTGATAGTCAGTCTCTTCATCGCTTGGTTCAGAACCTATTAAAAAACGCCATTGATTACAATCGTCCTAATGGGAAAGTGGTTGTGACAACGGAGTTGGTTGGCAAGCAGGTGCGGCTTCGGGTGTCTGATACCGGTATTGGTATTGCAGTCGCTAATCAAGCCCATCTCTTTGACCGCTTTTATCGTGTTGATACAGCTAGAGTGATTGATAAACAAGCAGGTGCGGGCCTAGGACTCTCAATTGTTAAGGCTATTGTTGAAGCCCACCACGCCACTATTGAGGTGGAAAGTGAGGTGGGTCAGGGCACTACCTTCACCGTTTCTTTTTTGGTGTAGGCATTCATCAAGCATTCATTTTTGGTCTATATACTATTTTTTATACTAAGTGTAAAAAATAATTTATGGCTCAATACGTATGTTTAGATTGCGGATGGATTTATGATGAGGCGGCTGGAGATCCAGCTCGTGGCATTCCTCCAGGCACGACTTGGGAATCATTACCAGATGATTTTAAGTGTGCTGAGTGCGACGTAAAAAAGTCTGATACGCACATGTGGCAAAAGTTGGATTAATAAATTTGTATATGCAAAAAGACATTATTAATTTACTGACTATTTTTTCACTCATTCTCTTTACGAGTGTGGGCAGTGCTTTTGCGTTTGATAGACAGCAGCAAAATTTGGCAGTATTAGAAGCGCAGGCTGAGGCACTCGCGCTCTTACCTCAGGAAGTAACCGAAGTTGTAGAAATGGTGGATCCGGTGGAGGTAATGATTGCGACAACTACTTCCGTTGTAGAAGAAGAGGTGGTCGAGGAGGTAATCCCAGAACCAGTGAAGGCGGCGGTTCTTGATACTTCTAAGCAAGACGCTGCGGCAGCAGCTGAAAGGGCTCGCTTGGCAGCAGTCGAGGCAGAACGGAAGCGACAAGCAGATTTGGCGCAGGCAGAAGCGGACGCTGCTGCGTTAGCAGAAGCTAGGGCACAGGCCAAAGCTGACGCCGAAGCTAAAGCCTTGGCGCAAGCCCAAGCAGAAGCCGATGCTGCAGCACTTGCAAAGAAGAACAGTCGCAAGTCTAGAGCGTCTTAAAAAAGACAGTACAAAAGCCACTCTCAATTGAAAGCGGCTTTTGTGTTTGCGGAGAAGAGAGGAATTTCTCTCCTTACAGGAGCAGTATCCCAATTGGCTAGATTTTCGTAAACTCAAATCTAACTCAATCGGGCTTCGAATCCTACGCAATATGCTCCCAGGGAGAGGATTGGTCACGAATCACTAAGTATATTTGTTCGTCTCCGA
>CAZBJN010000058.1:0-4916 GCA_964492305.1 uncultured Candidatus Saccharibacteria bacterium | reverse complement strand
GTGGTAAGACTTGGCGTGATGGAGGAGGGCTTTGCTAGGGATGCAGCCAGTATTAGTGCATTCGCCGCCCATATGTTCGCGTTCGACGAGTAGGACCTTCTTGCCAACTTTGCGCAGACCCACGGCTGTAGTCAGTCCGCCAGAGCCAGCTCCGATGACTACCACATCGTATCTATTTGTTTGCATAGTCTCTGTATGATACCAGAGCGTAAATGTTAAGTATACTTAACAATATAGTGGAATGGTTAAGCTATTCCCGTCCCTGGTCACCAAACCAAAATATGGTTGCTGATTGTGACCAAATGTCGTATAGTATCCGCGTTAAGCCGTAACTGGCTTTTTTCTTTTCTCAGAAGCCCTTTTGGGACGTCAGTATGAAAGGAGTATCAAATTATTAATACATATATAAGTAAGTAGAAAATTTATGGCACGAGAATTCCCAGTAGACCGCATGCGAAACTTCGGTATCGTAGCGCACGTTGACGCCGGAAAGACCACAACCTCAGAACGTGTATTGTTTTACACTGGTATGAGTCACAAGATCGGTGAGGTGCACGATGGTGCTACCGTTACTGACTGGATGGAACAAGAGCGAGAGCGAGGTATTACTATTACTGCAGCGGCTATTTCTTGTAACTGGTCAAAGACTGACGTGGTTGACCGCAAGGACCGGTCACAGATGTACAACTTCAACATCATCGACACTCCAGGTCACATCGACTTTACCGCTGAGGTAAAGCGTTCTATGCGTGTACTAGACGGTGCGGTAGTGGTATTCGACTCTGTAGCTGGAGTAGAACCACAGTCAGAAACTAACTGGGGCTATGCTGACGAAGCTGGCGTGCCACGTATTTGTTTCATTAACAAAATGGACCGACTCGGTGCGTCATTTGAAAAGTCATACCAATCAATCCTAGACCGTCTTTCAAAGAAGGCTGTACGTATCCAACTTCCTTGGGGAGCTGAAGACCAACTACAAGGTGTAGTTGACCTCGTGCGCATGAAGGCGTTCGTATTCGAAGGTGAGATGGGTACAATTGTACGCCAAGTTGAAATTCCAGAAGAACTCAAGGCTGATGCTGAGAAGTATCGTGCAGAGCTGGTTGAACGGGTGGTAGAACATGATGATACTCTCATGGAAGCCTACCTATCTGGTACTCTCCCAACTGACGAACAACTCAAGACCACACTCCGAAAGGCTGTGCTTGCAAACCAGCTCTTCCCAGTTATGACTGGTTCTGCCCTTAAGAACATCGGTGTACAGCTTGTACTCGACGCTGTGGTAGATTACCTCCCAGCTCCTACTGACCTTCCACCAATTAAGGGTATCAACCCTAAGGATGAAAGTGATATCACTCGTCTTCCAGATGACTCTGAACCTTTCTGTGCGCTTGCTTTCAAGCTCCAGACTGACCCATTCGTAGGTCAGCTTACTTTCTTCCGTGTGTACTCAGGTGTAGTAAAGGCAGGAAGTTACATCTACAACTCAACAACTGGTGAGAAAGAACGACTAGGACGTATCGTTCGACTCCAAGCTGATAAGCGAACTGAAATCGAAGAAGTGTACGCTGGAGAAATTGCGGCTGGAGTAGGACTCAAGGAGGTAAAGACTTCACACACACTCTGTGACGAAGCTAACCCAATTATTCTAGAACAAATTAAGTTCCCAGAACCAGTGGTTGCTCTCCGCGTAGAGCCAAAGACAAAGGGAGATCAAGAGCGTATGGGTGTGGCTCTCAAGAAGCTAGCAGACGAAGACCCAACTTTCAAGGTTTCAACAGACGAAGAAACTATGGAAACTATTATCGCGGGTATGGGAGAACTTCACTTGGAAATTCTCATTGACCGTATGAAGCGAGAGTTTAACGTTGAAGCAAACGTAGGTGCACCACAAGTAGCGTACCGTGAAACTATTCAACGAGAAGCTGAAGCAGACTACAAGTACGTGAAGCAGTCAGGAGGTCGTGGACAATACGGTCACGTTAAGCTTCGAATACGTCCAATGCAACCGCTAGAACTAGCTGAAGGTAAGTCACTAGCTAAGAACATTACTCGAGAAGATCACTTCGAGTTCATCAACAATATTAAGGGAGGTGTGATTCCAGGAGAATTCATTCCAGCTGTAATGAAGGGAGCAAAGGAAGCGATGGCACGAGGATTCGTTGCGGGCTACAAGATGGAGGACGTTTCAGTAGAGCTCTTCGATGGTTCATTCCACGATGTCGACTCTTCAGAAATCGCTTTCAAACTTGCTGCCATCTACGCGTTCAAGGAAGCGGCTGCTAAGGCAGGTGCCGTCCTCCTCGAACCAGTAATGAAGGTAGAAGTGCGTACACCAGAACAGTTCATGGGTGACGTAAACGGAAACATCTCAAGTAAGCGTGGTCAGGTAGAAGGTATGGATGATATAGGGGACAAGAAGGTGATTACCGCCAAGGTACCACTTTCAGAAATGTTCGGATACACCAACATGCTCCGCTCTATGACTCAAGGTCGCGCATCAATGATGATGGAATTCCACCATTACGATGTTGTACCACCAAACGTGGCTAACGAGATTAAGAAGACCCGCGGAGTGAAGGATGTAGTTGAAGAAGCGTAAAGAATAAGAAAAGCGCAGGCCCTTACGGGCCTGCGCTTTTTCTGTACCCGTTACTTTATGGAATGGACTGCCAGTATGTTTGAAAATAATACAATCTATGGTATAAAGCATCTGAGCAATAGTGCTCGCGGGCAATGGAAATTGCCCGTTTAGTGTTCTTTTCTTTCAACAATTCTTTTCTCTAGGAGTTTTCGTGAAAAACGCTGATAACAAATTTTCGACCCTGTGCCCATGTGGCATGAATGCTTCATGGACAGGGTTCGACTGGGAAAAATACCCAGGAGGCGTTCAGGTGAGCTTTGCTTTGATCAGTGGCAAGCGATTGCTGCTGGTGCGTCCGGTTCATTGGAATCGCGTGATGCCGCAGTACAACATGAAGCGCTCTGACACTTTGGAAGGGGCGAAGGCTGTGATGTACAAGGACCTCGAAAAACTCAGTATCAAGGTCTCTGGTGTCGGCGCTGCGTCGGTTCAGCAGGTGTTGGAAAAAGGTGGCACCCTCCATGTTTTGGTGGTGGTGCCATACTCCCAGGTCTCCGGACCAGGTTCTTCGATCGAATGTGTCGAGTCGGCGCTGATGTTGCGTGGGTTTTCGGTTTCGAACCCCATGGTCAGGTTTGTTCCTGAACTGCTCGGTTGGCCTGATTCGTACATCATGACGAACGACGAGAAAGTTCTGCAAGTGGCCTAAGTTTCCCAAAGGGAAGCGAAGGTGATCAAGGCGAAGTGGATTCAGTCCCCTTCGCCTTTTTGTTTGTCCAAAAAGTGCTTATTTGTAGCCAAAGTAGCGGTTTTAATATTGCGAGCCACAAAACCTTGTTTTGTGGCTCTAAAATGACCTTGCAAAACTTTTCGTCTCTGGTACTATTGCCGGACCGCATACAGCTATTGGCTGTTTGTGGAGCGAACATAGTATTGCTCTTTCACACGCTTGAAGTGTTCATTCTAAGCGCGATTGTTCTCGCGCCGCGTAGAATGTACGCTCGGGCACGGCTTTTTTAAGCAGCTGTGTGCGGTTTATAACTTATAAATAATCTTACATTATCATATGGCAGGAGCATTTGATCGTTCAAAACCACACATTAACGTAGGTACCATTGGTCACGTTGACCACGGAAAGACTACGCTTACAGCGGCTATTCTTACAGTACTTAACCAACGAGGAAATGGTTATAGTGCTACAACAAAGGGCGTTGACGAAATCGACAAGGCCCCAGAAGAAAAGGCACGAGGTATTACTATTTCTCTCTCACACTCTGAGTACGAAACTCCAACTCGACACTACGCACACATCGATGCGCCAGGTCACGCGGACTACATTAAGAACATGATTACTGGTGCTGCACAGATGGACGGTGCTGTACTCGTGGTTGCTGCAACAGACGGAGCGATGCCACAAACACGTGAGCACGTTCTTCTTGCTAAGCAAGTTGGTGTACCAAACATTATCGTTTTCCTTAACAAGTGCGACATGGTCGACGATGAGGAAATGATTATGCTTGTTGAAGAAGAACTTCGTGAACTTCTCACAAAGAACGGATTCGATGGTGCAAACGCACCAGTTATCAAGGGTTCTGGACTCCAGGCTCTCGAAAACCCAACATCAGAATGGGGCGACAAGATTATCGAACTTGCTGATGCAATGGATACATACTTCCCAACACCAGTACGTGATCTCGACAAGCCATTCCTTATGCCAATTGAAGACATCTTCTCAATTGAAGGACGCGGTACTGTAGTAACAGGTCGTGTAGAACGTGGAGCAGTAAAGGTAGGTGAAGAAGTTGAAATCGTTGGTATCAAGGATACTGCAGTTACTACCGTAACTGGAGTTGAAATGTTCAACAAGCAACTCGACGCTGCACAAGCTGGAGACAACGCTGGTATTCTACTCCGAGGTACAAAGAAGGAAGATGTACACCGAGGTCAAGTACTTGCAAAGAAGGGTTCAGTAACACCACACACTGAGTTCGAAGCGGAAGTATACGTACTTTCAAAGGATGAAGGAGGTCGTCACACACCATTCTTCTCAGGATACAAGCCACAGTTCTACATCCGAACTACTGACGTTACAGGAGATGTAACACTTGCCGAAGGAGTTGAAATGATTATGCCAGGAGATACAGCAACCTTTAAGGTAAAGCTTGTAGCCCCAGTTGCACTTGAAGATCAACAAAACTTCGCGATTCGTGAAGGAGGAAAGACAGTAGGAGCCGGTGTTGTAACAAAGATTGTTGCCTAACCATTATTCGTTTACGGTAACTTACACACTATGGCTACAGATACTACAAAAAAAGAGACCAAAGCTAAAGAA
>CAZBJN010000057.1:0-4939 GCA_964492305.1 uncultured Candidatus Saccharibacteria bacterium | reverse complement strand
TAGAAGATGAACAGAGATTGGCGGATTCACTTAAGCGCGGACTTGAGCGCAGTGGTTATGTAGTAGATCATTTTGCTGAGGGTTTACCCGCGATTGATCGCCTTTCACTATACAGAAACGAGTATGATGTAGTCATACTCGACCTTATGCTCCCCGATATTGACGGTCACACTATTTGCAAAACCGTCCGTGATTTAGGGGTCACGTTACCGATACTAGTCCTAACGGCCAGAGGAGAAACTGAACAAAAAGTTCTACTACTTCAAAGTGGCGCTGATGATTACATGGTAAAACCATTTGCATTCAGCGAGCTACTGGCACGCCTACAGGCTCTTATGCGTCGACCAGACGAAACGGTGCCGAGTGTGTTATCAGTTGGTCAATTTACTCTTAACACTTCAACCCATACCATATTCCGTTTTGAAGAAGAACTATCACTTACTCTCAAAGAGTTTATGTTGCTTGAATACTTCATGCGACACCCAAATCAAGTAATTGTTAGAGATGATATAATTGATCATGCTTGGAACTTTGACTTTTCGTCATTAAGTAACACTGTTGACGTCCACGTGAAGAATTTACGTAAAAAAATAGGTACCGATGGAAACAAAATCATCAAAACAGTTCGGGGGGTCGGCTACCAGTTTGTGGGATAGATACCACACCGACCTCTTCTTTAGAACAACTTGTCACATTATTGTCCTTCAAGTAGTTTTTACTGTGATTGTCGTTGTTGGTCTTTGGTTTGAAATGGAATCATTGATGAAAGATACTACCGAGACCCTAACTAGTACTTTTACACAAATGCTTCAAGGTAAGACAGTGACTGCTGATAATGTAGGCGAGAGCCTCAAGGACATACGGGCCAGCCAATTTGTACCAACTATGGTAGCCAGTACAGCACTTATGCTTTGTTTTGGTTTTATTATTGTCTATGTTGCCTTGACTCCAACCCGTCGTTCAATGGAACGTCAAAAACGATTCATCAGCAACATTGCCCACGAACTTCGAACTCCACTTGCGATCATACAAACAAATACTGATGTAGCTTTGTTAAATACTAATGTGCCGACAGAGCTTCGCGAGACCCTACAAAACAACAGTCTCGAGATAAGCCGGATTTCTGAAATCATGAATAATCTGCTTAGTCTAAGCAATTTTACGCAAGACAAGCAGCTAAAATTTGAAGACGTCGACCTGAGCGTCGTCGTGCAAAAGGTACTAGACACTCTCGAAGAGACCTCAAACCACAAAGACATCACCCTGGCACTCAAGACACACACCAATCAAGCTGTCCTTGGTAACGCCGTAGCGCTTGAGCAGGTGGTGTTTAATCTTGTTAAGAATGCAATTACCCACACGCAGGCCCGTGGCCTAATAACTATCGAAATCGAACCCTCTGCTGATGGTAAATATATAGATTTAGCAGTTTCTGATTCAGGAAGAGGTATTGCACGCAATGATTTATTTCACATTTTTGAGCCATTCTATCGTGCCCGTACTTCACCAAAAGATGGTGGTAAAGGTCTTGGTCTAGCCATTGTAAATGAAATTGTACAAATGCACCGTGGAAAAATAAAGATACGTAGCACAGAGGGACAAGGGACAAAAGTCGTTGTTTCAGTTCTGCAAAGCACACAAGGGATTGCATCAAAAAGTGACACAGAGGAACTTTCAATGGATTTTTCGCATAGAATACTACGATAGAAATGACTGTTTTAGGTCTTCATAAAAACTTCAGGTAACCCTGTGTATCATGCACTGACAAACACACATTGTTTGTATGGTGGCATATTATTTCAAACTGGCCTGTGTAAGTTAGATACTTCGCAGATTGTCCGGTAAGAATGCTTAATATTGCCTTGCCAAAAGTTCTTTAACAGTTCTTTAATGACAAGACAAAAGAAAAACACTTACTATGGTCATCGCGAATACACCTGGTACTGATACATCATCTACATGTATTCAGACTAATTAAGGAGGGGCTGCAGCGTTAAGGCGTTGCAGCCTCTCCGTCTATATAAGTTAAAAGTTAGATCGAACAGAAGCATGTGGATACCACACACGCTTCACAAAGTCTTATTTTATTTCTTTAAAGACTTATATGAGTATGGTCTCCTTCAAACAAAATCGTTCCGCCGCATTGTGCACGACGCGCCGAAAGTCTGTCACGAAGTTCACTTTCTCGACCACCAATAGCGTTGAAGTCTACAGCCATGGCACCTAGCCCGCTTCCACGCCCATAATGTGTTGAACCTACACTGTGACTGCAGGGTCCACAGGCTCTATTTCCGTTAGTCAAACTGCAACGAGGATGACTTCTGTCTACGGTATATATTTGACCCCGATCAACTAATGCACTAACGGCCGGATCTTGCGTGTAACAGCTAATCATCGTGCGTAGCTGTGGATGTTCAACACCAACTGGTGAACCACTATATTGAGCCATTAGTGCTGCATCATCGGAACATAGGGCTGGCTGTGTAGTTGTTGCAGTCGTCGTAGCTGTAACTCCAGGCGGTGGCACATAAGCCTGTGGCACTGCCTGAGCAGTACACTGCACTCGTGACCACGGTCCCCAGCCAACTAACTCACCCATAGCAGCACCACTAGATCCGCCACCTACCAAACCTTTCATTACTGTATCTACAATCAACCAAGCGGCAATCACAATGATAATTCCAATGAGGGCATTGGTGAACTTTGATTTAGCAGCTTCAAGTGCAGACTGGTTTCCACCTGAAGTCACCAGACCAAAGCCAGCGACCACCATCATGACTGCAAACAACATAAACAGGATACCGATTAGCCAAACAATGATGAGATTAATCATGGCCACCAACTGACAAGAGCCACAGTCCGTACCACTACAGGTTACAAGTCCTCCTTGAGCCAAAACAGTATCAACTGGCAAAAACATTAGAACGAAGGCAATAACAGCAACTGGTATAAATTTCATATTAAATAATTATATTACAACTCTGTGTTAATGGTGTTGCTGTTGAGCACATAGATGTGTCTGCCGGCAATGTAACTAGATTATCTAGTGGTGCTACAAAACTACTACGAGGCTGTGGTGTGGGTTGTGATGAGCAGATGATTTCATTCCAAACACCGTAATTTTCTTGTCTGAGCAGGAAACGTAAGCCGGTGTCCACCAGCATCCACGCTGTCAAGAATAGTATGTATCCAATTATTGCATTGGCAATGAGTCGCCTAGCATTAGTTACGGCAGACAAGTCGCCAGCAGAAGCCACCATTCGAAGTCCAGCTAGCATAATGAGGATGACCACGACAATTCCCACAACTGTGGCCAACCAGCCACCAACTGACGCGACTAGCGCCCCAACATGGCACAGTTGACACTGCTCTTCACCTATCCCACCACAAGGAACTAAGCCGGCCGCAGCCACCACAGACGGGGAAAGGAGAATGAGAGTAGGCAGGAAGCTTTTCCACATATAGGTATATACTAGCATGACCACTCTTTGAAAATCAGGCAAGATGTGGTAATTTGTATGCCACATACGGCATACCGTAGTAATCGCGTCGGTACTCAAGCGGTCAACGAGGGCAGACTGTAAATCTGCTGACTTATGTCTACGAAGGTTCGAATCCCTCCCGGCGCACAAAACAGCCACCCCAGAAACGAAAGTTTCTGGGGTGTTGCTGTTTGTAGCGCCGGGAGGGATTCGAAGGACCATTTCGGGGTTCCCTTCAAGGGCCGAAATGGTCGGGGTCGCACGAGTGAGATTTTATGAGCGAAGCGAAAGAAAATCCACGAGAGTGACCGAATCCTGTGACTAAACGTCACGTGCTCCCGGCACAACATCCTGGTCTCGCTGAAACAGAACCCTCCCAACCTTGACAAAACACTATAATTGAAGCATTGTATTTTCATTCCCAATCTTGAGTTGGGTGTTCTTTTGACACCAAGGAACCTATGCTTGATATACTCATGGCGCACTCTGTCGCTCGCCGAACAGGTAAGCCCCCTTTCTTCTTCAGCCGATTCAAATTCGAAAGAATGCAAGAACTGGGCAACACCCACTACTGCTTCGCATGCCTGTCGGGTGGTGGTTACCGTCCCGACGATCAAGGAAAACCGACAAACGTTGATGAAGACGATGATTGGACCTTTGAAAATCATGGAGCAAGCCACGCATCCTACGTGATTGGCGACGCCGACAAATACGACGACGTCTGGTCTTGGCTTGAAGCAAAAATCACTCCGGAGTTTCCATACGTCGTAACGGTACCTCAAATCCCGTGACCTGACTCACCCCGCCCCACCAGAAAGCCTCCCAGCTTCGGTTGGGCGGTTTTCTTTTATACTATGGAGCAATACTGATTTTATACAATTCAACAACCTCTGGATATTTTAATCTATACTCCTCAGTAAATTTGCACTCATCAAAACACCCTGGAAACCAGTAATTAAAATCCTCACCTTTTTTTCCAAATAAGAACCCACCGTTATTTCCGTCTGACATAACAACACTAATTAAATATGGTTCCCCAGCGTTTTTTGGTACTTCAATAACTGTAGTAAGGAGATTACTATCGCCTAACATTTGATAATAATCCACGTAAGGTTCAATAAACTTTTCATTTAGAAGTTCCCTTTCACTGATTGTTAACAACTCTTCTCCTTCAAAGGCAATCACTGGAAAGTTATTCTGGCTTTCTTCTACTATTAAATTTGGGCTTTCTTTTATTACGATTTTCTCAACAATTCTCTCTATTTCCACCACTTTCTCCGGTGCATAGGTATACCCAATCCAGCCACCAATAAACGGCAAGGCTACAAACAAAACCATCGCTAAATACTTTGATAACGGAGTGACTTTTTTAAGTGGTGCAATCACGCTTTCGGGTTCGTTTATTTGTGGTTCCATATTAATTAAATAGTAGCATAACGTTGTTGAAACAAACGAGT
>CAZBJN010000056.1:1864-5015 GCA_964492305.1 uncultured Candidatus Saccharibacteria bacterium | reverse complement strand
CAAGATTGCACCACAGCGTATCTGGTAAGTACTCATCAAAAGTAACATGGAGCTCGGTCCCCGAGACACGACGCACAGCGACGTCTTTAATACGATCTACCTCACTCACCTTAGCCACAATTTCTTCTTCTGGATACACATAGGCAAAGCGTCTCGGGATGAGCTTGAGGTAACTACCTTCAAGTTGTTGCTTGGTAATAGCCTCAACGTTTGCCTTATCTATAGTGATGCCACCTTCAACGGTCACATTAGAAAGAGTGAGACTTCCGAGCCGGGTAAAGTACCACACTGCTGTGATAATAATAGCCACCACACTAAACACCAGCACACCCCAAAACACCTGCTTTATCAAAACGATAGTGCCAGGGTCTAGATATTTCTTTGGCTTTTGTTTTCGTGATGGTAATTTCATGTGTGAATACAAAGACGGGCGAGCCTGGCTCGCCCGTCTTATCTCCTCTACCCGATTTTCTCTTTGCCCATATATGGACGAAGAACCTCTGGAATTAGAATTGATCCATCAGCTTGCTGGAAGTTTTCAACCAAGGATACGAGGATACGAGGCGCAGCCACAGCGGTGTTATTGAGTGAGTGAGCGTAGCGCACCTTGCCTTCTGCGTCGCGGTAACGGATGTTGAAGCGGCGAGTCTGGAAGTCATGGAAGTATGAAGCGGAATGCGTTTCCCGGTACGTTCCTTCCTTTGGTACCCAGGCTTCGATGTCATATTTCTTGACCTGCCCTTGGCCGATGTCTGCACCACAGTTAAGAACTACATGGTACGGGATACCGAGTGATTGCATGAAGTCTTCAGTGTTCTTGGTAATCTCCTCATGCCAGTTCACACTCACTTCATGTGAAGCCTCACAAATGACAATTTGCTCCACCTTGTAGAATTCATGTACCCGAATGAGACCCTTCACATCTTTACTATGACTACCCGCTTCCCTTCGATAGCATGGTGAGAAAGCCAAAAACTTAACCGGTAACTGATCCAAATCGAGCACCTCGTCCGCATAAAAGCCCATTCCCGGCACTTCACTAGTACCAATGAGATAATCATCGTCTTGAGTACGGAACACATCATCAGCGTCGTTTGGTAGGTGTCCTGTGCCATAGAGGTTCTGCTTACGCACAATAGTTGGCGGTATCATCTGCACGAAATCACGTTGTGAGAAAAAGTCATTCGCATAGTTCCAGATAGCCCACATCAAACGAGCACCGTCACCAAGAAGGTAATAACCACGGAAACCATGCACCTTGGCACCACGCTCGAAGTCCACCATCTTGTGTGCCAGCATAATCTCAATGTGATCCTTTGGTTCAAAGTCGAACTTAGTCTGTTCACCCCAGCTACGTATCTCCACATTATCAGCGTCACTATCGCCATCTGGGACAGTCATATCAGGAATGTTTGGTACCTGGAGCATAAGCGCTTGCCATTCTTCCATTACCGGCTTGAGAGATTCTTCCTCAGTCTGTATCTCGGCCTTTAGTGCCTGCATACTCGAAATCAAAGTCGCCCGACGGGAGTCGTCAGCACTTTGAATTTCACTAGATACCTTGTTTTGTTCAGCCTTCTTCGTCTCAAGTGAAGTCATTTTCAGACGGCGCTCATCATCAAGAGCCAACAGTCGGTCGATATCGACTTTGATTTTCTTCTTCGTTGCGGCCATCTTTACGATATCGGCGTTTTCACGAATAAATTTGATGTCTAACATAAAATGTAATTACCAGCTGAACTTCCTAAAATTTGTTTCCGTAGTATATATCATTTAATCAAACTGCGAAAACGGCATTTGGGAACCAAATCACATGCTACACTTTTAGGTAGATATGGATACTACTCATATAAATCTGAGCGATTATGGGAAACACAACCTTGGCCCTCTACTCCAAATTCCCCAGCCACCCCAAGAACTCTGGAGTAAAGGTAATTTGCCGCCGGGCGACATCACCCTACTAGCTGTTGTTGGCTCACGTCAGTACACCTCCTACGGCAAACAAGCTCTCGATTACTTAATAGACGGACTGCGAGATTATCCAATAGGGATTGTCTCTGGACTGGCGCTCGGTATCGACGCTCTGGCTCACGAAGCGGCACTCCGAAACCATCTATATACTCTAGCCATACCCGGCAGTGGACTAGCTGCTGTGGCGCCAGCAACCAACCGCGGTTTAGCTGAGCGGATTCTAGAACAAGGCGGCGGATTGCTCTCCGAACTATCACCAGAGACCGGGGCCGCTAAGTGGACCTTCCCGTCTCGCAACCGGATTATCGCCGGACTCTGTAAAGGGACCCTCCTCGTCGAAGCGGGTGAAAAGTCCGGTACTCTTATCACTGCCCGCATGACAGTAGATTACAATCGCGAACTACTCGCCATCCCTGGTAGCATCTTTTCTAATAATTCTTACGGCACCCATCAATTCCTCAAGCTTGGCGCGACGATGGTAACCGAGCCCTCAGACATCCTCTATGCCCTAGGCATTGAGCCAGTGAAACCAAACAAAGAAGCGGCGGCCATCACCCTCACACCAAACGAAAAACTCGTCATCACCATCCTGTCTGAACCAAGAGACAAAGACACTTTACTTCGCCAACTTACCCTACCTGTTTCTGAAGCCAACATCCTACTTATGAACATGGAGATGCAGGGCTATATTGCTTATGATTCTCCACACTATCGCTCTCTTATATAGGTACACTCAAAACCGTTATCATTTGACATAAATCCCGAACCCTAGTATTTGTAACTGACACAACCTATATATGAGTTCATACACGCTTGTTATCGTAGAGTCTCCCGCCAAGGCGAAGACTATTGAAAAATACCTCGGCAAAGACTACCGGGTGCTGTCTTCTATTGGTCACGTTCGCGACCTCCCAAAGAGCAATAAAGACGCTGTTGATATCGACGGCGGATTTATCCCACGGTACATAATCTCTCCTGGCAAAGGCAAAGTCATCGACGGCCTCAAGGCTGCCGCCAAAAAAGCTGACGAAGTCCTACTAGCGTCCGACCCCGACCGTGAAGGAGAGGCTATTGCTTGGCACGTGGCTGAACTCATCAAAGACGTAAACCCAAATCTTAAGCGGGTGGCTTTTAATGAAATCACTGAGACTGCGGTCAAAGAAGCTATCGCCAATCCCCG
>CAZBJN010000056.1:0-1764 GCA_964492305.1 uncultured Candidatus Saccharibacteria bacterium | reverse complement strand
AGTGAGGCCAAGCGTAGTCCACGCCCGCCGTTTACAACTTCTACATTGCAACAGACCGCTTCCACTCGTCTAGGTTTTTCACCATCTCGTACTATGGGTGCAGCTCAGAAGCTCTACGAAGCAGGACACATTACCTACATGCGTACTGACAGTCCGAACTTAAGTTCAGCTGCCCAAAAACAAATCCTCGCTCTTCTTCACGCTGACTTCGGTGAGAGTTATGTCATGCCTCGCACCTATAAGAGTAAGAGTAAGTCGGCTCAAGAGGCTCACGAAGCAGTTCGTCCTACCAACTTCGCTAAGCGTTCAGTTGGTAGTACCGGCGACCAGAAGGCCCTCTATGAACTAATCTGGAAGCGTGCTGTCGCCTCACAAATGGCTGACGCTACTATGAAGCGTTCAAAGCTCATCACTAACATCACAGACACCAAAAAGACCATTCCAGACTTTGCGGTTAATGGTTCACGCGTGGTGTTTGATGGTTGGCTCAAAGTAGATACACGCGCTCGCGGTGAAGACACTGAAGTACCAAAGCTCGCAGTAGGCGACGCTGTGGCCGTAGAAGATATCATAATTGAGGCCAAGCAAACTCAACCACCAAATCGCTACACCGAAGCCGGACTGATTAAAGAACTAGAAAAGCGTGGTATTGGTCGTCCATCTACTTACGCTTCAATCATGAAGACAATTACTGACCGTGGCTACGTCCTTAAAGAAGGTCGGACACTTATTCCAACTGATACGGGCGATGTCGTATCTTCATTCCTCGAACAGCACTTTGCTGATTACATTAGTGATACCTTCACTAGTGAAATGGAGGACGAGCTTGATGAAATCGCTGAAGGTAAAGCAACATACCTCAAGACCCTTACTGATTTTTACTTCCCTTTCCAAAAAGACGTGGCAGCAAAGGCAGACATCGAAAAGATTACCAACCTCGGCCCCGGACCAAAACAATTCCCTTGCCCAGAGTGTGGTGCGGACATGATTATTAAACTCGGTCGCTCAGGTACTTTCTTATCTTGTATCCGTTTCCCAGATTGTAACGGAGCACGCATCATCGACGGCAGTGAAATGAAACCAGAGGCACCACTAGGAAATGATCCAGAAACTAATCTTCCAGTCTACGTCCTTAATGGTAAATTTGGACCATACGTCCAGCTTGGTGAAACACCAGAGAAGGTTAAAGGTAAGAAGGCAGTTGCTCCCAAGCGCGCTTCCCTACCAGCTGGTCAGAAGCCTGAGGAAGTGACTCTTGAGCTTGCACTCAAGTTTCTCACTTTGCCTCGCGAACTAGGACTTCACCCAACCACTAATGAGCCAGTTATGGCCAACACCGGCCAGTACGGACCATACATTGCTCACGCCGGAGACTTCCGTTCACTTAAGGGCGGAGACGATCCATACACCATCACCTTTGACCGGGCAATGGAAATATACAAAGAACCAAAAGGGACTCGTAAGGGTGAGAAGCTTATCAAGGAACTAGGTATCCACCCAACTACACGAAAGCTCGTAAACGTCTTTGAATCAAAGTCTGGACGCTACCTCAAGAAGGGATTCAAACGAATCAGCATCCCCGACCAGGTCAGTACCGATGACCTCACCATTGAAGTGGCGGTAGATCTACTTAAGCAAGGTTAACCAAAACAAAAACTACACAAATATCGTGTAGTTTTTTGTTATTCTCATAAGGAATAGGGTGTAGTCACAAACATGACTAGCTATTGACACAAGTATGGATATACTGTTTTATATGAGTCG
>CAZBJN010000055.1:0-5643 GCA_964492305.1 uncultured Candidatus Saccharibacteria bacterium | reverse complement strand
TAACTGGTGATGGGTTTGCAGTAGCTAATGTTGTCAATTTGGTAAATACCAACATTCTAAATTCCGATGGTTTAATTCAATTTTTTACTGCTCTTGGACTTGGTTCCTTAGACGTTCGCAATCTTTTTTCTGTGTTTGACACCGAAACCTCACAAAGCACTGCGCCTTGTGTACCTGGAGTTTGCGGCGATGATGGGTTTGTAAATGAGTCCAATACTGACAATGTTGCAACTATCAACAACACAGTAGTAGTGCGTGCTAGTACTGGCGAGAACAGTATTGAGGGTGGTGGTGACGGTAGTATCACAACTGGTGACGCTTACGCCGCAGCTAATATTTTCAATCTAGCTAATACCAATATTGTAGACTCCAATTATTTGTTGGTATCTATCAATAATCTTGGTGACCTAGACGGCGATATCATTTTGCCAAATGCTGACCTATTAAATAGTCTCTTTGCTGGAAGTGGCGCGGGCGAAGGTACTTCAGCCTCAAATAACAACACGGCTGATATTCAAAATAATGTTGAGGTTGGTGCAGAAACTGGACTTAATACCAATGAAGGAGGAGATATTACTACTGGTGACGCCACTGCCTCGGGTAATGTAACCAACCAAGTAAATCAAAATCTAATTGGTGGCGATTCATTCTTAATCTTAATACGAGTACATGGCAGTTGGTCTGGAGATATCTTTGGCTTGCCAGATAACATGTTATGGAGTGAAACTCCGCAAGGTATTACCGTCTATAACGCTCCAGCCGAGGGAAGTGGCGGCAGTGGCGATAGTTATACAACCAATAACACCAACCAAGCTACCATCCAAAACAACGTTTCGGTCTTTGCTCTGACTGGAGATAATAAAATTGAAGGTACTGAATCTGGCAGCATCAATACCGGCAATGCCTATGCAGCAGCCAACATTACCAATCTTGCCAACCTAAACATCCTTAGTCAAAACTGGGCCTTGCTCATCTTTGACATCTTTGGCGACTGGGGTGGAAATATTGCTTTTGGTCGCCCAGACTTATGGGTAGGAGTCGAAGCGACTTCAGCTGATAATCCAATTATGCCCGGTTCTGAGGTGGAATACACCTACACGGTATCGAACCTCGGAGACACTGCTGCCAACAATGTCGTCTTGGATAACGTCTTCGATACACCACACCTTGCCTTCACGGATAATCCAGGCGAATCACTTGACGCTGGCAAAACTCGAGCCAAGTGGAATATTGGCACCATTCCAGCTGGTCAAACTCGAGAGGTTACTTATAGAGCTACGGTAGGAGACACATTACCAACAGGCAATATCACCACCATCCCACTTACAGTCTCAGCTGAAGCAACTGAAAATGAGGATGTTACAGATAACAATAGCGACACTATTGTAATTCAAGCTGGTGTGGTTCGTCGCTCTGGTGGCGGCTCTAATACAACCAAGGCTTCTGAACTAACTGTAACAAAGGAGGTGGCGTTCCCTAATACTACCGTGCCAGCTATGATGGACTACACTGTTACTGTCGAAAATTCAGGTGGACCACTCTACAACGCAGTACTATCAGATTTGCTTCGTAATGAAACAGGAGAGTTGATACATGAAGAATTCTTGGATTTGGGAACTATAGCAGCTGACGAATTAATCACTATCACGTACACAATAGAGTTTTCTAGCACTACCGCGCCGGGCGTGTATAGCAATACCGTCCAAGTAATAGGAAATCATCGTAAAAAGACACCAAGCACAAATAACGTATATATGTCGCCAAGTGCTAGTGCTGATTTAACAATCTCTAACCTTGCGCAGCCGCTGGTGCTAGGTGCATTTACTACCTGCGACCCGTACTTGAAGTCATTTATGCGTCTTGGTCAAAATAACGATCAAGCAGAGGTGGAAAAATTGCAGACATTCTTAGCAGAACATCTTCCATATGAGTTACCTGTCTCCGGAGTATTTGATGGACCGACGGAGGAGGCGGTCCTTAACTTCCAAGAGCGGTATCGAGGCGAAATTCTTGATCCGTGGGGAATTGCTTCACCAACTGGCTATGTCTACCTAACTACGCGTAAAGCTATCAATGAAATAGTATGTCAGAGGCAAATTGCTTTCCCACTAACTCCTTTTGAAGAGCAGGTGATAGCTATGAGTAGACTATAATTCTAAGTAATACATAATCAAAGTCACCGCCGGCGTAGCTAGACTGCGTCGGCGGTTTCTAATAGCTATCGTTAATAACTCGGTTTCTACAGGAATTGTGGCGTTATACTTTACTATATGAGAACGACGCTCCCTAAAGTGAGAGCCAAGAAGTCTGTGGAGAAAAAACTCAGTAATACTGAGCTCGTTAAGCGACGAATTCTTAAAAGGGCCTTTGCTGGTAATGAACCTATGCTAGATGAAGTTATGGGGACAAAAGCTAAAACTTCTACCCAAAAAAAGTCGTCAATTGAACCAGTATCTGAGACCGTGGCTTTTGTTCCTGGAACTATCAGTGTGCGACTTCGGGAAAGAATGAACGCCTACAGTGTTTGGTATAAAGATCATGGAGATGACTTAGCACAATTAGTAGCCAAATCAGCTGGCTATAGCTTTGTAGTGTTTGGCTTCTTGATGACTTATCTTTACCTGGCGCCGACAACTAATCAAAATTTATCATTCCTTACAGCTCAGGTGTGTGAGACAGAAAATTGTGACCCCGCAACTACGGAGCCGAGCACGGCTGTCAGTACTACAAACACTGAACCGACGGTAGAACACACTACAACCTCTACTGCAGAGCCACTGATAAATCCCAAAGTAAACTTTCTAAATATTCCAACTGTTCAAGCGGGTAAAGATGCAGAATTCGCTATCTCTCTGTATCATGCTCATGAACCAAAATTATATGTTGTTTCCAAGGAAACTGGTGAGAAGAAAATTGTACAAAAACTCCTACGTATCGATGGTGATAAGCATATATACATGCTACCTACCGCTGCTTTGCCAGCTGGGCAATATGTAGTGACAGTTACGGTGCTAGCGGACGATAATATTACACGCGCAAATTTCACTAGCCCACGTTTTGAGATCCTTGGAACAACGGAGGAGACGGCCTCCGAGACTACACAGACAAATACCATCACTAGTGTAGAAACTGAGCCATCAGCAACAACTGAAGTTAGACCTGTTACTGAAACTTCTCAAATCGAACCTGGGACTACAAATGATGTCTCACTAGCTATAACCATGACTAAGACTGATACTACCGACGGTATTATCAGAATCTTTGTAAAGACAAACGATGATTATGATGCAGTGGAGATTTATGCTAGACCAAGTAACTCCATCCAGAAAACTTTCATTGGGGTAGCGACGCGCGTACCAGATGGTTGGGTTTACTGGCTTAATCCAACTTCATTACCGGCCGGTAATTACAGCATCATTGCTCAGGCTCGCAAAAACCGTGAGATACTAGTTACCTCTGATGCTGCCCTTGAAAATAACGTTGAACAGGCAGACTTTACAGCTACAGATGCCTACCAAAAGCAACTTATTGAGACGAAAGAAACCTTAGAGCAAGTTGCTAGAGATACCAAAACTGCTGATATTATCGAGATTCGTAAAACCTACGCTTCTTCCACCGATCAACTAACTCAGCGACCACCTGAGGAAGCAATAGTTGTTCCTCCTAGTCTTGAACTTGCTAAGGAGCTTATGGCTGAACGCCGTGATAACTTTAATGAACTATTCATTCGTCATGCTTCTGCCCTTCAAACAGGTGACGCTACGATGCTGCGTTTAGCTGAAACCGCCCTAGAGGACGAAGTTAACAATCTGTTGGATGACAATATAAGTGGTAGTCCAGAAGAAAGAGCTGAGGCCCGGGCTGAACTTGAATTGGCAGCAAAGGCTGAAATTGAAAAAGTTAAAAGACATATTGTCAAAACTGAAAACCTGCTCAAGGAACGAACTAGTCAAAAAAGCGCAGAGGATAGTGACCGTGATGGAATCTCTGACTATGATGAGATGACCATCTATGAAACTGATCCCAACAAGTCTGATACTGATGGTGACGGTATTATCGATAGTGTCGAGATAATGCGCGGCTATAACCCAAAGAACTCTTCTCCAGAGGCTGTGATTGCCTTTAATTCACCGAAAGATGTTGGATATGTAAACGAGGAAGTTCTAAAAGTCGAGACAGTAGTACCAGTTTTGGAATATGGAGATGAGGAAGCATTGCCAATTGTTCAATCTGAAATTAGTGGCTTTGGATTGCCAAATAGTTTTGTAACCCTGTACATCTTTAGTACTCCGACAGTTGTTACGTTGCGTACTAACGATGATGGTAGTTTCGCCTACGTATTTAGTAAAGAACTAGAAGACGGTGAACACGAAGTATATGTTGCCCTCACTGACAATAGTGGTGAAATTGTAGTACGAAGTAATCCATTTAAGTTTATAAAGACAGCGCAAGCTTTTAGCTACGTAGACGCAGCCAATGAAGCTGTCACACCAATTACAACTGCTCCGGACAGTGAAGTAAGTGCTCCCTTCAAGATTGCCGGAGCTATGGGTATTGTGTCACTTGGACTTATCTTATTGCTCCTTGGGCAAACTCTACGAACCCGCAAATCCGAAGATGATGTTATTGCGTAATTATGATTAAACTTCTCCAGAAAGGCTGGCAGGCCATAAAAGCAAATTCAAAACTCTGGATGATTGTATGGCTAGTAGTAATCTTTCCTGCAGTATTTCTTTATGCCTTTACTCAGCTCAACAATGCTAGCCAAGACAATGTGCACACTCTAGAGTTACGTCGCATAAGTACACTTCACGACCTGATTGAACCAATGGTTAAGGAAGGACTGCCGCTACATGCGTTATTGGGAAGGCTCAACGAGAGTGGTGCTGATATTGAAAGATTACAGATTGTAACTGAATTTGATTCAGTCCTGACTGTGAGTTACGATCTTGATCAAACCAAGGTTGGCGCTACTGTTGAGACAGCTGCACCATATCGTAGCGCTCTAATCAAACCTGGCGAAACCTTTATTTATGAATATGAAGTTGGGGGACGTCGTGTAAAGCAGGCCTTTAGGGCTTTGCCTGACAACGGCACTAATACTTACATTTTTAGTGAACATGACTTTAGCGATCTCGATGCCTTGATGGAACATCGAGTAACTCAGTCATACTACGCACTATTCTTTATCTTCATATTTATCATTGTTCTGGCTTATTGGTTGGCAAATCAAATCAATTTTCAAACTCTTTATATACGTACTAAAGAAACCCTAAAAGAACGGGACTTATTCACCAATAGTTTGGCTCACGAATTACGCGCTCCATTAACTGCCATGCGCGGATATGCTAGTTTGATTGTTGAATCAGAGGCTGTGCCAGCCGCAGAACATGAATACGCCAAGAAAATTGATGAGTCTACACTCCGATTAATCCATTTGGTTAACGATTTCTTGGAGGCTGCCCGTATCCAATCTGGACAATTACCTGTCAATCGAGCTGTTATTGATGTAGCGCAACTGATTAAAAAGGTGGCTGCTCAGTCCGAGTTAACTGCAACAGATAAGGGATTGACTCTAACTACTCAAATCCCTGATACAACCACCGCTATCAATACTGACAGTAAGCGTTTAGAGCAAATTCT
>CAZBJN010000054.1:0-5663 GCA_964492305.1 uncultured Candidatus Saccharibacteria bacterium | reverse complement strand
ATTATTCAATCACTGCTGCCTCAAGTTCAGTATCTATTTGTGTAAGTTCTGCGTCCAAGCTATCAAGGTTGGTGCTTTCAAGATCGGCTTCAATAGCAGTAATCTCATCTGATGTGCTCATGGCGCCGTAGCTCTCTACTTGGGCGGTGGCAGTTGTGGTCTCAGGCTCTTTGTTGGTCTCTAGTGTCGGCCTCATTGGTTCTGGAGTGACTACAGGTATTTGCGTAGAAGTGTAATACCAATAGAACAATCCTGCCAAAATAACTATGAGCGCCAAGAAGAGTACAACTATAAACACGCCGCGAGTTTCTCCTTCTGCCTTGTTCTCAACGCCAGATGAAACTGTCTCCGAAGGCATCTTCATTTTTTCTCCTTCAAAATGTGGTTCGTTATCCATACAATATAGTTATTATTTAGGTTATTCAGCTACGTCTGTGGTTGAGCTAGCTGTAACTCCTCTTGGTGCGCTCTCTTTTAATAACGCGATGGTCTCTCTAAGTGCCTGGTGTCCAGCGCGGATGAGTCTGGCGGCTTCTTGGTAAGTGGTTCGTACCTCTTGCCAATAGGTAAGTGGTTGTTCTGAAGTGGTGGCGTTGTATACCAAATTATCAATGTCACTTAAAATGGCTTGTGCATTTGCAATGTGTCCGGCGGCTTCGCGAAGCTTAGTCTCAGCGGCATTAGTATCGGACCCTGCTTGCTTCATTTTATCAATTCTAGCTTCCAGCCTTTCGATGACTGAGAAGAGACGGTCTATTGCAGCATCCATGCGGTTGCTGACATTGGCTGAGAGATTTAGTACTCGCTGTTGGCGAACTTCACTAAGAGCGGCTTGGCGCTCAGCTCTCACTTCTGTCCGTTGTTCTTGTCGTACAGTGGTAGAAGCTTGGCGCTGTTCAATTTGCTCAGCGCGATTAGCCTCCACTTCTTCGCGACGTTCGGTCATTTCTTCGGTGCGAGTTTCTAGTGTGGCCTGTCGTTCCTCTGGTCGAGGATTTGCGGGTCTGGTGCTCGTAGATTCGGTAGTTGTAGTAGTGCTCTCTTGTGCGTGTGCATAGTAGGCGACGAAAAAGGCCCCTGCCACAAGTGTAAAGGTGAGGGCGAGTTTTATGGGTTGAAAATGAACTTTGATCATGGCTATATACTAAGAAATAATCTTTATGGCTTCGTGCATACAGTATAACCCCCGCTGCCAATTTTTGGGAGCGGGGGTTATGTAAATAAATGTGTCTTATTTAGCGGCGGTGTAGGCTTCACGACTCTTCTCAAAAGCAGCTTGGGCTTCGGCTTTACCGTGCCATTCTCCGACAGTTACTTCTTTCTTCTGCACTTTTTTGTAGGTTTCAAAGAAGTGGGTCATTTCTTTTATGAAGTGTTTGTTTAGGTCGCTCAGGTCTCGTACTTCGTCAAATCGTGGATCATCTACAGGGACTGCTACCACTTTGTCGTCTCTCTCTCCGCCGTCAATCATTTCCATGATGGCAACTGGTCGAGCTTTGACCAGGATTCCTGGTGCTAGTGGGTAGGTAGTGAGTACTACTACATCAAGTGCGTCACCATCATCAAACAATGTCTGTGGTACAAAGCCGTAATCAAACGGATAGTCCTGTGCGGTATGCATGACGCGGTCAAGGGCGATAATGCCGGTTTCTTTGTCTATCTCATACTTGTTTTTTGAGAACTTTGGGATCTCGATGATAACGTTCATGGCTTCGGCTGAGCCAGAAGGGATGTCGTGTAAAAGATTCATATATATAATTACTGAACCTGTATCCTAGCGCATTTTAAGGGAATTTTGAAGGGTACAAAAAACCGCCGGTCCCCATGGGGGGCCGGCGGTTTTTTATCTTTAGTCCTTGCTTTCTTCCTCTTCTGCAACCAGAGCTTCTGCTTCTTCTGGAGTGTCAATTTCGTCAAACTCTTCATTGTCCGGATTTACGTCTCGGTCACCCATCTCCTCGTCTTCTTCTGGTAGAGCTGGGGCAGTTGTAGTAGCGTCTTCGTTTTCAAGGACGTCCTCGTCACTGCCGATTTCTGTGTCTACCTCTGCTTCGAGGTCAACTTCGCCAGTAGCGTCAGCTTCGGCCAAAGCTTCTTTGTTTTCAGCTGAGACAATATCAATCTTCCAGCCAGTGAGCTTAGCTGCTAGGCGAACGTTTTGTCCACCGCGCCCGATAGCAAGTGATTGTTGGTCGCCAGCAACTTCAGCTACAGCGTGACCACGTTCTCCAGCCTCCTCGTCTGGCTTGGCAATAATTTTTACTGACATAACCTCAGCTGGTGAGAGAGCGTCTTCGATAAACTCAGCTTGGTCTGCTGACCATTCGATGATGTCGATTTTTTCGCCGCCAAGTTCACTCATTACAGTCGAGACTCGTACACCACGTTGTCCTACTAGAGAACCAACTGGATCAATGTGTTGGTCATTAGCGTAGACGGCAATTTTTGAACGAGCGCCGGCTTCGCGAGCAACAGCCTTTACTTCTACCGCACCACTTTGTAGTTCGGGAGCTTCAATAGCAAATAGGCCAGCGAGAAAATCAGGATGAGACCGTGACAACTTAAGAAAGATTCCGCGTGAGGTTTCTTCAACCGCAAGGAGGATAGCGCGAACGCGTTCTCCCGGTTTGTATCGTTCACCTGGAATTTGCTCGTCGTACGGCATGATAGCAGTGACTCGGCCCAAATCTACGTAGAGATTGCCTCGTTCGAAGCGCTGTACGTGACCAACAACAATGTCGCCAGCCTTTTGACCAAACTCAGCCAAAGCCGCATCCTTTTCAGCTTCACGAATCTTCTGCACAATTACTTGCTTGGCAGTTTGGGCAGCAATACGACCAAAGTCATCCTTTGGTTCAAGAGGGAAGATAAGCTCTTCACCAGTTTGAGCGTCCTTCTTAATCATGCGCGCAGTAGTGAGCATGATGTGCTTTTCTTCATCAAAGCGCACCTTCTTCTCTCCGTCTGGCAAAGCATCTTCTTCCTCTTCCTCAGCTTCCTCACCATCAGCTAGTTCAGGCTTGAGCATACTTTCATCAACTACAATCTTAATTTGATTGAAGTTAGTAGTTCCAGCCGCTAGGTCGAACTTGGCTGTGATGATTTGACCACGCTTACCAAACTCCTTTTTGTAGGCAGTGGCTAGCGATTGTTCAATCGCGTCAATCATCTTTTCGCGAGGAATGCCGCGCTCCTCTTCCATTTCTTGTAAAACGGCGTTAATTACTTTTAAGTCAAACATATATAGTTATTAATGCTTTATAAGGTTATTTTCTCACTGGTATAAAGAAAGCCCGGCGCAAGCCGAGCAGTCATTCACAGTCCTCATACTATAGTGCTTTTGAGAAATAAAGTAAAGTTGTCAATCGACGCTAATATGAAACGGATTTTACCTGTTAAAAAGTCTAGTTGTTTTACTTCGCATTTAATTTTTCTATTGTCTAAACTTTTTAACGGGGGTGAACGTGGGGACTAACAACTGAGAATAGAATAGAGGGTGGTGGTATACTTACCATACAAAAGGAGGTAGTTAGTTCTTAATTGTACTTTTCACTGTGCGTATACAAGATGAACAATTGAAACGTTTTGTGCTCGATGCCGGCTTAATTAAAAAGTCGGATATTGCTGCCGTGGAAAAAGTAGCCAAAGATGAACGTCGGACTCTCGCCGAAGCTCTCATTGCACATGGTCATATGACCGAAGACGATATGCGCCGCGTTGAATCCTATGTCCTCGGGATTCCGTTTGTGTCACTAAAGAACATCAAGGTTGAATTTGATGTTTTGACTCTCATCCCAGAGCCGGTAGCCCGCACCCACAACATTATCGCGTTTAAAAAGACCGACAAGGAGCTCGAAGTAGCGATGCTTGATACTGCTGACTTGCCAGCTATCGACTTTGTAAAGAAAAAGGTAGGCCTAAAGATCTTGCCGCGCCTAACTGACACTGAGTCAATGCGCTCCGCCCTTCGTCAATACCAAAAGACTCTAAAAGATGAGTTCGGCGAAATCATCATGAAGGACGCTTCAGCCCTCAAAGTTATTACTGATGAGAGTGGAGAAGAACTATCCGAAAAGGACCTTAAGAAGATGGCAGAAGATTTGCCGGTGGTGCGTATTGTAGACACACTACTCCGTCACGCTATCATCCAAGGAGCGTCTGATATTCATATTGAACCAGCGGAAGAGGAGGTGGTAGTACGTTACCGTGTTGACGGTATTCTTAGTGACGCCATGAAGCTTCCAAAACATGCTGCCGGCACACTTGTAGCTCGTATCAAGGTACTTTCAAACCTTAAGCTCGACCAAAAGCGCCTTCCACAAGACGGACGATTTAAGATGGAGATGGACGGCCAAAAGGTGGCGTTTCGAGTTTCGATGTTACCGGTATTTTTTGGTGAAAAGATTGTAATGCGTCTCCTCCGTGAAAGTCGTAGTGGCTTTTCATTGGAAGGAATTGGTTTCCACGGCTCTACCCTTGAGCGTATTCACAAGGCTACTCGAGCTACAACTGGAATTATCTTGGTAACTGGTCCAACTGGTTCTGGTAAATCAACCACTCTCTACACCATTCTCGACCTCCTCAACTCACCTGAGGTAAACATATCAACTATTGAAGATCCGATTGAATACCAAATGCCACGGGTCAACCAAAGTCAGGTAAAGCCAGAAATTGGCTTTACGTTTGCTGCTGGACTCCGCTCACTAATGCGTCAGGACCCAGACATTATTATGGTGGGAGAAGTTCGTGACGAAGAGACTGCTAGTTTGGCCATTAACGCGGCTCTAACTGGACACTTGGTGCTGGCTACTGTTCACACCAACTCGGCGGCGGGTACAGTGGCGCGCTTGGTGGATATGGGACTGGAGACGTTCTTGTTGGTTTCGACTCTCCGTGTCGCTATCGGGCAACGACTCGTACGAAAATTGTCTGATGATAAATTGCCGTATACCCTCACTAAGGCTGAACGAGATGAGTTGGCAGCACATGTAAACCTAGACTTGGTTTTGGAGACTCTTAAGGAAGAAAAAATCGTTAAAGATGATGCTACTTGGAACGATATTCCGTTTTATCATCCAAAAGAAAAGGGAGAAACTGAAGATGGCTACAAAGGCCGCATGGGTATCCATGAAGTAATGGAAATGTCACCAACTATCAAAGATATGGTGATGTCTGGTAAGACAGGGGATGATATTGAGGCTCAAGCTCGAAAAGAAGGTATGCTCACCATGCTAGAAGACGGTATCTACAAAGCTGCCAAAGGGCTGACAAGTATTGAAGAGGTGCTCCGTGTGATTAACGAATAATTGATATGCCAAAATTTACCTATACCGGTGAAGACGGAGAAGGAAAGAAAGTCACAAAAACTGTTGAGGCTGATGATCGGTATGCGGTCTATGATATTGCTCGTCGTGATGGTCACCGTATTTCTAGTATAGAAGAAGAAAAGCATGGCGGTCTAGGCAAGTTCCTAAACATGGACCGAATTAACGTAATGTTGAGTCGGGTCAAGGCTGATGAGTTGGTGATGATTACCCGTAACCTCGGTTCGATGTTGACGGCGGGACTCACTGTTACCAGAGCCATATCAGTTATTGAACGCCAAAGTAAGAACCCAAAACTTAAGGATGTTTTGACGAACATCAATGAGCGCATTAATAACG
>CAZBJN010000053.1:0-5681 GCA_964492305.1 uncultured Candidatus Saccharibacteria bacterium | reverse complement strand
CATTTCTCACCAGGGACCATGCGTTATATGAATTCAATATTTTGTCCGCCCTCTTGGATTCGAACCAAGGACCACAGAGGTATAAGCTCTGTGCTCTAACCAACTGAGCTAAGGGCGGACAAAATATTTAATTCATGCAAGTTTCGTTCATTCGGTCATAAAAGCATATCACTGTGTTCTAAGCTTTTGCGACGCTCATTCACTTACTTGTAACCCCTCGGCTCTAACCAACTGAGCTATGGATGGTTGGGTGGTGAAACTATAGCGTATTTGCAGAGTAGAGACAAACAAGCCCCTCCGGTTAGGGAGGGGGGTGTGAAAGCCTCGTTCATTTGGATGGGGTCTTGCGGCGTGTGTTTCTGTGGATTCTTTCCATCGGGTCTTCGTGCGCGTGAACTGCCCCAAAGAAATGACCCATCCAGATACACCAAAGTATGTAACCATAGTTCATGGCGATCTCCTTTCTGCTATAAGTGTAGTGCATACGTAAAAAAATAACCACCTGAAGCAGGTGGTTATTTCTTGGTTACATCATTACGACTAGATCTTTCAAATCTTTGCGGACCTTAGCGTAATGCTGGGTTTCGTCTTCGGTTGAACGGTAACCAATTGGGAGGATGACTGTGGCGTGGAGGTTTTGTGCTGTTAGACCAAGGACTTCGTTGAAGCCGGCTGGGTTAAAGCCTTCCATTCCGCAGTGGTCAATGCCTTTTTCGCTTGCTGCCACCATTATGGTACCAAGTGCAATGTACGCTTGCTTTTGGGCCCAGACCAGGCGGTCAGCTTCGGTGCGGTTAGTTAAGTCTCCGACCATCATGTCCTTGTATCCATCAACTGCACCAGCCGGTAGACCTCGGGTGCGTTCGATACGTGCTGTGTACTCAGCGATGTATGATGCGTCCACATCAGTGCGGGCCGCAAAGACTAAGAGGGCACTGTTCTCACCAACGTGTCCCTGGTTGTATGCTTGTCCCATCAGGGCTTGTTTCTTTTCCTTGTCTGTCACTACTACAATCTTGAATGGTTGGAGGCCATAAGATGTCGCGGCTAGATTCCCGGCTTCGAGGATGTATTCCAAGTCAGCGGCCGGTACTTCCTTGGTCGCGTCGAACTTCTTGGTGGCGTAACGCCACTTTAACCAATTTTTTGTATGCATAGGCAGTGAGTATACGTGGGGTGGGGTGATACCGGTAGACGGTACAGCCTGTGTATGGGCGTAGTGACATTGTAATGACAATGTAATATAGTGTACCGATGGCTAGAAACAAACAAACTACACTGCAGATACGAATTGATGAAGAAACGAAAGATAAGGCCAAACAAATCTTAGGCGAACTTGGTCTCGATATGTCTAGTGCTATTAAGCTGTTTTTGAAAAATATTATTATTACTGAATCAGTACCATTAGAACTCCGAAGTGAAAAGGGTATGTTGGCTGAGCGTAAGTGTGAGCTGTTGCGGGATGTAGCGCTAGAGTCTGCTCGGGAGCGAAGTGGTCGAGGTAAGTAGTATAAAAATTTACACCCGCACGTATACGTGCGGGTGTGTTTTGTGGGCGACTGGGAGCTCAGATGCCGATGGGCTGCCAGGAAGCGAAGCCGGACTTGATGCGCAGCGGCATCGTGGTGGCGCGGTGCTTGAAGTGCGCGAACAGGTGACTGGTCAACTGGCGGGGCATGCGCCAGTGACGGGCGGCCGGGCGGTGTTGGGCAGCGTTGAGCCGGGCGGCGCGCCAGGTGAACAGAAAAACGAGGGCAGTGAGGAACAAACGCAACATGGAAGACTCCTAGGTTGGTGCCAAAACAAACTCTGGCTTTTTGAGTATAGCAGCCATGTAGTTTTTAGACAAAGTAAAAGCCGCGAGTCCTGGGTAGGATTCGCGGCTGAGGCAAAACATCAGTGAGGATCTGCCTGCCAATTTATATTTCGACGGATGGCACCGCCGGGTTACTTATGATCGAGCACCATACTTTCTCCTTGGCAGAGGATGAGTTCCGGCTGCGCACGCGGCAGCTGAAGGGTGGCCGCGGGCGCGCGTCAGGTGTAATCGCTGCCCAGGCCGCCGGCACCGGCGATGGAAGAAGAGACATTGCTGTAGATCTTGGCGGACTCGTGAATCCAACTCTGCGGGGGATCGTGGAACATGAGGTTCTCCTTGGTGGAAAGGTCATACCTCTCGCTTCACTGGAGGCTCCAGCGAATGAGGCAATGACACAATAGCACATTATATGCATTGTGTCAACATAATAAGAAACCGCCGCAAGTTGTGCTTGCGGCGGCGGGTCGATAGATGGCTTCTTCAGAACTGTGCCCAGGTCACATGCAGTGGCCAGGTTTGTCCGCTCTCACTGAATTGGTGTGTCAGATTGAGGCTGAGTCGACCGATTTGGTTGGTGCAGAACCGGTAGCTATTGTCGGCGGCTCTCTGACTCCAGCCAGGCGTCTGTGTAGTTGTTGACCAATCGATGCCAGTGCGATTGACCAGTTGCACACAAGTGCTTCTTTGGTTGGTGTGAAGCTGAATTTGTTGTTCGCTAACCAATTCCGTTGTAGCAGGATGTGTGTCGGCTGTGATTTCCGTGAAGCGTGGAATGACAATCACAAAGTTCAGACTGGCTGAACTTTGGCTTTGGGCCCAAAGCGTCGAGTAACCGAGGCAGAGGGCGAGGATGGAAAGAACTTTTTTCACGCATTTCCCCTAAGAAGAGTTGTAGACGTTGTTTGAAGTTCGTGTCTGCTACAGGGAGCAACAGCGCTTTTCCAAATCAAATCGCACCACTTTGTCTGATGTGAACAGATTGCAGAGATTCTCATTCTTGTCTGCTGGGTGTTCAAACTCAGAGTACATGAGAGGGCTGAGGAATACAGCGTCATCAGGGGCGTATAAGGCCCAGAGTTTGGAATCACGTATCAACCAAACTCTGTCAGACAAAATGGTGTAGGCAGCGTAATACTGCAGCACCTTGTCTTTGGGTAGGTCAGGAAAGGGTTTGTTAGACATGGTATGGCCTCTGGTTATGGAAAGAAGAATCTGAAAGCAGCATGCCATTTTTACACAAAAAAGCAACCCCGACGCCTAATAGGCGTCGGGGTTGCTTGTCTGTTATTCCATATGAAGATTTTTACTCAGAAGATCAATTTTCTTGGCGATGACAGGATAGTTCTTGAGGGTTGAATCACTCGCAATGAGAGCTTGTGCTTCTTTGCGGGCCGCCTCCACCATCTTGATGTTTTTAATCGCTTCCATACCGAGGTCGGTGAGGCCCCATTGCTTCATTCCGTAGAGTTCGCCTGAGCCACGCAGTGTGAGGTCGTACTCAGCCAGTTCAAAACCATTCTTGGCTTCAGTGAGGGCTTTGAGTCGCTCCATGGTCTTGCCAGTCTTGCCGGTTGTGTCTTTGGTAGTGACGGCAAAACAGTACGCTTGGTGTGTTCCTCGTACTACTCGACCGCGTAGTTGGTGAAGTTGAGCGAGTCCAAAGCGTTCAGCGCCTTCAATAATGATATTGGTAGCGTTTGGTACGTTTACTCCTACTTCCACCACTGAAGTCGCAACCAATATATCAATTTCGTGACTGAGGAATTTTAGCATCACTGTGTCTTTTTCTTTTGGAGTCATCTTGCTGTGCAAGATATCGATGCGGGCGTCTTTGAAGATTAGCTTTTTGAGTCGTTCCGCTTCTTGCTTCACGGACTTGAGTTGAAGCGCATTCTCTTTGGTTGGGTCTGGTTCTTCAATGCGCGGACAGATTACATACGCTTGGCGGCCGGCGGCTAGTTCGCCACGCACATGGTCATATACTTCATTCATCAAGCTCGGGGTAAATATTTTGGTGATGATTGGCTTCCGGCCTTTTGGCATTTCATCGAGTAGTGAAATATCAAGGTCACCGTACACGGTAAGGGCTAGGGTGCGGGGGATAGGGGTGGCGGTCATTGATAGCAGGTGCGGCATCCGCTCGTCTTTCTTGGCTAGAGCGCGGCGCTGATTGGTTCCGAAGCGGTGCTGCTCATCGATGATGACGTGAGCCAGGTGTTTAAACTCTACTGACTTATAGATAAGGGCGTGGGTACCAATAAGAATTGGTATCTCACCGTTCTTTACCCACTTCAGTAACTGCGCTTTTGAGATTGGTGTTGGCTTCTCGGGATTACTCTTTGAGGGAAATTTAAAACAGCCACTACCGGTAACTAACCCAATTTGAATTGGGAGGTGTTTGAAGTACCCTATGAAACTTTCGAAGTGTTGTTTGGCTAAGATTTCAGTTGGGGCCATGTACGCGACTTGGAGATTTCCAAATTGCAGTTTACTGGCTAGTCCTTCAGGTGGGCGAGAAGTAGCGACCGCGTACGCTGTGGTAGCAGCTACTGCTGTCTTACCACTTCCCACATCGCCTTCAAGAAGCCTGGACATTGGGTGCTTGCCACTGAAGTCTGTGAGGATGTCGTCGATAGATTTCTTTTGGGCATTGGTGAGCGGGAAGGGGAAGCGAGAAGTGAAGGCCTCAATGTGTTTCTTGTCTGTGACTACTACATAGCTAGACGTGACACTAATCTGTGCGCGTTCTCGTGCTTTGGCCGTTTGAATATAAAATACTTCCTCAAAAGCAAAACGCTTGCGAGCACTCTGCGCATGCTCAGCTTTCTTTGGGGTGTGAATCCACTGCAGAGCCGTTTGGAGTACCGGCAGGTTGTACCGCTTGAGAATTTCTTCAGGGATTGGATCTTCTAGTTTATCCAAGATGCCAGCTCCGAAGCATTTCTGTACGGTATGAAAAAACCACTTTGAGGTCACGCCTTTTGTTTCGCGATAAACAGGGTAGATGGTCTCGTCTAAATTTGATGTGTTGTTGAAAATAGAATCGTGTCTATCGATAGGAAGACTGTCTAGTTTTTCTATCTCAGGATTGGTGAGGTAGAGTTTACCCTCATCTCCGGCGACTTTTCCGACGAGTTTTACATACATACCATCAGTGAGCATCTTGGCGATGTATGGTTGGTTGAACCACATGATCTTCATGCGAGCGGTTCCGTCCTCTACCCAGCCTTCAGAAATTGGCACCTTGCTCTTCCAAGACTTGCGGGTGTTGAGTCCGCCAATCTGTCCAAAGATAATAGCGTCCTGGCCTTTGACTAATGAACCAACTGCTTGGATATCAGACACGTCTTCATAACGCTGGGGGAGATGGAGTAGTAGTTGCTCAACTGTCGCGATACCCAAGCGCTTGAGGGCTTTTTTGTGGGGCTCGTCAAGACGGAAGTGAGTGGTCAGTAAATCAGAGGGAAGCATATCGTCAATCATATCAGACTAATTGAGGGGAGTGGAAACTACTTGATTATCTCCATAAAAGGAGTACGATTTATTTATCGGCAATGGAGCCGATGTTCATTTGACCAAGAGACATATGTCTTTTGGTTTGGGGTTGGCCTGCTGAGTAGTGCAATGGCACGACTGAAACAGGGCCAGTCCCGCAACAGGCTCGCTGACGCGATGTTTCCTGGACTTTGTTCTTCTGGTCATGTGACCATCTTTGTTCTTCTCGTTCTTTCCGTCCTTTGCCTTTTAGGCCCCTTTGTTTGTAAACCGCACATATGTGCGGTTTTTGTATATTTGAGGTAGAGCACACGTTATCTAATCAATAGCTTGGAAACACCCGGTGTTAATAATTGGACCGGCTTCA
>CAZBJN010000052.1:0-5690 GCA_964492305.1 uncultured Candidatus Saccharibacteria bacterium | reverse complement strand
CATCGATGTTGGTCATGAATACAATCAAACGATGTGTTTGGCGTAGTACTTCAACCAAACCGAGACGAGCCTCTATTTCTTCGGTCTCAGAAAGATTCATTGCTGCCTCCACCTTTCGTTCAATATCTTCTAAGCGACGGCTGATGTCCTTCTGTTCATCCTTAGTAGCTGATTCTTTAACTCCCTTAAGTAGTTCATGGGCACGGGTAGTTTCACTTTCTACCTTAGCAATCAAAGGTGCGTAGGCAGGGAGAGTATCAGCCTCAACGCTAGCCTCAGCGGCTTGTGAGAACTCGAGTACATTCTCAATAAGACTTGTTGAGTGTCCAGCCGCCTCTACGTCAGTTCGACTACGAAGTGATGTGGTTTGCACATCAAGAGCGGTATTGAGCTCAATTGAAGCTAACGCAGCTCCATCTTTGTCAGTTATCTTGAGGTTGGCAATTTCTTTTCGGGCATTTTCACTATGCTCTTTTACTGCCTGAGCTACTTGGACCTCTACTTCCTCAGTAAGACGTCCTTCGTTGGCAAGGAGACGAGCTTCAGAAATACGACGATTTAAGCGTTCGGTTTCCCAAACTACTTTTTCGTAAGGGCTTCGCGCCATAGTGCTACGGAATTCTTCATTCACTCCTACCTTAATAGCGTAAAGCGCATCACCGGGTACAGCTTGTTCAGCGGCGTAAGATACGCCAACTATGAGCATCAGCACAAAAGCAGTAGAAAGCTTGGCAGTTTGCCAGAACTTGGCTCGAGATATAAAAAATACAGGGCTGGTGAGATCTACTGACTGACCAGCAGTGCGAGTAGAGTTTGGTAGTGGATGATACTCCATATATGAAACAACCCGCTCCCGAAGGTCGCGTTTTTCAGCCACACTCAATTTGATGGTTTGAGCCTTGGTATTAAATTGTTCGCTAAAGCGTTTCATTATGTTATTTGTGTTTGGTGGTTCGCTTGGTCTCGGCAGCGGCATGTCCAGCTTCAATCTTGTTTCGAAGTAGCTTGAGGGCTCGATGGATTCTGACAGAGACGACGTTCTCTGATTCTTCAATCAACTCTCCAATTTCCTTTGGTCCCAGTCCGTCAACGAAACGGAAGACGATTACTTCTCGGTATTCGCTCGGCAGCTCCTTGAGGAGCTCAAATGCCTTACGTCCATCGAGGGTAGCTGCCAGGGCCTCCACACTACTCTCAGATAATTCCGGGAATAGACCCTCGTCTACCCCTTCCTTCTCCAAGAGCGCATCTAATGAGTGCTCTTTTTGTTTCCGGTACTCATCAATGATGAGGTTATTTAGCACTTTGTATAAAAATGACCGGTAAGAATCGATTTGATGGCCGGCTTTGACGTAAGACCAGACCTTGGTGTAGGTATCATGGACCGCGTCTATTGCCCGTTCGCGGTTACTGATTCGCATCGCCGCATGGCGAAAAAGCGCATCATTGTAGTCCTCGAAAGCTTTCAAAAAACGTTCTTCTTGGCTTTCAGCAGTTTCGGCTGTCTGTTTTCGACCGAGCATATGTGAAAACCATTATATACGTAGACGCGGCAATTCACGAATTCTTACCACCACTATGTAGCTATTTTGATACTTTGGATTAATTCAGGGAAAGTTGGGGTTAAGAAGTGATTTTTATCAATAAATCCTTTAAAAGTGGCTTCAGGTAGGGCTTTTTGGTACTTCTTAGCATCTGTGAAATCCACCACAAAATCATCTTCGGAGTGCCAAATCTCGATATTTTTGATGTGTTTACTAAGATTTTTAAGGATTGCCTGGTCAAACTGAAAGTTTCCACAATCGTTACCGTCTGGAGAACTATACTCACCGCATGGTGCTGCCAAGAGGAAAAGTCGCTCGGCTGTGAACGGAGTCTGTTTTTCTGACAGATATTTAGCCAAAAACATACCGCCCAGAGACCAACCAACCAGAACTGCCCCGTCGCGTAGGTATTCAAAGTGTCTTTCAAACCAAATGCTCCACTCCTCAAAGTCGGCGTTTTGCTTATTTGGCATACTCAGCATAAAAACTTCGTAGTCCTCGCCGAGGTCAGACGCAAAAGTCTCTGTCCAATGTTGAGTCTTTTCTTTACCTGGCAGTGACCTAAGCGGAACTGTTCGTAGATGTTCCAAAAAGTCCGCCTTTTTAGTAAAAGCGTCGCCTCCATGGATAAACACTACTTGTTTTTTCATACTAGAACCAATCCTTTTTCTTGAAAACCACGGTCAGGCCAGCCAAGATGGCGACATTGAGTAATAAGATAAAGTAAAACGTATACTTCCCTTCTTGGAACGGCAAATCAACGTTCATTCCGTATAGCGAAGCAATTACTAGCGGCACTGTCAGTAGAATGGTCAAGACAGTGAGGATACTCAAGGCGTTATTTAGCTTGCTAGTCATAATAGCCTCAATTGAGCTGCGGATATTCTGAATTGTCTTCAAAACTGAGCGGGCAGAGTTAACTACCTGACCATTAGCAATCACCAAGTCCTGCATTTCTTCTACATCTTCACTAAATAGCTGCATGTAGTTACCTGAGGTCATTTGTTGCAAACCGATATTGGTCGGCAAAAGCGCGTCAATCATGCTGTTGAGCACAGTCTCAAACTGCACCAAGCGTTGAATCTCACGGGTACCGATACTCTGGAGCCGCACCCGGTCCTTGTGCACAGCCTTACGCAGGCGTAAAAGCTCTCGATCAAAATTATGCGTGATTATATCCATAATTTTAATAAAGAACTTAGCTTTTTGAGTTGTATACAACACCTCTTCACCAGAAAGAAGCTTCTTAAATAACGGTATTTCCCGCTCTGCTATGGTAATAACAAAACTCTCTCCAATCACAATCAAAAGTGGAGCGGTGGTGTTGTCTTGTTGCTGATCACGAAGTGGATAGCGAGTAAAGAAGTAGGTCGCGCCTTGAGAACGTTCTAGACGTGGTACTTCATAAAAGTCTCGGGCATCTTCCACAATGTCTTCATCGAGTGAAAAAGTTTTGGCTAGGGCCAAGAGCTCCTCCTCAGTTGGACTGGTAACATGTACCCACACCCCAGAGCGCGGCTCAGTCACCTCTTTTAACTCGTCATCTTTAACGGTTCTGAAGTAGTAATTAATCACGGCCCCATTGTGCCCTCCCCACCCCCATTTTGCAACCTGTGGATGTGAGATAAAGAAAAAAGCCGATACAGTTATCTGTATCGGCTTTTTTTATCGACTGTCCATTTTTAACTTATTGAATGTTTGAGCGTAATATGCCAATTGCTCTCTAAACTCACGATTACCTTGATTTCTTTTTAAGATATCGCCCACAAGCCCTCCAATCTCTGGTTTATAAAATATGTGTGACCAGGAACGGACCTTAGAATAATGGGTATCAAAAAATATATTTCGGTCCTTTTTATGTTTGACTATAGAATCAAGATATTCTTGCTCAGCTTGCACACATGAAACAAACTCAAGCAGTGCCAAGTCTCCGATTGTCGTCGCCGCAGATTTATTGCCTTGCAAGGCTTTGTTTACAAAAACAGAATCTATACTGATAACCGCTTGTGGACCCCCAATCACAAACCCCGGCTTATTTGGTTCGTTTGAACTATCTGGCGCTGTATAGTATTTCATTAAGAACAGTCTCTCTGCCTCGCTGAAATACCGCTTATTATCAGCAGTCTTCTTTTCATGCAGTCCACCAGAACCTATCCAGGCAGATAAATCGCGAGCGTGGGTGGCGTCGAGGTTCGCCAATCTGTCGGTATATGCCCGTGAGCGTAGTAATTTTTTCTCCAAACCGACTGGGCGTTCCTCGGCATATTGCCCTGAAGAACGATGTGTTCCCTTAATATCTTCTTGATTAATGGTGATATCAATAGAAGCAAGTGACTGCAGTGGTGCATTACGTGGCTCAATCAATAAATCTACTCCATGAAAATAATCATCGTAATGACTTGTTGGTCTAATATCAAAGTGTTGACCAGCTTCATGTTTAAGTAGTTCTGAAAATACCAATGCTTCAGCTGCTTTACCTAACTTAACTTCAGCATGTTGCTCATCGTAGACAGCACCAATTTGTTCTGTACGGGCCATATCATCCCCATATTCATAATACAAATCAGCAAATTCCTTTTCGGGTTTAATGCGACGATCTTCAAATCTACTAATTAGCCTATCTACATTTTCATTTGTTGGTGTTAGTTCAAAATTTGGCATGTTTTTAAGTATACCACTAGTTATGCAGCACCGACTTCACCAACTCAGACACATCATTGACACACTCCTTCCCTTCTAAATCAGATACCGTTACCCACGCAAACTCAGCGTGATCCTGACTCAAAGCCACCTCAAGAGTTTGGGGTGTCGCTTCGTAGTACACACGCACAATATGGCAAGCTTCGCCCTTGATGGTCGGAAACGTTTCAAATACACCAAGCACCTCGCCTGGTTCAATTATTAGTCCACTTTCCTCAGTCACTTCTCGCTGCAGGCCTTCTAGTATGGGCTCTTCTGGATTTATGCGGCCACCAGGAACATCCCACTTCCCTTCGTTAGTACCTTCATCGTACGCCGCCTCACGCACCAGCAGTACTTTACCTTCGTGCACAATTAGTGCCTTGGCCCCAATAAATAGTTTCATATGAAACAGTATACTAAACAGCTCAGCAACTCGCATTTTTTGACAAGTGATGGTATTATCTTGCTCACAAATCACGGTTTACTGGGGTTTGTAAAGGATGAGGGGTTATCCAGGTATTAATTCATACCCGGGTTGTATCCAAGGATACACCCTCTCTTCGCTCGGTCATGGCGTGGCACAAGCAGAGCTTGTCCTCGCTTCAGCGCAATTTTATTTACCGAAAGCAAGCTTTCTTAAATAAAATTGTTCTGAAGCCCACGCCGCGACCCTCACTCAATCGGGGTGTAAGCATAAAAAACTTCCACCCCTGAGTTTCGAAGATTAAATGCACTAACGTGCGCTTATCTTCTCAATCGGGGTGTAGCATAGTGGTAGTGTACTCGGTTTGGGACCGAGTGGTCCGGGTTCGATTCCCGGCTCCCCGACAAATAAAAAGCGGCCATTAGGCCGTTTTTTGTATGTCCGGGGGCAGTGAGCAAATAATTTTGCTCACGTCGGGAATCGCACCACAAGAGTATATCCATTTTTATACTCCTTTCAGTCGTTAAAAATTAGGTAAACGCCGGAACGATGTGAGCTTGCGAACAAGTGAGGTGTGTCCCGCGGCTCTTATGAGCGGAGCGAATTAGAGACCGTCAGGACGATCCCGGCTTTGTGAGTGAAACGAGCAAAAGTAGCCAAAAGGTGTACTGAAACTGTAAGTTTCGATTCCCGGCTCCCCGACAGATAAAAGACGGCCATTAGGCCGTTTTTTGTATGTCGGGAATATTTGGCACCCGTTTCATGTGAGGTAATTATCCCTTGACAACAGGTATCTCATTTGCTAAGATGGGTGTATTAACAAGGAAATACAAGCATATTTTACTATGAAATACACAATAAAAGACCTAGAAAAGGATTTTCCAAACGATAACGCCTGTTTGGAGTACATTTTCGCTAAGAAATGCGACGGTGTCACAGGCTACCACCGTGTAAAGAACCGCAAGTGCTGGTCACACCAGACCACTAAGCACCAAATCCATCCGCTTGTAGGGACTATCTTTGAGAAGTCCTCAACTCCT
>CAZBJN010000051.1:0-5770 GCA_964492305.1 uncultured Candidatus Saccharibacteria bacterium | reverse complement strand
AAAACCAAAATGTGGATTAATAAGACCACTCTTCTTAATTTTTTCAATAGAAAAAAGTCGCGAACAGGTGTTCGCGACTTTTGGGACAGGCAGCACTTTTCAGTGTTTGCCAAACAGACTGGGCACCCAGACCGGCACCCCATGTGTGGAAGTGGCCTTACCGGCGCTTTCACGAATCAGCGGGGCCGGGGTCTTGATGGTAGCCCGACGGGGACGACCTTCACCATGGCGCTGCTGTTCAATGATGACGGCACTGACGTCATTGAGCAACGGGTCATCGTGCTTGTGCTGCTGACGAAACGGGGCTTTGGTATTGGTTTGTTGTCCGCTCAAAATTGACTCCTTCTGGGTTGAAAAAACGGGGCGACACACATAATACAAGCCAAAAGCATATTGTCAACGTTTTAATTACATACTCTATGATATCTTTACAAAAGTCTCACTAGATGACTATCTATCTAGGTTCTTTCGGAGCGAACAAAATGACTTACGACCTGAATCTTTTGGGGATTATTTTCATCATTGTCGGCGCAGCCTTAACCCTGTACAGCATTTACTGTCTGTACCGACTACATCGCTACGGACCATACAATGCAAACTTGAGGTTCCAAATTTTTCACCGACTCATTTACTGGCCAATAGTATTTTTGGTCAGTGTGGGAATCGGATTGATTACGGCCAGTTGGATTTACTTCATCGTCGCTTTTGTGGTCTGGTACCCTGTTTTCAAGTTCATACAAATATTTTCCGCAATGCATTTTGCACATAGATACAAGCGCGGAAGATAAATCCGTTCTTCAACCGGTAAAGCCCCTGAACAAGGGGTTTTATTAATGCACGTATACTAACCACATACCACATTTAAACTACGGTTGAAATTACCTACTCCACCAGTAAGGCCTGCATCTCTTCTATATCTTCAGCACCAATATAATCTTCGTATCTTAACTCAGGGTGCTCTTTAAAATACTTGATGAGGGCATTTGCCCCATGAGCAAAGGCAGCGTTTTCAATATTCTCAACAAAGGGGTCTTCATGCATATCCTTTATATGATTCTCATTGAATTCTTCTTCTGTTCCATTTATTTCCCCATTATCAGAAACAATGCCATTATCCTTCATAAATTCCTGGACTGCCAAGGTAGGACTGCCATCATAAAAAACAACATGTTTAGGTGATAGCTCAGGATTATTTAAAAAATATTCACGCCAATACTCCTCTGCACTGATGGTTGATTCTGGCAAAGTGGCTTTGATTTTTTTATCTATACCTTGACCATCTTGATCTTCAATAGCATATTCGAGGTACTTTGAGCCTGTGAGCGGATTGACGGGGGTTGATTTTGGTAAAAATACAATTCCTGCATCCAAAGTAATTGAAGTATTAAATGGTTGTTCTTTATTCCAAATAAAAGCATCATTCCATCTAGCTTCACTACCAAGTGGTGCTGAATTAAAAGACTGACCAAAATGACCGCCATTAAAAGCGAAGCTAAATTGAGAAGAAATAACATCAGAAGGAAAGACACAAAAAACCTGATTTTCGGTTTCAGCTCCATAAGAATCTAACACTCTCTCCGTTGCCATATGTAAAGCCGCATCATCAGGCACCTTTGGAGCTGATCCCATTGATGCAGTGAGGCGTTTTTTTATCACTTTCCATAACTTAGGGAGTGTTTCAGCTCCTGATTCGTCCGCCTCTAAACTAGTTATATCGAGAGTTTGTAAATATTGCTGCAATTCTTCCTCTAACTGATTTAAACCCTCAGGTTTTTCAACTTCAAATGTAGAGCGTAACTTTTTATCATCTTTTAACATCTCAACAAAACTATTGTGAAATTCCCCTAGGCCTCCAGAATGGTCAGTGGAAAAAACCTCACGATATCCTTGTCTAGTTATATGACTAGCAAAGTGTGGTTTTAGTTGTTTCCATAAAGCAACATACTCCTCCATTGATAAGTTGACTAAAGACTCCTGATTAAGAAATGCTTCTTTTTCGTACTTAGACAGTGGCCGCCCTTCTTTAAGTATTTCTTTCAAAAAAATTGAGTTATCAACTCCCTCCTCAGGCCTTTCCGTACGAAAACTCTTCTCTTCAATTGGCATTGTTTGATACCCGGACTCTTGGTACGAATATTGACTTTCCCCATACTGATCTGTGTCTTGAATTGTCGTGGATGTTTCAGGCACATGTTGGGTATCAAACGAAACCCTATAATCAGGAGTCTGTATTTCTGTTAATTCAACAACTTCACCAGATGTTATTTTTTTAGCGGGAATTTGGGAAAAACCTTCGTTCATAGATTTTCCAATTATACATGTACCAGTACCACATATTCCCCCCGGACCTTATCAGGATGAGTCGTGTAGTATTCCAAAACTTCAGCCGCTGAGCCAGACACTACCTCTTCAAAGAGCTTTGTAAGCTCGCGAGCCACCATCACCTTAGCTGTTGTCGGTAAGGTTGAGTTCAGAGACTCCAGTGTCTTCATGATGCGATGCGTAGATTCAAAAAATATTACCGGATGATCATAGTTTTCAAGTTCTTGGAAGAAAGTCTGCCTTCCCTTCTTCTGCGGCACAAAGCCCAAAAAAGAAAATTGGTTCCCAGAGAGGCCTGCGATAGAAAAAGCAGCAGTGACAGCTGAAGGACCTGGGATGGCATCAATTCGCCCAGCGTCTGCCTCGCGCACTTTTGCTACCAAGAATACGCCGGGGTCAGACACACCTGGTGTACCGGCGTCAGACACGAGCGCAATCTTCTTACCAGCTTCGAGGTCAGTGATTATGTCTGCATGAACCTTCTCACTAGTATGCGCATCATAACGCTTGAGAGTGGTCTTGATATCGTAGTGTTTGAGGAGATTACCAGTCACGCGCGTATCTTCACAAAGTACGTAGTCCACTTCTCGCAGAATACGAAGGGCGCGCATGGTGATGTCTTCCATGTTGCCAATTGGGGTCGCTACTACAAAGAGGGTTCCCTGTTTTTCCATATATATATCAGCCTAAGCTACCACTTACAGAGACAAAAGAAAAGACGGAGCGCATGCGCTTCGTCTTTTTTATCTCTCCACTTGCGTGGAGGTTCAGACAACCTGCCAGTTCGCCACTGCCTTTTCGCGAGCGGTGTAGCGCGCCACTTCATTGTGGCACTCACGTGGCAAGATGTAGTTGATGCCGAGGTCGACAATGCGACCTTGGAGCTCTGGGCACTTCCCCAGCAAGTATGCCTGGGCCAGCGCCACGGCCTCGCTGGTCGGCTGTGACACCGGAATCAGGAGGCAGGTGACCTTTTGGTGTCGAGCCTTGGCGATGACTTGGTCGAGTCGGCGTTTGGTGCGCACACTGAACTGGTCAGACCGGGACGGCAGACCAAAGGTCTTGCATGCTGCCTGGTAGAACGAGTGCATGCGAGCATGTGAACGCATCGACACCGTCGGACTGTCGCCCAACTTGACCGTTACAGCCAACACCACTTCGCCCACACAGGGCTTTTTTTTCAGAAAATTCACGAGAAACTCCTGGTTGATTATGAACAGAAATACCAACTTATAGTATGACAGGGTTTTACTTAGTTGTCAACAAAGACGCTACTTCAGTGACAGTACCTGCCCCCATGACTAGCACCACCCCGCCCTGCGGAGTATTGGCGCGTACCGCCTCAGCGGCTCCGCCGTTAGTTTGGAACACTTCAGTCTCCACTCCAGCAGCTACCAACTTCTCTGCTAGCTGTTCAGCGGTGACGCCGTAGGTATTTTCCTCTCTCGCGGCGTAGATAGGTAGTAAATACACCCGATCGGCTTTGGCTAGGGCAGTCACAAAGTCAGCAAACAGTTCATAGGTACGAGAGTAGGTGTGCGACTGGAAGACTAGTGTCAGGTGACGGTCGGGATACTGTTCACGAGCTCCAGCGATAGTTGCTGCTACTTCAGTTGGATGATGACCATAGTCATCAAACACCGGTATCGCTCCCCCATCGTTTACAAACGTTCCTTTATATTCAAAGCGTCGCCAGGTACCAGCGAAATTTTCTAATGCTGACTTGGCTTCGCCGTCATCGATACCTAGCGTGGCTGCCACTGCGCGTGCCGCTGCGGCGTTGAGACGATTATGCATCCCTGGCATATGGAGCGGGAGCATGAGGTCGAGATACTTTCGGTAATCAACTACAGTCGCCACTACCCCTTCAAGGACCGGCTTGATAGTTGGACTTGAGGTATCAGTAATAATAAAACCAGTTTCTGGTACTGAGAGTGCAATTGTCCTAAAAGCATCTTGCACATCTGCTAGGTCCTTGTAGTAATCCACGTGCTCGTGTTCGATGTTGGTTATGACCAATATCTCTGGCTTTAGGTGCAAAAAGTCTCGCTTGTATTCACAAGCTTCCACTACTGCGTACTTACTCTTACCAGGTCGGAAGTTACTACCAGTCTTGCTGCGGAGTGAGCCGATGATGGCGGTTGGATCTAGTCCGCCTTCTTCAAGTACATCTGTGAGCATTGCAGTCGTGGTAGTCTTGCCGTGTGCACCGGCTACAGCAATCAAATAGTATGGATTAGCAACTGCTCCCAGTGCTTCAAAGTAGTTAACCATCGGTACGCCAAGGGCGCGCGCGGCCACCATTTCCTCTTGGGTAGGCGCCATCGCTTCGGTGTACACAACAAGCTCGATATCTGGTGTGATATTTGCCGCTACCTGTCCTTCATATATATGTGCACCCTCTTCTGTTAACTTAGCTGTAATGGCTGATAGAGCCCGATCGCTCCCACTAACCACTTTCTTCTCATGTAAAAAGAACCGTGCCAGCGCAGACATGCCAATGCCACCAACTCCAATGAAGTGGATACGGTTTAAATTATTCAAGTTCATACTTTTTTATCAGCGACATAAACTCATCGTTGCGTTCATACTCATTCTTATATTGTGAGAAAGAGGCAAAGCCTGGAGAAAACAGAATGACCTCAGGCGCGGTAGCAGCCAGACGAGCTTCTTCAACAGCTGCGACTAAGTTCTCTACAACCACATAGTCTGTATACCTCGCTGCTTCAAGTGAAGCTATTAAAGCATCGGTACCAGTACCCGGTATAAGCACAAGCTGCTTCACGTGAGCCACGATACCAAGCACTAGTGCACTAGTATCAATTCCCTTGTCTGCCCCACCGACAATAAGGATGATGTTTTTATCATCACTAGCCAGTGCCTTGATAGCAACAGTAGTTGCTTGAGGTGTAGTGGCGTTGTTGTCGTTATAAACGCGGACGCCATCAATAGTCGCAATGAGTTGCAGTCGACCTTCAACACCAGGAAACGACGCAAAGCCAGCGAAGATTTCATCTTCAGTCATACCAACAGACTTCAGTGCCTCATAAGCGAGTGCTGCATTAAGGCGGTTGTGTTCACCTGGCATAGAGAGGAGCATATCTTCTGGCAAGACTGAAGCGTCGGCCAAAATTACTTCTTGTCCGATAGAGCCCGGTAATTTCTGTGCTCGAGTAAATACCTCAGGCGTTGTGATAAGTACCCCACTTTCTTCTTGATGCAAAAATATCTGTGCCTTATCAAGGAAATACAAATCCATCGCTTCGGCTTTGGACTTCCCTCCTCGTTCGTAATAGTTGAGGTGATCTTCCATGAAGTTAGTAAAGACCGCAACTGCCGGACTGATGCCTGCCCAACCAAAGCCTTGTAGCTGCCACGAGTCGAGCTCCATCACACATAGTGAATCTTCTTTTACTTGCTTGAGGAGTTGTAGGTTTGAGACACCGCG
>CAZBJN010000050.1:1742-5785 GCA_964492305.1 uncultured Candidatus Saccharibacteria bacterium | reverse complement strand
AGATTGCCTCATAGCGACCAAAACCTGGAGATTCATCTTGCCAAGTCACTTTGAAATCACGCAATCCTTCACTCTGTGAAGTTTTTGGGAAGATTCCAGCCTTTGATTCGTTGAAAGTAAGCATCGCCACTTGCTTACCAAACATATTAACGACTTCAAGTGGACCAGTTGGTTTGATTAGGGTGTTTCCTTCGTTTTCGATACGAGCACTAAACTCAACATTAGTTGATCCATAAATGTACTTTGAAGTCGAGAACTGACGAATCCGTGCTTGATCAATAGCATCTCCGGCAATTCTAATAGTAATGATATTGGCCACTTCGTACCCAACACCAGCACCAGAAGCACGGAGCTTTGGTGGTTCAGCCGAGACAGCAATACTTCCGAAGTGAGCACCTGGCGAGACTTCTTGTGGTACTGTCATGGTAAACGGCACCTCTACTTCTTGACCCGCTACAAGAAACACACTTTCACTTGATAAAGATATCCAGTCAGAAAGTTCATACCCGGTAGTTTGAGATTGACTATCAGCAAAGATAGGAATTCCCTGATCACGCACCCCAATAATATCTCGCTTGATTAGATAGTAGGTCATGTCTCCACCAGAGAGGTTTGAGATACGAATTGAAAACTGAGCTACGTCACCTGGTTCAAATTGTTCGGCTGGGTCAATCACAGCCGGAATGATTCCTACCCCAGCTCCCTGAGCGTCGGCCTGATTGGGAATAACAAGGAATGAAAGTAAAGTAAATAATGCAAATAAAAAGGCCGCTGTTCGTGGAAAGTATTGTGAATTCATAAGTGAGATATACAGATTATAGTAACACTTATGGTGCAGTGATTTTAATATTATGAACACAATAAAACCACCCGAAGGTGGTTTTATTGTGTTCAAAGTATTCTTACTTAGAAAGTAGGAGTAGCGATGTACATGAGTGTTGTGGTGTAGTCATCTCCCGCTTCCTGAAGTGGAGTGATTTCTACCTTGTAAGCAACTCGTGCTAGACCAACATCTTGTGCAACTCCGTCAGATGGACCGTCGTGAGAGAAAATCTCACGTGGTGTTGTACTTGCCGCGACAAACCGGTCCCCGCCAGCTCCAACGTTGAACTCATTACTATTTAAGTCTGAGTCGTTAGAAGTGATACCCCAGTGTCCCCATGTGTTTTCATCAAGGAGCTGGTCATCAGGTACGAACCATTGGGTTGGTGTATTTGTATACAAGCCATCTCTAAATCCATCGATATCAGCCCCAGTAGATGATTCTAGGTTACCGTCCTGCTCAACTGTAACAACGAAACCATTCGCTGCGTTAGTTTGAACAGTAAGTTCTTGTCCTAGTGTGTACTCAGTATCAGCTGCTAGAATTCCAAAAGGAATAGTTGTAGGTGTAGTTGTTCCTGTAGTAGTTTCACCATTGATTACTTCTCCTTCATTTAGAAGAGAAACAACGAAGTTGAAAGTAGTTTGAATGACTGCTGTTACGACTACGTAATCTACAATCGCTACTCGAGTCCGTCCTGAGTCACCGTTAGCAAGTGTTACGAGAAATTCGTATGACTGCACTGGTGCTGGGTTTGTGACCACATCGTTAGCAATAACGATACGAACCACTTGATCCCCGACAGCATCGATACCTTGGAAGGTTACGACTTGTCCTACAGCTGAGAAACCAGTAGGTGTGTCAGGAGTTCCGTCCACTGTAACTGTCAGATCTCCTACCAGCATTGTATCCACTCCTGTGAATCCTGCTGGAAATGTAATGGAGATATCCTGAGCGTTTGTGAGGGTAGAACCAGTTGCAATTGTGAAACTGATGTCATGTCCTGACAGTACACTTGGACCTGAGTCAGTCAAAGTGTTACTAATAAAAGTAAGGTTAGCTGCTTGTGCCGTGGTGTATACCCCGATTGAACCGAGTATAACTGCACACGCAACGAGCATCGCGACTACCCGGTGCGTAAAGCCAACGTGTGTTGGTATTACGAACATGTTGTGTTTGTATTAAATTTTATTAAATAACTAAAGTTTTGCGATGCACGAAGCTTTGCAGAACTACCCGATTGAAGTTTCTGTGGAGAAGGTGCGTGAGAATTTTTTGAAAAAGCTCAGCCAATTTTTACGACACCACTTCAATCGTCTGCATATATTATAACGCGTCATGAGACACAGTGTCTGTTATCTCGTGTTGATAACTCAGTTAGTTACAGACAAGACTTTGATTATTTCATTACCTGGTATAGCTTTTAAACAATAGTTGCAGACAATGGTTATATAGTTCATCAAGAACACTTGTCCAAGAGCCTATGTCCGGACCACCTTTAGGTCAGACCAGCTGGTGGTATACGACGGTGATTCAGAGTCCTTTTTGGACTCCCAATTTTTATTTGTACCACTCACACTGCCAAGCTGAACCAGGGCCTTACCGTGCTTTTTATTAATAGAAAAAATGGTCTCAGATAGTAAGTTCTTTGCGTTAGTTTCATGCTCGCCCAAAACATCAAATAAGGGCATGGTTTCAGCCTCAATGCTTGAAATGCCAGACAGGACAACCCCGGCTTTTTTATATGGCACTTCAGGGTTAAAACACTGCTTCAATAGGCCAATAGCAGCGGCCTGTAGGGTAAATAGATCTCTAGTAGGTGTGGTCAGTATAGCTTCTTTGCTGGCACCATAAAACGCATAATCCCCATAGCGACTTGGCGCAATCATAACTCGAATAACGTTTGTTTTGGCTTCCATACTCTCAAGATCTTTTACCACTTGGTAAAGGTGATATTTAACTGAATTTAGAAGGACCCCATAGTCTTTGGTCTCTTTTGCAAACGAGCGCGTACTCATAAGGCTTTTTTGTAGTGCACGAGCAGTCTTAATACCAAGGACAGGCTCGCCCCTAAGTTCAGACTGCAGGCGCACTCCCTCTATACCAAAGAGTGCCTCAATTCTAGAACGTGGGCTGGCCAGTAGATCTGCCACCGATTCAATTCCCTTCTCGTCAAACTGTCTAGCTCGGCCACGCCCTACACCCCAGATTTCTGAAAGCCGAATATTTGGTGCTGCACTAGCCCACTCTTCCTCTCCCCAAATAGCAATTCCGTTTGTCTTTTTGGCCACAGTATTTACGTACTTGGCCCGTGTCTTTGAAGACGCTACCCCAATCGAAACAGGAATGCCCACCACCTGTTCTACCCGCTTCTTAATCTCCTCTACCAACCGGTAAGGATCTTCTGATTCAAAGGTAAAGAAGCATTCATCAATTGAATACTGCTCTATTTCAGATTGGTAAGTTCGAACCACTTCAAAGACACGCCGGGAGACGTCGCGGTACAGCGCAAAGTGAGAAGAGAAAACTGTCGCCCCTATTTCAGTGAGCGTGTCCTTTATCTGAAAGTAAGGGACACCCATAGGAATCCCTTTGTCTTTTATCTCTTTTGAGCGCGCCACCACACAACCATCATTACTTGATAGCACCACCACCGGCTTCCCTAGCAAGTCAGGACGAAACAGCCGTTCGCACGAAACAAAGAAATTATTACAGTCGAGTAAGGCAATATACTTCATATATTGATGTGATACACTCTTACCATTATGTCACAAAACCAGTATTTCAGAGTAGGAGCCGGTAGTGTAATTTATAACGACCAAGGTGAGATTCTCCTCTTCTCACGGGCCGACAATCCCGACCTCTGGCAGTTCCAACAAGGTGGCATGGACTACGGTGAGACCAGTGAAGAGAACCTCTGGCGTGAACTACTTGAGGAGACGGGTCTGACTCCAAATGACATCGAACAAGTCACCAAGTATCCAGACTGGCTACTCTACGAATATAAACCAATTGAGGTAAGAGCAACTCTAAAAGATCCCAATTGCTTTGGCCAAGCGCACCAGTGGTACTTCCTCAAACTAAAGGCGGGGGTCGAAGTTGACCTTGAGAAAGCTGTCGACAAAGAGTTTGTGGAGGTAAAGTGGTCTACCTTTGAACACCTACTATCTTTGCCAGACACTTTTAAACACCACGTGTTCAAAGCCCTGTCTGAGTACTT
>CAZBJN010000050.1:0-1642 GCA_964492305.1 uncultured Candidatus Saccharibacteria bacterium | reverse complement strand
GTGCATCTGAGTAAGTGGCAAACCGAACTGGTACTTCCATTCCGGTCATATTTGCAAAGAGGAGCGCTTTGGCAGCATTCTCATAGCCCTTTGGTGTTCCTTCAGGGGTTGGCAGAGAAGTTAGAAGAGCAAATGGAGAAGTGGTTGGGAAGTAGCTAAACACGGCCTCACCACCAGCTGACCGCCCCTCTGATACTTTGTATTCTTTGGTTAGTTCTCGTAATCGAGGCACATTGAGAGTACCGGCCAGTTTATAGTCTCTATACCAGTTTGGAGAGACGTGTACGTCCCAAGCCCGACCATAGGTCGGCACACCCAGATATACCTTATCTGCTGAGAAATCCTCTAGCGCTAAATCAATAACTTTTTCAACCCAATCTTTATCAGCAACCGGCATGTATGGCACACCAGTTCGTGCTTCATTTAGCTTCAAGTCAGCACGCTGTTGGTCATAGGTCATGATTTCTATCCGGTCACAGTACTTCTCAATTTCTTCATAATCATTGGCAAACTCTAGCACTGCCGGGACCTCCTTGAAACGCGAGTCAGCAGGAGTTCGAGCCTCGATAGCGCAAGTCACTAACTTACGTCCCAGCTTCTTGTTTAGTTCCTTTAGGAATAGTGAGAAGTATTTATTGGTTTCGGCTAACTTCTGCTCATAGTCAATATTAATGCCATCATACTTACCTTTTTGGACAATGTCGTAAATGTCATTAATGTGAGCGGTTCGAGCCTTTTTATCGCTCAAAATTTCGTGTATTTGCTCTCCATCAAACCAAGCGATAGTTGGAATAATCTCTACGTTTTCCTTATCAGCAAGCTTAAAGAAGTTTCGCCAGGTACGAGTAGTAAGGCTGGTTTTGGCTTCAATATCACCATCTTCGTCCACTTCATAGACAAACGGATATACCGTATCTAGCTTCTTTATATTCTTAGTAGCGCTCTTTATACCCTCCTCTGCCTGCCACCACGGAATCCACCCAGCTACATCAACTGTAGCGGCAGCAACCGGACTTGGCACCACTAAAACAGCAATAAGCGCTGCCAGCGCCAGTCTTTGACTGAATTTTGTTATTTTTTGTACCATATGATATTTATTTTTGCTCTTATCTTTTTATGACGCAAATAATCTGTCTTTCTTACTAGTTTGTCACAGAATGCCCCATTGCGGTAGCCGGGGCTGAGGTGACGTTAGACATGTACCGTCGGCGGACGGTTCTATTGCTAGCAAAAACTTCTTAACAGAAGCTGTCCACTTATTGGATCTTTTGTTCGTTACCTCACAAAAGCCCTCAATAAGTCTTGCAACAGTCCCCCGGACTGTCTCACCAAGTTCCGGCGACTAGCCGGATGTTTTTACACAACTATAAACACTACAACACACGCACGCTTCCCACCACCACACCCCACACAAAACAATCGTCGTTATTACTAACCACAATTGGCTCATACCCTTCCTTCTCAGACATAAGGAAAGTACCGTTAGACTGTATTACAAGCCGCTTCACTACCATTTCCCCATACACTGCAGCTACTACAATCTTGCCAGTTGTAGGAGTAACTGAGTGATCTACCACCAAAATATCCCCGGAAAAAATCTTAGCGCCCTCCATTGAGTCCCCTTCCACTTTTACAAAAAACG
>CAZBJN010000049.1:0-5941 GCA_964492305.1 uncultured Candidatus Saccharibacteria bacterium | reverse complement strand
TTAACTGTACTACTCGGTGCACCATTAAAACGATAAGGCGGAATCTCTTCACGAGTGTCCGCAGGTCCAACTCCAACTTGATCAATGAGCGCAATCAAAAAGCCTGCCTCCGCCACCAGCCCCCCATCATAAATTTCTACCAAAACTTCTTTGGTACCGATACTGGTATCATTAATGATTGGTTTGATGTCTGCCTCAGTGGTAGTTGTTCCAGTTGAAGTACTAACTTCCACACTGTACTCTAACGACTTAGAAGTATTGTTCCCAATTCGTAACTCCAAGTTCGCTCCCTCAGAAATTCCGGAAGAAGTGTTGAGTGTATAACGAATCATTCCAGGTGTACCAGGGAAAATTTCTACCAGGTCCATACCAGCAGATAATGTGTCACCAGAAGTTCTTGGCACACCATTTACATACAACTCAACGTTCCGCTCAGCCGCAAACGTACTTGTGCCAAGCACTTCAAAGCCAGATGGTGGTGTCACCTCTATATATGAACCAGGAGAAATAGTAGTACCCAAACGAAACGCTAAAGTGTGGTTTGAACCAACCATAGGAGTTGAGTTGGAAATGGTGTCTTTATACTGCGTGATGTTGCGAGCAAAGAGTGTAGAAGGGTTGATTAGATACACCACCAAAAGCACCAGTGAGAGGCAGAGAAAGAAAAACGCCCAGGCTTTGGCCACTATGGTCATTACTTATATAGTATACCTTGTGAAGAGTGGCTCTAAACCAAGACTCGTGCACAACTTGACTTAAGCTATTCAACTATAAATCCCCCTGCTTGATGTTCCCACAACTGTGCATAGTGACCTTTTTTGGCCAGTAGCTCATCATGATTTCCATCCTCAGTTATTTCTCCGTTATCTAGAACTACAATTCGGTCCATCTCTCGCAGGGTCGAAAGTCGATGAGCGATAGCAATAACCGTCTTCCCTTCCATAAGTATATGTAGGGCCTTTTGAATGGCACGCTCACTAGTACTATCTAGTGCAGAGGTAGCTTCATCAAGAATGAGAATTGGTGCATTCTTAAGCATAGCGCGCGCAATAGCGACCCGCTGCTTCTGTCCACCAGAAAGCTTCACTCCACGTTCACCAACGAGCGTATCGTAACCAAGCGGCAATCTCATAATAAAATCATGAGCTTCAGCTTTTTTGGCCACTTCAATAATTTCCTCAAGAGTAGCGTCTGATTTACCATAGGCAATATTCTCCTTAATAGTTCGATGGAACAACGATGGTTCTTGTGGTACCAGTGCAATTGATTCACGCAGTGAGTCTTGAGTGATGGTTGAAATGTCTTGACCATCAATATTTATCTGACCAGTCAAGATATTATGCTGGCGCAAAAGCAGTGATACAAACGTACTCTTACCAGCTCCAGATGATCCGACTAGACCAATCTTCTGCTTGGGCTTAATGGTGAGACTGAAGTTCTCGAACACCGCTAACTCATCAAACTTAAAGGTGACATTATCCCATTCTATACTGCCACCATCTACAACTAGCGGCTCGGCGCCTGGCTTATCTACAATTTCATAAGGCACCAAGATATCATCTAATCCTTCACGCAACTCCCCCGCTGTTCTAGCGGTAGCATTAAATGCCCGGCCAATAAAGAGAAGAGTGCCGGTAATATTAGACATAAGCGCTAGTACCAGCACAAATTCTCCAGTGGTAACAACCCCTTCACCCCACTGTGTAACCAATCGCCAAAACATCAGAGCTGCAAAGACAAATAATAATAAACTATTTACTGTTAGTAGCTTCTCTGTATATAACCAATTTCTTACCCCTTTCTCAAATTTATTTTGAGTTAATTTTTTGACCTCTGAGAATTCAAAGTCTCTCCTTACATACTGACGCACTGTGTGTATGTTTGAAAGAGTGTCAACTAAATAACCTTGTAGTAAAGAACCAGCGGCGGCATTTTCTTTAGCAACTACGGCTTTGGTTTTGGAGAAGCGCCCATTCACCACCAACAACACAATAATAAGACCAACAAATATCAATCCTGAGCGCAGATCGACACTTAGAATTAGACCAAACGTTACCAAAAACGCGACGATGGCATTAATATGTGCCCATAAAATGTCTGGAATCATCTCATCAAACGCTGAAGTAACATTTTTTATTTTGTTACTAATTGAACCAGCAAAGCGATCAATGAAGTAGCCGTGACTATGTTTTAAGATATACGCCATCAAAACGTTAGTAGCTGTTTGATTACTGCCCACCGTTAGATGAGAACCGGCATAACCACTGATACGATACACTAATTGAGTTATGAGTATATAAAACGGGTACAGGAGCCCCCACATCAAAGCTCTATTTAGATCAGCCGCTTCCACTGCTTCAATAATTAACTTAAAAAAGTAACTTGAAGCAGCGCTCGCGGCAGCCGCAACCACTACCGCAGTCACCGCCAAAGCCGTCCAGCCTTTATGTTTGCCTATTATATGTACAAAAAATTTGTATGGAGTATTTGGTACGTATGTTTGTTCGCTTAAGGAGGGGGTTAAATTCATAGTCAGACACTATACCAGAAACTAGCTTATTTCACACAACGGAATCCAACAGCTGCGCCACGGAAAGTTGGTGCAGTGTACGCATGTACAGTATATGAAGAGGCATCTGCCTTACTGCCATAAAAACCACCCCGAATTATTCCAAATGAACCTTCTCTCTTAGACCAGAAGTAGCCACCGAGCATCTCATCACTTAAATTTTCACCAGTCACTGTCGCCACGCCGCCAGCATCAACTTGTGACACGTATCCAGTAACTGGCAGACTCCTTCCTTGATACACACCATCAATCACGTCGTCCGACACCCACTCCCACACGTTGCCCACGGCGTTTTTTATCCCAGCCGCTGAACGACATTCAGGATAAGAATTTCCAAGGGCAACCTCACCACTCTCAACATTACATACCCCAGCATCAGTTCCTAGTGCTGCTTGATACCACTCCGCCGCACTCGGCAAACGCTTACCGGCTCTAGTGCAAAGCACGATCGCTTGCTCGCGTGTAACATGACGCCAGGGCTCTAAATCAGACTGACTCGCAGCGGCACAAGTGTTCTGTTTGAGATTTGTATCAGTGTCTAGCTGACTAGTAAGTGACAAAACTGGGCACTCCTTACTGGGCACTGCCTCAAATTCATCCATACACGAAAACGTCAAAGCGGCTGGTACATGCACCATGCCAACCGGACAAACCGACTGCTCTACTCCCACCAACTGAGCCAAAAGACTACCACCTTTACCAGAGAGAGCGTCAGACGCATCAATAGCCAAGGTAGTAAGTAACACTGCCCCGATACTGATTCCAATGATTTTTAAACTATTCTTATACATATATAAGTACTACTACAATGACTGCACGCACCGAAAGCCAATGGCAGCACTAGAAAAGGCTGGGGCGGTCTTGGCGTGGGTAGCGTACACACCGCCATCTGCTCGACTACCATAAAACCCACCCCGCATAATGGTTGAATATTCCAAATCCCCTGCCCAGAAATAATCACCATTAAATACTACACTTGGTTCCAGATCAGTTTCAATTGGTAGACCATTTTCATTTACTAAAGTGACATATCCTTCCTCAGGCTGAGCTCCACCTCCCCACGCACTTTCTGGTGTTATGGTATCTGCGAGCATCTCCCAAACATTACCCACCATATCAAAAGCCCCGGCTCCAGACACACACGAGGCAGACTCTCCAGTATTTGCTAAGGCCCCGCTGAGATTGCAATTTGCTTGGCTATCCGGTGTACCTTTGCTGGCGATAAACCACTCCTCGGCTGTAGGTAGACGTTTACTGACCTTGGCACACAACTGCACGGCTTGGGGTTGAGCAACATGAATCCAAGGCAAAGCCCCTGGTTCTGAGACTGGTTCACAATCACTATCGGCTTCATTTAAGGCCGTATCAGAAGCACTTTTTGGCGAAGTGAATACACAGTCATGACCGGGGCTGGCTTCATACTTATCGACACAGACTCGTCCACCTGATGTTTCAATTTCAGTCATTGACGACGGACAACTGTCAGTAAACACATTTTGAGAAAATATACCTAGCGCACTTTGCGAACCACGTAGTGTGTCCGTAGCATCAATAGTAAAACTGGTCAGGAGAATAATACCGACGGTTACCAAAAAAAATCTCGCTCCGTTTTTGAGCAGTCGTTTCATAACGTTATAGTTTAAGTATATCGTATCGTTCCGTCAGAATGTGCTACTACCACACATCTTTTACACACCGAAACCCTACACCAGTTGCTGTGAAGTTAAGTGGTACGGCCATGTTTTGGGCAAATACTCCACCATCAGTACCACTTCCATAAAATCCACCCCGGAGTAAACCTCGTACGCCAGACTTATCAATCCAAGCATAATCTTCACCAAATTGTGAATTAGGTACCTCAGTCGTTTCAAGCACTAGACCTGATCCATCCACCAAGGCCACGTAACCCGAATCAGGCAGTGCGTTATTTTCATATGCACCATCTGTGACAGTATCAGCAGTCCATTCCCAAACATTTCCAACCAAATCATGTATACCAGTTGGAGTCACACAGTTATTAGCGCCAGTCTTGGCGAGTGTTGCTGTAAAGCAAGAAGTTACGTCGGTATGTCCAAGCGCTACCTTATACCACTCTTCGGCGGTCGGTAGACGTTTGCCACCACGCGCACAGAGCTGACTCGCTTCGGTGTACGTAACAAATCGCCACGGCTCTTTGTCACCGATAGAAACTGCCAAACAAGAATCTTTAGCCACATTCACCTGTGTCTCAACTTCACTCTTAGGCATTTCATAAGTACAGTTTTTTCCTGGACTAGCTTCAAAGGTATCCATACATACCGAGTGTGATCCAAATAAAATAATCTCAGCTCCCTCCCCGCAAATTGAATTATTACCTGTAATACTCGACGCTAATTGACCAGTCACACCAGAAAGAGAATCGCTAGCTTGAATAGCAATAGTTGATAGTAGGACCGCAGCAAGTCCAACCAATATTGCTTTAGGCCATTTGTGAAGTAGTTGGTTCATGGAGTGGAGTTACTTTTTTCTGGCGAATATAATCCAGTGCGTAATTGAGCACTATAAGCACAAGTAAGATAAAGACAATGATGCTAAGTACAAACGTAGACACATCTAAGCTTCCATCGGAATTAGTGTTTTGTAGATTAACTGCAATCAAACGTTCTTTGGCTTCTAGTTCTGTTTCGAGTTCAGTGATACGAGTAGTCAACTGATTCATTTCGTTTGGCGCCACGCCGAGAGTAACACCGACCACACTAGCTAAGTGTTGCTGTGTCAGACTAGACATACTCTCCGTAGCCGGAAGTGCTAGTCCACTATCAAACACCAACACAAAAGCAAAAACACAGACTGCAATCTTGAGAAAACTATGGTAGAGACTGTCTTTCATGGATTTCATGTATTTATTATATCACCAAGAGCTCGTCCACAAACCTCCAGATACGAGGCGCGACCAAACGAAAACATGAGGCATATTTACTATATGATGAATGTTTGAGTGAGGGAAGCAACAAAGTAGCTGGTGTTTGCGGGCGTGCTCTAGGCGAAGATAAGGAGAAGAATAATAAAGAATAGGGCCGCTAGCGCCAGCATAGAGATGATAACCAACAGGGTTGGAAATTCATTCTGGCGACGAGATCGCACTAAACGACGAGTCACTCCTGAAGTGGCCACCGCCATAGAACGACGAACGTATAGTTTGACCGATACATATATAGTGAGGAACAAAACACCAAGCACAATCAAAGCTGGAGTAATAATGTTCATCGGCAAAATCCAAAACGTAACCGTACTAGAAATAGTACTCATCTTACCTTCAGGACCATACACCGCACTCAAGATTGCCTCATAGCGACCAAAACCTGGAGATTCATCTTGCCAAGTCACTTTGAA
>CAZBJN010000048.1:0-5959 GCA_964492305.1 uncultured Candidatus Saccharibacteria bacterium | reverse complement strand
TCAAGTACTTGAAGCAGGATGTTGAATACCTCTGGATGAGCCTTCTCGATTTCATCGAGTAGAATCACTGAGTATGGACGATGACGTACTCGCTCGGTAATAGAACCACCTTCTTCGTGTCCGATGTAGCCAGGAGGTGAACCGATGATTTTTGAGACTGAATGCTTCTCCATGTACTCAGACATGTCGATACGCACCAGAGCGTCAGGGTCGTTAAACATGAACTCAGTCAAAGCTCGAGAAAGTTCAGTCTTACCAACACCAGTTGGTCCAAGGAATAAGAACGACCCAATTGGTCGGTTTGGATCTGAAATACCAGCTCGTGAACGCTTGATAGCATCCGATACGAGCTTGATGGCATGAGTCTGCCCTACCACCTTTTCTTGTAGCACTTCTTCCATACGAGCGAGCTTCATCGCTTCAGCTTCGAGCATTCGAGAGACTGGAATACCAGTCCAGCGCGCCACGACTGAGGCAATATCTTCTTCAGTCACCTCTTCTTTGAGGAGGCGTCGTGTACGTTGTAGTTTCTTGAGTCGCTTGAGCTTGGTATCAAGTTCACGCTGAGCTGACGGAATAGCATCGTAACGAATCTCAGCAGCGCGAGTTAAATCAGCCACGGCTTCAGCATTTTCAGCTTCAACCCTGAGCTCATCAAGTTCTTTCTTGAGGGCACTAATTTCACCAAGCGCAGTGCGTTCGTTATTCCATTTAGTTTCAATAGCAGATGTAGTCTCACGCAACTCACCAATCTGGTGTTCAATTTCTTTGATGCGTTCTTTAATCTTTTTCTTATTTTCAGAAATTTCTACTTCCTTGCGAAGAGCTTCACGCTCAATCTCGAGTCGACGAATTTTTCGGTCTGAAATCACCAATTCTTCTGGCTTATTCTCAAGTGAGATACGTAGCGCAGAAGCTGCTTCATCAATAAGGTCTACCGCCTTGTCTGGCAAGAATCTATCAGTGATATATCGTGAAGAGAGGTTTACAGCCGACACAATCGCATCATCTGTAATGCGCACGCCGTGGAAGAGTTCGTACTTTTCAGATAGTCCACGCAAAATTGCAATCGCGTCATCTATAGACGGCTCATTTACAAACACTGGCTGGAAACGACGAGTGAGGGCTGGGTCTTTTTCGATGTGCTTCTGGTACTCCTTTAGAGTAGTAGCGCCAATCACGCGCATCTCACCACGAGCCAGAGCAGGCTTCAACATATTTGAAGCGTCCATTGAACCTTCAGCTTGGCCAGCGCCCACAATAGTGTGGAGTTCATCAATAAATAAAATGACGCCACCAGCTGAGCTCTCAACTTCTTTCATAACGGCTTTGAGACGTTCTTCAAATTCACCACGGAATTTTGTACCAGCTACCAAGAGACCGAGGTCGAGTGAGAGAATCTCTTTCTCCTTCACTGACTCAGGTACTTGCCCCAACACAATCTGTTGCGCCAATCCTTCAGCAATAGCTGTCTTACCAACTCCGGCCTCTCCAATGAGAACTGGGTTGTTTTTGGTACGACGAGACAGAATTTGAATCACGCGTTGGATTTCAACATCGCGACCAATTACTGGATCGAGTTTATTGTCTTGCGCGAGCTTGGTGAGGTTGCGAGTGTACTTAGTAAGAGCACGGTACTTCTTTGGTGAATGTATATCAGTCACACTATTTTCACGTACGTCTTTGATGGTGCGCATCACCTTCTCTTTATCAACACCCGCACGGATGAGGACATCAGCCGCTGGACCAGGGTGTTCTAGTACCGCTACAAAGAGATGCTCCACTCCAACATAAGCGTCTCCCATCTTCTCAGCGAATTGTCCTGAAAATTCAAGGGCCTTGGCTAGCTCTGGGGTCAGGTAGAGCTGGTACGATGGTGAAATCGTGTTTTGCATTTCAGCTACTTCAAGCGCCTCAAGGAGGAGGTCGGTGAAGGCAATGATGTCTATATCGAGTCTATCAAGTACAGAAATAACCGCACTCTCGTCTTGCATAGCGAGTGAGGTTAATAGATGAATTGGACTGACGTGGTTTTGCCCACGTTCGATGGCTAATTCATGGGCTTTGCGAATCGCTTCTTTGGCTTTTGATGTGAAATTTTGAAAATTAGGCATAGTTCAGAATTTATTATACGACACGCGTCAGGGAAACAGAAAAAACAGTATGGCTCAAGCGGACGGTCACTTATTAATACGTGTGCGTTTGTTCTATATTGCAACGAAAAAACTACCTAGTCAACTCATTCATTTTATTCTTAAAGCGGACCAGAGCGGCAACAGTAGCCTTGGCGTCAGCGAGTGTGGTGTCGTTAGATAGAGACAGGCGGATGGTAGACCTGGCTCGTTCACTGTTTCCAGTCATTGTAGATACAACTACACTCTCTCCTCCCCCAGCGCCTGCGCACGCACTCTTGGTACTAGCAGCAATTCCCTGCGCATCGAGGTACACCACAGCGTATTCGGTATCAAATTTTGGAAGAGATAAGTTTATGTTGTTGGCAAGACGGTCTTCACCGCGCGGACCATTGAGTAGCATCTCGGGCAAGGCTTCAGTTAGTAGGTCGATAAATGAATCCCGTAATTTACTCACGCTGGCGGCTCGCTCTTTATAATCAGCTTGCGCAAGTGCGAGTGCGGTGGCGCTGCCGACGATATTGGCAACGTTCTCTGTACCTGGTCGCAGACCTTGTTCCTGTCCACCACCATAGAGAATTGGCAGTAGTGGCACATTGCCACGAACAACCAGCATACCGACCCCTTTGGGACCATTACATTTTCCAACATCAAGTGACATCATATCAACACCAAGTGACGTAAGAGAACACGGCAGCCAGAGTGGTGCTTGAGCAGCATCTATATGTACCACTATTCTGCGACCATGGGTGTGAGTCTTTTCAAATTGACGGACAGTGCGCACTAAACGTGACACAGACTGCACTACTCCCACTTCACTGTTGGCGTACGCAAAAGTGACAAGCACTGTCTTTGGGCTCAGTACCTTTTCTAAGGCAGCCACTGTTATCTTGCCCTCATCATCAACTTCAACAAACCGCACCGTAACCCCTGTCGCTTCAATTACTGGAATCAAACTCAAAATTGAGGGGTGTTCAATACGAGTAGTCACTACTTCCATATCACTGTAGGCAATTCCCTCCTTACGAGCTAAGTATTTGAGACGACCGAGGATAGCGAGGTTGTTACTCTCAGTACCACCAGAGGTAAACAGTACGCCTTCCGGGCGAATGCCAAGGGTGGTGGCAACTTTCTGCCGAGATGACTCCACAGCAGAGCGAGCAGCGATGCCTTCCGCGTGGATAGCACTCGGGTTTCCAAACTCATTTTCCAAATACGGCAGCATGGCGGCACGAACCTCCTTCCGGACTGGAGTAGCAGCGGCAGTGTCTAGATAAATACGGCGTTTTTTACCAAATAGGTTGAACATCTCAAAATCATGACACAAGGTGTAAATTATGTAAATCTTTGCTATACTGCCTGCACTTAATTATTAGTAGGCCTGATATAGGCCGTTTTATCTATAACCACTATGAAAAAAACCAAGCAAACCAAAGAAAACATCGTAAAGCGCCCTCCAATCGTAGTGGTTATGGGTCATATTGACCATGGTAAATCAACTCTCCTTGATTACATCCGTAAGAGTAATAGTGTAGCTAGTGAAGCTGGTGGAATCACCCAGCACCTTTCAGCCTATGTGGTTACCCACACCACCAAAGAAAAGGCGGTGGAACAAATCACCTTCCTGGACACTCCAGGACACGAAGCCTTCCAAAAAATGCGTTTGCGTGGAGCAGACATGGCTGATGTCGCTATCTTGGTAGTATCTGCCGAAGACGGTGTAAAGCCACAAACCCTTGAAGCCCTCGCTTCAATTAAGCAAGCCAACATTCCGTACATCGTAGCTATCAACAAAATAGACAAGCCGGGTGCAGACATCATGCGTACCCAAACTAGTCTCATCGAAAACGAAATCTACGTCGAAGGTATGGGTGGAGACATTCCATGGGTAGGTATCTCAGCCAAAACTGGCGAAGGTATTCCTGACCTCCTTGATATCGTAGTACTAGCGGCAGACATCGCTGAACTCAAGGCAGACACTAGCGCACCAGCCACAGGACAAATCATCGAAGGAAAGATGGATCCAAAGCGTGGCAACACCGCTACTCTCATTGTGAAAGACGGAACCCTCAAGAAAGGCAGCTTTGTAGTATCTGGTCACTCATACACACCGGTGCGTATCATGGAAGATTTTAATGGTAAGCCAGTTAGTGAGGCTGGACCAGCGACTCCGGTTGGAATTGCTGGCTTTGGCGAAATCCCAGCTGTTGGGGCCGCTTTTTATACAGTTGCTACCAAAAAAGAAGCTGAGGCTGCAATCGAAGCTAGTCGTCCAGTTCTTAAGGACACAAAGCGTGTTATGCAGACCCTCCCTATTATTCCAATTCTCATCAAGGCTGATGTACTTGGCACAATTGAAGCCATTGAACATGAGCTTAGTAAATTCTCTTCTGACCGTATCATCGTTCGAGTAATCGGTACGGGTGTCGGAGACATTACTTCAAACGACATCCAAAACGTTAGTGCCACTAAAGAAGCAATTGTGGTTGGTTTTAACGTAAAGGTAGAACGCCAAGCGGCTGACCTAGCTGAACGTCTCGGTGTAGAAATTGATACTTTTGATATTATCTACGAACTTTCAGATTGGCTAAACACCGCGCTCAAAAACCGTACCCCACGAATGGAAGAGATGAAGACCACTGGTAAGGTAAAGGTTCTCAAGTACTTCAGTTCACAAAAGAACCTCCATGTTCTTGGTGCACGTGTTGAAGAGGGTCACATCAAGATGAACCAAAAGGTAAAGATTACCCGTCGTGATGTAGAAATTGGTAAGGGTGTTATCAAGAACCTCCAGCAATATAAGTCAGACGTGCAGCAGGTTGAGGAGGGTGAATTTGGTCTCCAACTTGATACCAAGTACGAAGTAGCCCCAGGCGACCACCTAGAGCCTTACGATATCGTTGTTACCTAATTATTTTATATGTCTACTGGTCGTCATTTACGAGTTGAATCACTTATTCGCGAATTAGTCGCGGGGTTTATTCAGCATGAAGCCAATACGGACCCACTCATCACAGTCACCCACGTTACTACTTCACCAGACTACCGACGCATTACTGTTTTCTTTACCACCATTCCTGAAGGAAAAGAGAAAGAAGCAGCAGCCCTTGCCTTCCTTATGCGTAGTGGCGGCGAGCTTCGTGGTTACATCAAGAAGAAGAGTAACCTCAAAATCATCCCGTTTATCGAGTTTGCAGTAGACTATGGTGAACGCCATCGTCAGCACATCGACGAGATTGCCCGCGAGATTGAGAAATAAAGAAAAAGCTGCTCAACTGAGCAGCTTTTTCTGTTAGAAAGCAAGTGGTGTCTCGGTGTAAAAAATATGCTAGAGTAGGCGGTACTAAGTCCTGGTGGCGAAGCGGTTAACGCTACGGTTTGCAAAACCGTCATACGTGGGTTCGAATCCCACCCAGGACTCACGAAACAAGCACGCCTCTGGCGTTTTTGTTTCGTGAGTTCTGGAGCATTAGGCTTAGGCCTAATGCGGGTGGGATTCGAAAGACGAGCGATATGAAGTGCGCCTCAAAGCGCACGAAGCAGCGAGTCGTGGTCAAACGAATGAGATGATTGCGAGTCGCAAGACGAAACAATCATCCATGAGAGTGACCGAGTCCCACATGAAGCAAAGCACAAGATTGCTGTGCCCAGATGGTGTAATCGGTAGCCACGCAAGACTTAAAATTTTGTGGCCGCAAGGCCGTGCGGGTTCAAGTCCCGCTCTGGGCACAAAGCCGAAAAACAAAAACACTTCTCATATGAGAAGTGTTTTTGTTTTAGAAAGCCAATAGTTTGGCTTTCGTCGGCTTTGTGAACCGCAGCGATGC
>CAZBJN010000047.1:0-6140 GCA_964492305.1 uncultured Candidatus Saccharibacteria bacterium | reverse complement strand
GTACCATGTCTTGCATGAAAACAAATATAACTCGCTACCTACTCGTAGCCACCTTCGTTACTTTTAGTTGTTTAAGTTTAGTCACCACCACATCAGCCCAAACGCAGCCGTGTGGAGACATTGTTTACTTCGATCACACTGAACCAATCACTGATTGCCAGAATCCATTTATGGTCTCCACGCCTGGTCAAGAAACGGTAGTAATTATGAATGAAGAGGTAACTGAAGGAGAAACCATCTATACCACAGAAGCAGGAGTTGAGTATTATTATCCAATCATTAACAGTAACGATTTTTATAAAGACATTTATTTCCGTCATGAGGATGGAAATTTAGTGGAAGTAGATTCCGAGTATATAGAAATCACCTTAGAGGATTACAGAAGGGTAGGGCTAGAGTACTTTGGTGATGCTGCTACAGCTGAGCCATATGCTCAATACCAAATGGGTGAATATGTTGATACTGACAGTCCGGCCTGGGATTGGGATGCCTATACCGCCTATGATAATTTATGCCAAGCACGTTTTAAGGGTTGGCGAACAGCCCTTATTCCTGGTACATATACAGCGGTGTTTAATCTAGCGGCTGTTTCCGTATACAACACTCCTGCCACTCCAAAATCTTGGTTACAAAAAACGTGGTCCTACATAATTCCGACCGCCCATGCTCAGTTCGCCAGCAGTGGCTATGGCACTGTTACTTTCACTATAGCTGAAGAGGTGGTGGAGCCAGCCGGTGCTTCTAGTGTGTTGTTCTTGCCGGGGATTCAGGCGAGCTTACTATACACAGAGAGGTCTTCAGGTTCAGAAGATCAGTTGTGGCCGCCTAGCGCTCTTTTTAATATGGACGTACTAGACCTCAGAATGAATACAGAGGGTGTTAGTGAAAATGACATTTATACACGCGGAGCCATCAGTACAACTGCAGGAGTGGGGGATGTGTATGCCGGTTTTCAATCGTATCTAACAAATCTCCAATTCCAAGGAGTTATAGAAAACTGGACACCCTTTGCGTATGACTGGCGCTACAGCGTTACAGATATAGCAGAGAATGGAACACGGTATGAAGAGGGTGTACGACTAGCTATTAATGAAATTGAGTATCTTGCATCTAGCTCATACTCAGGCAAGGTAACTATTATCGGCCATTCAAACGGTGGTTTGCTGGCTAAAGCAATTATGAACGAACTCGCGGACCAGAATAAAACCAACCTTATTGATACGGTAGTTTTTCTCGCTTCTCCGCAGCTTGGCACACCAAAAGCAATCGGTACCATTCTTCATGGATATGATCAAGCAGATAAGTTGGGCGGAATAATCATAAATGCACAAACAGCAAGAGAGGTAATTAATAATATGCCAGGAGCATATGGGCTATTACCATCCGCTAAGTATTTTGATGGTTTGAACGAACCGCTAATTACTTTTACCAATGGTACTACTACCGAGCCTTATCGCTCAGTGTATGGAGATACTATAAGTACTTATGAGCAGTACATGGGCTTTATTCGTGGCGAGGACACCTTTGAGCGTGATTTAGGTGAAGATAAGTTTGTTCCAGTACGAGCAAACAGCAATATGCTAGATCAGGCACTTGCGATGCATAATAATGAACTGGATGATTGGATGGCCCCTGCTGGAGTAAAAGTTGTTGAAGTGGTTGGTACAGGACTTCCGACCATGAAGTCAGTTGAGTACCGAGAAATTACCGAAGAAATATGTACATCTGCCACTCCGTCTGGTCTTGTTTGCGTGACTGAATCTGAAATGAAACCGTATGCAGTGTTGACTCGGTATGGTGATGGTACAGTTGTTCAGCGTTCTGCCGAAGCGTACGGAGGAGATAAGGAGAAATACTTTGTTAATTTGCTAGCATTAAATATTGACAGGGAAGGAAGGAGTCTGAAGTCTATCTTCCACCACAATATTTCCGAAGATATTCAATTGCAACGACTTATTCAGGATATAATAATGGGTACTAGTACAATAAGTAGTTCTTTTATATCGGAGTCACACACTGAATTTACTGATGAGTATGATGTTGAATTAATCGACTCACCAGTTAGGTTGCTTGCTACAGATGAAAACGGTAATGAGACAGGCATTGTGATCGTTGACGGAGTAAGAGTAATTAAAGAAGAAATTCCTGGCAGCCAGTACTTTGAGTTTGGCGGCACTAAATATTTTGTTGTACCTAAAGATACGAATCGTACAACAAAATTGTATGGTGAAGATTATGGAGGATATACTCTCACGACCGCAGTCTTAAACAGTGAGGATATACAAGTAGTACAGACTCAGCTAAAAAACGCTTCAACCACTCCAAATCTTGTGGCTGAATATTCAAACACTGATGGTGAATATAGTACTGTTGCTACTGACCTTGATGGCGATGGTTTAATAGACTTTGAAACTACAATGGAGGGTGACTTGATAGAACAAGAAGTTTCGTACGATATTTTATTGCAGGCAATCAAGGATTCTGGACTGACAAAGTTGAGAGAAAGGGCGCTAATTATTTTAGTACAAAAAGCCGAATACTATTCACACAAAACAGCTATAAAACGTGTATATGCAAAGCTAGAAGATGTATTCTTAAGGTCTGCTTCAGAATTAGTAAAACATTATGTACGGAAAAGGTATTTGACAGCTGAAGAGGGAACAAATATTCGAGACTTGATAGAAGCTTTAGAAGATAAACAATAACCATGAAAAAAATTATTTTGGAAAAGTATAAATTAATAAACCTTGGATTGCTTTTGGCATTATTGGCATTGCTAGCGTACATGAACACTAATTACGAAAATTGGTTTAAGGGACCTGAAGCACTAGATTTCTATAAGTACTACTACGCGATTTACAACCCTGTTTTTGTTTCAGTTACCTGGCTCTCAGGCATTTTGGCTGCATTTATAATTCTGCCATCTAAACTGTTCCGTATATGGTTGTTTTATATAGCGCCAGCGTTCCTTTTGCTCACGTACTTCTTGGTGAAAGGAATTTCTGTCTACTCAACTAATCTTCTAAATCCTACTCGAGGCCAAATGGCAGAAAACGGCATGTTCGTACTAGCGGTAGTTACAGCAGTGTATGTAGTTGGAAAGCTTATTTATGATTGGAAAAAGAATGGATTAAAAGATAAGTTTAAGTAGGAGCTAAAGACAAAGTGGTGGCTTGGGGTATATAAAATGAAAAACTATTTAAACTCAAGAAAAATAACTATTACAGCACTCTTAATTTCAGTCGTCATAACAATAGGTTATTTTGTTACGATGATTAAATTTGCGGATATTCTAAGCTATGGGATGGTTGTTGGAATTTTGAAACCACTTGGTGCGTTAGGTATGTGCGCGACTGTCTTAGTTGCCTTCTTTCTCTTCTTCCCTCAAGTCATATTCACAAGCTTTCTCAAGCGAGTGGTGTCGTGGTATTTGCCGATTTTGTTCTACCTAACAGCAACCACCTCAATATATTCTTCACACATAATGTCCGTCGACAGAAGCGTTGTGGTCTTGTACGGAATGGTGTTGTTGGGACTCATTGCGGTGGTGTATGCCTTTGCGATGCGGAAGAAGTTAAAGGTTTAGCAAAGTTAAATGCCTTGCAAAGGGGCGCTCTGAGCTGTTTGCACATTAGTTATGAAATCATTCCTCAATAATCACTACAAAATAATAATCCTCACATTACTTACACTCATTGTCACAGGATTTATTGCATTTAATTACATATTTAAATCTGAGTACGAAGGGGAAGTTACTCATGTGTTTGCTGAACAAGCCCTGGTTTCATCTGACGATGGTGTTGAAATTGAAGAGATGGTTTTAACTAAAGAAGACCAGCTACGCTTATTGAGAGACAAATTACGTAATGCGAGTCTGGGTGGAGTCAGAAGGTCTGAGCCAATAAGAGTCTGTGATGATTCAACTGGCGTCATTGTTGAGGACGGAAAAGAAAAAATTGTTGAAGTTGGCGTTAAGCACGGTCTGACTTTCACATTTAATTTGGCAGATGGTACAAACGATAACGACGCGCTTGAAATTTACGCCACTGATAGTGAGGGCGGAGTTGCTGGAAACTTCCCATATACTGATCACGAAGACGTAAAGGTTTCTAATGCTTGGCGAGTAAGGGGGTATGGGTACCTCAATATCTTGAAGTTAGATGAATATATTGATGGCGCCATTAGAATACGAAATATAGATTCAAAGCCCCATATGTTTTCGTTCTACATCTCGGACCTTCTAGGGAATTGTGATTTAACAAGCCAAATCATGTTTGGGGTGAGTACTTCTTCTACTGTGACTATACCACTTAGTAAAGCTGGCGATATTGGACCTATGGAATGGGATTTTGAAAGTGATGGAGTAGTTGATATGTACGAGAGTCTGGTATTTGAGTTGTCTGAAGAACAAATCCGACTAAGGCAAGACATCTTTGTACTTACGCATCCAGACGAAGTACTTGAACAATGTAATGGCCTAAGTGAGTGGACTTACCCTCAAGAAGATCAGTATTTATACAGGGATGTGATTATTATGAAAGAATGGTGCTTAGATAAGGGATTATAAATATAGTTGTGACAACTGGTAAGAAACAGTCAACCCTCTAAGCCCCGCTTAGGGTTTTCTTTGTCTGAAATATATCTCAACTGGCACGGCTGTATCTATAGGTACCCGGCCAGTTTTTTAGTGTTTTAGGGCACTAAAAGTCTCAAAACAGCCAGCCTTTAACTAATATAAATTATATGAACAATAACGTACTTGTTGCCGTAATCGCAGTAATTATCATCGTAATCGGGTTCTTCATTTATGGCGCCATGAATGATGAAACTGATACTGTGCCAGTAACTGCAACCTCATCAAACTCATCAACTGCTTCTTCAAGCGCTACTAGTGCCGAGATAGAGGCACAATTAGAACGAGAGGCGATTATTCGAGCCGAAGAGGCTGAGGCAAAGAAAGTAGCTTTTACTATTGATGTGACCAAGCTTCCAGAAGCCCAACAAGCATCCCTAAAGCTAATGGGAATGAATGATACTTCAATTGAAATCACTAACGCCATGCTTACCTGTGCCCGGGTAGACATGAGTGAAACTCGAGTGAAAGAGATTGAAGATGGCGCGAGTGTCACCGCCAGCGAAGGTGTGAAGTTGGTTAGTTGTTATAACGCCAACTAAATATACGCAGCGGATTGAGGAGCCTCGAATGAACTTCGAGGCTTTTCTTTATGTAAGAATTTAGGGTAGGGGACCACCGATACAAACAAGGTACCTTGCAATGCATAGTACCCTGTGCTAAGGTATACGCATGAGTGAAGAAAAACAAGAATACAACGTCGAGAATGCCAAATCGCAGATGCGAAAAGGTTTTCTTGAATTCCCAGTCCTATTAATAATTGGAGCTAAGCCGACCTACGCGCCGGACATTCTCAAGCAACTCAAGAACGCCAACCTGCTCGTAGTGGAAGGTACTCTCTACCCACTCCTCTCCAGGCTGAAGCGTTCGGGTCTGGTGGGGTACGAGTGGCTGGAAAGCCAGAGCGGTCCACCACGCAAGATGTACACCATCACAAAAGAAGGGAAAGCAGTATTAGAGCAACTAGAAACATCATGGAGGTCACTAGACTCTTCAGTAAACACACTAATCAATCATTATGAAAAAAGTAATTAACATCACGCTTGGCAGTATCGTCTTTGCTATCGACGAAGACGCGTATAGCGCCCTAGCTTCGTATATAGAACAGATTAAAAGTAATCTAAAGAACAGCGACGATACCAAGGAAATAATAGACGACGTTGAGATTGCCATTGCGGAGAAGTTTATCGCTCGCAAGCGAAGTGAAAAAATGGCTGTGACTTCAGTTGATGTTGAGGCTGTGATTGGTGAGATGGGTAGTCCAGTGGAGTTTGGTGCGGGCGAAGAAGGGGAGAGCGCTCCACAACAAACCGCCGCCCCAAAGGAATCAGCAGCAGAACAAAAGAAGCGACTATTCCGCGACCCTGATAATGCTATCGTGGCTGGTATTGCTTCTGGTATCGCCAATTACTTTGATATTGATCCAGTGATTGTGCGACTTATCTTTGTTATCTCTATCTTCTTCAATGGGCTTGGTCTATTGGCCTACATCATCCTCTGGCTTGTG
>CAZBJN010000046.1:0-7041 GCA_964492305.1 uncultured Candidatus Saccharibacteria bacterium | reverse complement strand
ATTGCATATCGTTATAAATATGTGATACGTAGTGTTCCTGAACATGTGAATGCAAAGCTGTACAGTTTTGAGAAGTGTTTTGAATCCTACAAAAAAATAGAATATGCAACGCAAATACTGCGTGAAATGGTAAAGGTGTGTAGCTCAGCTGGCAGAGCGCTGGAGTCATCCAGAGGTCGCTAGTTCGAACCTAGCCACTCCTACCACCCATATCTTACTTTCAATGAGGAAAGTAAGTGTATGGGATCATTTCACGCAGTAGTTGCAAGTCAAATATCAAATTGAAAATTTAATGTTGGTGCTTTAGCGAGAGGGGTACACCCGTTCTCATTCCGAACACGGAAGTTAAGTCTCTCATCGCCGATGGTACTCCTTAGGGGGAAGAGTAGGTAGGCGCCAACATTAAGTTTTTAATACTCCTAAAGAAAAGCCCAGTCTCACGACTGGGTTTTTTCTTTAGGAGAGCAAACTGACGTTTGCGCTTACCGTTTGCGAGTAGGTCCCGCTTACAGCAGCTGTCCACTCATTGGATCTTTTCTTCGCTAGCTCGAAAAGCCCTCAATGAGTCTTGCGAACTGGGTCCCATCCCAGTTCTCACGCCAACACTCGAATTATTTTAGTTTAGGTTGGCAGCAAGAAAGAGGCGCCTGCAGGCCACATGCCTTATTTTCTCCCTTGGAGGTCGAAACTAAGGCTGTGTCTGCATAAGCAAAGGTGGGATTATCACCTTTACTTAGCGGCGGAATTCGAGTCCTAGCGATTTGCCCTAGGAAGGGGGCAAATCGAGGACTAAATTCGTAATATGTCCTGTCGGACATTTACTCATTTAAATATTAAGTTTTATAAACAGGCGTGTCATCACGCCAACACTTGCTGGACGTGTATTTTAAACAACAGCTGTCATCATAGGACTTATGTACGTCTGCTATACTAAAAGCAATGATTAAGTTTAGACCTTGGGCAATTTATCGTCGCCTGCAATACGCTTTTGGCCTCATGGCTGTTTCTAGTGTGTTGTCTGTTGGGGTGTATTACTTATTTTTCTATTCAGCGGCCACTTGTTTTGATGGCATGCAAAATGGTCATGAGATTGGCCTTGATTGTGGTGGAGGTTGTGTGCGTATCTGTGCCTTTACTGTTACACCGCCCCAGATTGTCTGGGCGGAGAGCTTCAAGATTATTGATGGTCAGTACAATGCCGTAGCCTATATAGAGAACAAAAATGCTGTGGCCGCCAGTCCTGCCCTCGCATACACCTTTAAGCTTATAGACGATAAGGGCATCACCATCGCTGAGCGTTCTGGTACCACTATCCTCCCGCCAAATAGCGTTTATCCAATCTTTGAGGGCCGTATTGCAACCCAGAATGGTCTAGAGCCTGCTGAGACTATTATTGAAATTGAACCAATTGAACTTTGGCAGCCAGCCACAATTGGACGCACTCAGTTCCGGACTTTGGATGTGGAACTGCTTAGTACCGACACCCGTCCACGGCTTAATGTCTCTGTTGAGAACACTGAGCTGACCGAAGCGCGTAATGTTGAAGTGGTTGCTACTATCTTTAACCGGGCTGGAGAACCAGTGACGGCGTCACAGACGTTTATTGATGTGTTTGGTGCTCGCAGTACACAGAATGTTGTTTTCACCTGGCCAAACTCAATCGCGAAGACCGTAAGAAGTTGTGAAGTGCCATCAGACATTATGCTGGTGCTCGACCGTTCTGGTTCGATGGCGGCTGACGGTGGTACACCACCAGAGCCGCTGGAGAGCGCAAAACAGGCTGCTAAGTCGTTTGTTCGGCTGGTTCGTAACACAGACCTCATTGGCTTCCTTTCTTACGCTACCAAGCCAAGTAATCCAATAGAGCAGACTTTGACAGGAGAAGCGGCTGTAATTGAAAACTCTATCCAAGAGACCGCAATGGGTACTGATGGGGTTCAGTATACCGACATGGGCGCAGCCTTTGATACTGCTCTTTCTGAGCTTTTGAGTGATCGCCATCGTGAAGACGCTCGTAAGGTTATTGTCTTTTTGACTGATGGCGACGTGACTCGTCCAGTTAATCCAGCTACTGGATTGGCTGACCGTGAGTATGCAGCCAGCTTTGCCCGCACCATGGCCTCAAAAGCCAAAGACCAAGATGTGACCATTTATACCATTGGATTCGGGGACTTCTTTAGTGATATTAACGCTGCTGTGGAACGAGATGTAGACCTGATTCGTGACCTAGCCACAGATCCGACCCAGTTCTTCACGGCTCCAACTATCGCTGATTTGGAACGTGTTTACCAGCAGATTGCCGGTGATTTGTGTGAAGAGGGGCCAACTAGAATTGAGGTGATAACCAAAACCAGCACAAATTTTGCACCTTTGCGCTAGGTTGTATATGCTGTAGGAATGCCACGTTTTTTACGGACACTCTTTTCTGGTTTTGACGGAATTTTATTTTTGTCGTTAATGAGTCTAGCCCTCTTTGGCTTAGCGACTATGTATTCTCACGTTGGTGAGAACGCCTACTTCAACCGTCAGTTGATTTGGGTGTGTTTCTCTACGTTTCTGTTTTTCTTGGCGATTGTGCCAGACTATCGTTTTTTGCGTACCGGTAACGCAGCGTTTTTTGCGTACCTCGGTATCATTCTGCTTTTGATTGGTGTAGCGATATTTGGAGAGGACGTGATGGGGGCGCGGCAACGCTTTGACCTCGGCTTCTTTTCTCTTCAGGTATCTGACCCGGCCAAGCTCGTTCTCATCGCACTGCTGGCTAAATACTTTGCTAAGCGGCATGAACTGATTGGTGACTTCAAACACGTAGTGGTTTCCGGGCTCTATACACTCGGTATCTTTGGACTAGTATTTTTGCAGCCAGACTTTGGGTCGGCGATGATTATTTTCTTGATTTGGTTTGGGATGGTGCTCGTGGCAGGAATTAAGTTTCGGCATGTGGCGGTAGTATTTTTGCTGGGTGCAATCACACTCACAGCACTCTGGCAGTACGCATTTTATGATTACCAAAAGGCTCGCATCATGACTTTCATGGACCCGCTTTCAGACATTAGAGGGGCAGGGTACAACGCGTACCAGTCGACAGTGGCTGTGGGTTCGGGTGAAATGTTTGGAAAGGGGATTGGGTATGGGACACAGTCCAAGCTGCAGTTTTTGCCAGAGTACGAGACCGACTTCATCTTTGCGGCTTATGCAGAAGAGTGGGGACTAATTGGTGTTTTGATTTTGTTTTTAACGTTCGGGATTTTAATTTGGCGGCTATTACTGCACGCGGTCAATGGTGCGAGTAACTTTGAGAAGTTGTTTGCCACCGGCGTAGCTATCTTCCTTTTGGCTCACTTCTTTATCCACGTTGGTATCAATATTGGTTTGCTTCCAGTAACTGGTACAACTATTCCGTTTTTGAGTTATGGTGGGTCGCACTTGGTAACTGAGTTTGTGGCTGTGGGTATGGTGCTGGCGATGCGACGCTTCACACCAATCAAGGCTGAACATAACGATGATTTGTTCATCACGAACTAGAGACCGTAAACGTCTTTGGTTCTCCCAATCATTTTCTCTAGAGTAAACCGTGTTCGGATGTGATTTCTTAGGTTGTCCGCATAGTCTGTTCTAAGGTCTGGGTTTTGAATAAGCTCATTAAACGCATCTACAATACTCATGTGATTTTGAGGTGAGGTCAAGATTCCTGATACTCCAGGCTCTATTACTTCTGGTATGCCGCCGACATTACTCGCTATAGCTGGGAGTCCGGTTGCACCAGCTTCGAGCAGTGCGTAGGGAAGTCCTTCCTTACGTGACGGGATGAGATACATATCAAATGCTGCTAGGTACTGGCGTGGATCGGCTAGTTGACCGGTGAAGTGTACAAAATCAGATAGTCCACGAAGGCTTACTTGGTCTTTGATTTCATTAAGTAGCTCACCTTCACCGATAATGGTGTAAAAGATTTTGGTACGATTTTCACTATTAAATTCAGCCACGGCATCAATTGCCTCAGCGTGGTTTTTATTTTGGTTTATTTCGCCATGGGTGACCAGCCAGACATCTTGCTCGTGGGCTGCAATTAATTCGGGTGTAAATAGGTGTGTCCTAGCTTCGGTCCTTGGATAGGCGGGGAAGTCTGCAATCCCAGTATAGATGACAGTGCTTTTGTTTTTGATACCCAAGAAGTTACTTTCTTTGCGGTCGTTTTTACTCACCATAATCACGTAGTGAGAGGCTAAGGCTGTGAAGAATGAGCCAAGCCAGGTAAGGAGCTTCCACCATCGTGGCCGCTCTTCTAGAAATGACCAGCCGTGAGCTGTAAAGACGATACGAGGGGCTCGGCATAGCCTGGCGGCCACCGCACCAATCACACCAGCTTTGCCGCTGTTGAGGTGGACGATATCTGGCTTGATACTCCAGATGATTTTACAAAGGGAATAAAGGGCCTTTAGTTCACGAAAAACACCCATGTCCCGCGTCAATCCGCTGACCGAGTGAGTTACTATACCAGCCGCCTGTAGGCGGTCAGTTAGTTCACCAGTACCACCAGCTGCTACTACAACCAAGTGGCCTGCGTCCTGCATGGCCGTGGCGAGTTCATAGACATAGCGTTGTGCACCACCGAAGTTGGCCTTGGTTATGACGTACAGTATCTTTTTACGGTCAGACGGAGTTTCCATTGCTCTAGCATAGCGTACTTATCCATTTGGTGCCAAAGGGTAATTTCCTTGCCATTTTCTAGGACTTCGGTACGATATAGCAGACAATTACTTATATATGGGAGAACGTACTCGTGAGCTAGCGGTTTTGATACTAGGAGATTCTAGTGTATTTATTCTCTCTTTGTGGCTGATGCTCTTTCTGCGTTACCTCTCTTTCCCAAGCTCAGACATCTTTTTCAATCACCTGGTGCCGTTTCTTATCTTGTCTACAGCTTGGGTGTTTGTGTTTTATATTGGAGGACTCTATGACAAGCAGACGGTGTTTTTGAAGTCACGTTTGTTTGGTCGTATCGTTAAGACGCAAATAGTAAACAGTGTTATTGCCGCTCTGTTGTTCCTCATCATTCCTTTTGGGATTGCGCCAAAGACAAATCTCGTTATTTATCTTGTGCTAAGTGTGGCGCTACTTACGGTGTGGCGTCTGTATGTGTATCGACATATTGAACCAAAGACGCGCCACCGCGCGATTTTGTTGGCTGATGGCCCTGAAGCAATTGAGCTAGTGGATGAAACAAACAATAATGACCGATACAGCTATACCTTCATCCGTATCATTGATGCGGCCACTGCTGAGAAGACAGAGAACTTTAGTGAAAAACTCTTAAGTCTCATTGAGAAAGAGCGGGTAGATATCGTGGTAGCCAATCCAAGTAGTCCGTATGTGATTGATGTGCTACCAAAGATTTTTGATTTATCTTTTTTACGTTTCAAGACGACGTTTTTAGATTTTTATAAAGTCTACGAAGATACTTTTGATAGGGTACCTGTTGATTCTATTAAGTATGATTGGTTCTTATCTAACATCTCACAGTCTAAAACCGACGTGTATGATTTCATGAAGCGGGGAGTTGATATTGTGGGAGCGCTCGTGTTGCTAGTGCCGTACGCCTTTATTTTCCCGGTTGTTTACCTGTTGATGCGACTCCTTGATCCGGGACCACTCTTTTATCGTACGCAGCGTGTTGGACAACACAATAAACCAATTACAATTTTGAAGTTCCGGACTATGACTGGGCGTGATACTGGCACTGAAGCACTTAAGAGCGTGCATACCGTTACCAGACTGGGTGGTACACTCCGTCGACTCCGGATTGACGAGTTGCCGCAACTAATAAACGTACTTAAGGGCGACCTGTCATTTATTGGACCGCGGCCTGAGATGCCTGCCTTGGTTGAGGTATATGCTAAGTCGGTTCCGTACTACAACGCAAGGCATTTTATGAAGCCAGGACTTTCTGGTTGGGCCCAAATCAATAACTTTGATGTACCGAGAGGAGGAGTGGACGTAGAGCGGACCAAGGTTAAAATTTCGTACGATTTGTATTATCTAGAGCGGCGGTCACTCTTCCTTGATATGCAGATTGCACTCAAGACTATCGCGACGATTGTAATGCGGACCGGAACATAACCTTCGGTTCCTAAAAATCTCTTTCCTGGTATACTACGCCCGTATGATTTTGGTTGATGGCAAAGCATTGGCAGCCAACCTCTTAGCAGAGGTAAAGGCTTCCGTATCGACACTCACAGCAGCACCACACTTGGTGGTCATTACCTGTGCGCCAAATTTTGAAACCCAAAAGTACCTGGCGCTTAAAAAAGCCAAGGCAGAAGCGCTTGGTATTGTCCTCACTGTAGAGGTTTTGCCCGAGAGTACTACTACCGCTGAAGTGGTAGGGGTGGTTGAGGCTGACGCCAAGGAGGCTGATGGAATAATTGTGCAGCTGCCACTCCCGGCGCACATTGATACCGCCGCTGTGCTGGCGGCTGTGCCAGCTTCGCACGACGTTGATGCCTTTAAATATCAAACAGGTGAGACAACAGTCTTGCCGCCAGTGGTGGGTGCTATTGATGAAATTGCCAAACAGCACCAAGTACAGTTTGAAAACAAGCAGGTGGTGATTTTTGGAGCTGGTCGCTTGGTGGGTGCTCCGGCCGCTCGCTACGCTACTGTGCGTGGTGCCAAGGTCACTGTTCTTACCGAAGATAGTACAGACAGCGTGGAAGCGGTCTTGGCGGCGGACATTATTATCTTGGGAGTAGGTAAGCCAAATCTCTTGACGTTAGACATGGTTAAAGAGGGGGTAGTGGTATTTGACGCTGGTGCGTCTGAGGACGGGGGGCTCTTGGTTGGTGACGCTGACCCTACAGTTGCCAGCAAAGCCAGCCTATTTACCCCAGTTCCCGGTGGTATTGGACCGATGACTATCGCTCTTTTATTCCGCAATCTCCTAGAATTAAAAGCTCGTCAATAGAAAAAGCACGTTTTTTATGCTATAACAGCTGCATATTTATTGATTGTTATGACAAATTCTCAAAATTCATCACCACG
>CAZBJN010000045.1:0-7445 GCA_964492305.1 uncultured Candidatus Saccharibacteria bacterium | reverse complement strand
CGCTGAGCTCGGAGAAATGGTGGTGCTATCTGTACAAACTGCTGAACCTCGTAAGCAAGTAAAGAAGAAGGACGTGGTATACGGAGTAGTAGTACGACAGCGAAAGCCGTTTCGTCGTAAGGACGGATCATACGTAAGTTTCGACGACAATGCAGTAGTGCTTGTAGACAAGGCAAAGAAGGAGCCTCGCGCTAACCGCGTGTTTGGTCCGATTCCTCGCGAAATCTCTGAAGCTGGTTATCAGAAAATAGTTTCTCTCGCACCAGAAGTGGTGTAAGGAACTACCTAACTATTTCACTATGAAAATCAGAAAAGGAGATACCGTAAAGGTAATTGCTGGAAAAGATAAGGGAAAGACTGGAACAGTACTTACTGTCCTAGTTGGAACCGAGCAAGTAATCATCGAAGGTATCAACGTTGCTACTAAGCACCAAAAAGGTACTCGTACACGATCACAAGGACAGATTATTGAAAAGAGTATGCCACTTCACGCTTCAAACGTTGCACTCATGGAGGGCGACAAGACAGTACGTGTTGGGTATACCTTTGAGGGCGAAGGCGAAAAGCGAAAGAAGGTCCGAGTCGCTCGTCCAAGTGGTAAGAAAATATAAGTATGGAAACTACAACAACTCGACTAGGGACTGTCTACGAAACACTGAAAGGTGAGTTCGGTTACAAAAATGTAATGCAGGCCCCAAAATTAGAAAAGGTAGTGATTTCAGTTGGTACTGGACGGGTTCAAGATAAGGCGAAAATCGCTCTTATCCAAGATCGTCTTGCACGTATCACTGGCCAAAAAGCTTCACCACGACCAGCTAAGCAATCAATCGCTTCGTTCAAGTTGCGTGAAGGCGACATCGTTGGCTACCAGATTACCCTTCGTGGTAAGCGAATGATTCACTTCGTTGATAAGCTCATCCACCTAGCTCTCCCACAGACTCGCGACTTCCGCGGTCTAAAGGTTACTGCTATTGATGAAATGGGTAACTATACCCTCGGCATCAAGGAACATTCTATTTTCCCAGAATGTGGTGATGAAGATTCAAAGGATGTGTTCTCACTCGCGGTTACTTTGGTAACTACAGCGAAGACAAAGAAGGAGTCAGAGGCGTTCCTGCGACACATAGGAGTACCGTTGCAGAAGCCAGCAGAAGCTAAGTAAATTAGTAGAAGCAAAATTAATAAGACCCCAATGCCATAGGCATTGGGGTCTTATTAATTGACAGAGAGTCATACAACTGGTTTTATAGCAGAGGCGTCTAGTCCTTACCGTTATGGAGGTGTCTATGTCTTTGCCTAAGCGAAACCTAGAGTCTTGTGCTGCTGGCGGTCGTTCGAATAGGGCTGCCAGGGAATTGGAGCGTTCGGCTTGGTCGGTCACGACTGTGGATGACAGGCCAGTCACCAAGCAAACACTGCTCAGTACCGGGAACCGTCTGGTGCAGTTTCCAGACAATTGGCACATACGTAACGGCCATACTCCGGCCAAAAAGCGTCGCCCCCCGGCCTACAAGCCGCCCCGTACGACCGAAAGCTGAATCATCACAGCCTGCCCCAAAGCCCTTCCGTCTCCGGAGGGGCTTTTCTCTTGACTTTGGGCCATATTTTGGTACTGTAGGCGGCAAGGCGAGGCAGTGAGAAATCTCAAAATATCTCACCGTCCGCTGCTCGGCCGTAGGCTGGGCGATTATCAAGAGATAAGTCATGGATTCTCCGTGATACTATCTCATAACTAATATATTACGTGGCTCGATCATCAGTAATTGCGCGTTCAACGCGCGAACCAAAATATGCTTGCCAAGTCGTACGACGCTGCAAGCTATGTGCACGTAAGCGAGGCTATATGCGAGATTTTGATCTCTGTCGTATTTGCTTCCGCGAACTCGCACATGAAGGACATATACCAGGAATAAAGAAATCATCATGGTAGGCGATACAATTGGCGATTTCATCATCCGTTTGAAGAATGCTGGTATGGTTGGAAAGAAAGAAATTTCACTCCCATACTCAAAGCTTCGACATGCGGTTGCAGAAAAGCTCGTAGCAGCAGGCTACATTGAGAAAGCAGAACAACAAGGAAAGAAGGACAAGGTTCAAAAGACCCTTGCGGTTACCCTGAAGTATGAAGGCGGGAAGCATCGTATCAACGGTGTGAAGCGTGTTTCAAAGCCAGGTCGCCGTTTGTACACAAAGGTCGCAGATATTCATCGAGTTAAGTTCGGTTCAGGGCATATGATCCTTTCTACACCAGCAGGTATCCTCACCAATGAGGAGGCTCGCACACAAAATGTAGGAGGAGAGCAGCTCTTTATCATTTGGTAATATGAGTCGATTAGGAAAACAACCAGTAGCTATTCCAACCGGAGTTACCATCACGTGTACTGATGGCCTACTTACTGTAGCCGGACCAAAAGGAACGCTGACTCGAGTTATTAAATCAGATGTAACCATCAGCATTGCTGACGGACAACTTACGCTTACTCCAGGTACTACTCCAGATGCACCAGCACTGTGGGGTACTTATGCAGCGCACGTGCGCAACATGATCAAGGGAGTAACGGAAGGCTTCACTAAGGTTCTAGATATCGAAGGAGTTGGATATCGAGCTGAAGTAAAGGGGAGTGTCCTCGTTCTAAACGTAGGATTCTCACACCCAGTACCACTAGACATCCCAGCTGGCGTAACTGCGCTAGTAGAGAAATCTGCTATCACTTTGACCGCTGCTGATAAGGATCTCCTTGGACAATTTGCTGCTAACGTCCGCAAGGTACGTAAGCCAGAACCATACAAGGGTAAGGGTATCCGGTATCGAGGTGAGTATATTATTCGCAAACAAGGTAAAAAGGCTGCGTAGGCCCGTAATTCAAACTGAAATATGGAAAAAACACAGTACAAACAGAACCAACGAGTTTCAAGACACAACCGCATTCGTGCAAAGGTGTCTGGTACAGCTACGCGACCTCGTCTTGCTATCTTCCGCAGTAATCGCTTCGTATATGCGCAGCTTATTGATGACGTGGCAGGTAAGACCTTGGCATGCGTAGACACTCGAACTGAAAAGGGAGACTCTCTTACAGAGCGAGCTATGGCGGTTGGAACTGCAATTGCAGGAAAGGCTACCAAGCTTGGTATCACCGAAGTGGTCTTTGACCGCGGCGGATTCCGTTACCAAGGAAACATTGCAGCGCTTGCAGATGCAGCGCGTGCAGCTGGACTTGCATTCTAGCTTTTAGCGAGAATTCAATTTCACAATTATTTACTCTAAACATTCAATAATGTCAGAAACAAAACAGCAGGAAGCTACAACTGGTTCAACACCAGAAGCTGAAGTGGTGCCAGTGGCCCCTTCTACCGATGCACCAGCTGTGTCTGAATCAGGAGCAACTGTACCCGCTACGGGAGCAGGAGCAGCTGACGGACGCGGACGCGGAGCCCGGAGTCAAGGAGCAAACGATCGTCGCAATCAACGTCGTCCACGTCGTGGCGGCCGCCCAGAGCGAGTTCGTCCAGAATTTGACCAAAAGATTATCTCTATCCGCCGCGTAACTCGTGTTATGGCCGGAGGACGACGATTTAGTTTTTCTGTAGCTATGGTTATCGGTGACAAGCGTGGCAAGGTTGGAGTTGGAATCGGCAAGGCCGGTGACACACAACTAGCTATCGAAAAAGCCGTTCGTGATGCTAAGAAGAACATGATCACAGTTTCAATGAACAAGGAAGGACACATCCCACATGACGTACACACAAAGTATGCTTCAAGTGAGGTAATGATGATGCCAGCACCAGGTCGTGGACTTGTGGCCGGTTCATCAGTTCGTACTGTACTTGAACACGCTGGAGTAAAGGATGTTACAGCGAAGATTTTCTCTCGCAGTAAGAACAAACTTAACAATGCCCGCGCTGCTGTCGAAGCGCTTAAGCAACTAAAGAAAAACTAGTATGCAGCTACATGAACTAAAACCAACAGTTGTTCGAAAGACAGCTAAGCGCATCGGTCGTGGTGGTAAGCGTGGTAAGACATCTGGTCGTGGAGGAAAGGGTCAAACAGCTCGAACTGGTAACAGTACTCGTCCAGAAATGCGTGACTTCATCAAGAAGCTTCCAAAGCTTCGAGGACACGGTAAGAACCGATCACGAACAGTGAACGGTGAACGAGAAACTGTCTTCCCAGTAAACATGGCTCGTCTCGAGGCAGTGTTTACAGCCGGAGACGTTGTGTCTCCAAAGACTTTGGTCAGTAAGGGAGTGGTATCAATGGCTAGTAAGAAGGTTCCATTGGTAAAGATTCTCGCTACAGGTGACATTACTAAGAAATTGACTATCGAGGGATGTCAGGTTTCAAAGGCGGCGCAAGCCAAAATTGAAGCAGCTGGCGGAAAAGTCTCTTAATAGGTAGTATTGAGTCACATATGCAAAAATTCTTTCACAAGCTGACTCTTATCTTTACCGAGCCGGCGATTCGAAATCGTATCCTCTTTGTTCTTGCAGCGTTGGTAGTCTTCCGAATGTTGGCCGCTATTCCAATTCCAGGAGTTGATGAAACAGTCTTGCAGCAATTCTTTACAAACAATGAATTCTTGGGACTCCTAAACATCTTCTCTGGAGGTGGACTCGCTAATCTTTCTATCGTGATGCTCGGTGTAGGGCCGTTTATTACCGCCTCTATCATCATGCAGCTTATGACAGTGATGTCACCAAAGCTCAAGAGTATGTACACTGAAGAAGGTGAGGCTGGTCGCGCTAAGTTCACCCAATACGGGCGAATGCTTACGCTACCACTAGCTATTCTTCAGGGATTCGGCTTCCTTTCACTCTTGCAGAGTCAAGGAGTAATCTCTGGACTTTCAACGTTTGACTTCATCGTCAACGTAATCCTCATTGTGGCTGGTTCTATCCTCCTTATGTGGATTGGAGAATTGGTTACTGAATATGGTATCGGTAACGGTGTTTCGATCATTATCTTCTCTGGTATCGTGGCAACACTACCAACGACAATTGGTCAACTCTTCTTTACTTTTGACCCATCACAGCTTCCTTTGTACATCGGATTTGCTTTTGTAGCTTTGGCTATCATTTACGCAGTTATCTTTATGACAGAAGCGGAGCGTCCAGTACCAATTACTTACGCTAAGCAAAGTCGAGGAGGAGCAACGTATGGAGCTAGTTCTTCATACCTACCACTTCGTCTCAACCAAGCTGGAGTTATTCCAATCATCTTTGCGCTTTCGATTCTTCTTTTGCCTCAGATGGTGCTTAATATCCTCACAGCGTTTGACCTACCATGGGTAGCAGGAGCAAACCAGACAGTTACTGAGCTCTTGAGTAATCAGTACCTATACGGATCTGTTTACTTCCTCTTGGTATTCCTCTTTACCTTCTTCTACACAGCGGTAACGTTTGACCCAGATGCTATTGCCAAGAATTTGCAACGAAATGGTTCGTTTATCCCAGGCATTCGCCCAGGAGCGCACACTTCAGAGTACCTTGGCAGTCTCATCACACGACTTACCCTTGTTGGTGCGGGATTCCTCGGACTCATTGCGGTCTTGCCGATTGGTATGCAGATCGCAACTGGCGTCTCAGCGCTCGCTATCGGCGGTACTGCAGTACTCATCGTGGTATCTGTAGTTCTCGACTTGATACGACGTGTTGATGCACAGTTAGCTCTCCGCGAGTACTAAAAACACTTTACGAGCGACAGCTACTTTGTCGCATTACGAAAAAAGGCCCTCGACGTACATTTAGTACGCCTCGGGCCTTTTTTCTTATGCTCCTCGTATCTGCCTGCTCGTAAAGTGTTTAAAGTTGGTTGAACTGTTTACGAATTTAAAAGTTTTAGACTAAAACACTTTTGCGGACGACATCTAAATTCTGTAGATTATAAAAAAGCCGTCCCCACTAGGGGCCGGCTTTTTTATATGTGGGTAACTCAAAGCCGCTGATTAATTTTGTTATAATTTATCTAGTTAATAATTATTGTAAAAGCATCAAACCAACCATGAAATCAATTATAAATAGCATTACTTTGGCTGTACTCCTGATACTCTTTGTGCCAGCTGTTCTTCTCGCTCAAGATGCTAGCGTAGAAGACGCCGTATCGTCTGCTTCAGGAACCGTACTGGCGGAAATCAATCTCTCAGACGCGGATCTTGAGCAAGTAGGTGATGAAGCCAAAGTTAAATTTTTAGTTGAAAATCTTGGTACAGAACCACAGACTGATATTCAGTATGGCCTGGAGATAATCAAGACCGCTGAAGATGGTTCCCAGGCACTGGTTGATGTGGTGGTGCTAAATGATATTAGGACTGTTGTCCCAGGTGTTCCACTTCCGGTTGAAATAACCTATTCCAGTGCTCATTTGGCGGCCGGGACTTATCAAGTGTGGGTACATGCGCGAACCCCAGGTGGACTTGTGGTTGGTATCGCACTAGCTGGGGAAGTGTCGTCAGAGAGTACTGAAGCTCTGGAGTTGCTAACTGATAGCTGCGTTCTTTCTATTCCGGTAGTGGAACAAACTTACCACTTGAGTGACGGAGTTGATGTGTCTAGTGAAGAAGACCTGACTCTTAATTGTCTAATTAAGAACCACTCAACTACCGAACGACAAGTTGTACCTGAATTTGTTACTCACGAACGAACTGTGTATGGAGAAGTGGTGCCACTAGATTATGAGTTGGCTTCAGAACTAACATTGTTGCCAGGTGAAGAGAAGAAAGTAGAATTGGTATTGCCAAAGGCGACCAAACCACAGGCTTATGACTTGGTAGTAAATTACCTTGATAAAGCTACTCAAATTGTCTCAAATAAAGCCGTTGTTCACTACGTACTCCAAGGACAAAGTGCCACTATCCAGGCAATTAACTTTGATAAAGATTCTTATGCAGCTGGTGAAGACATGACCCTTTCTATTTTGTGGTCAGAATCAGCTGACAATTTTCCAGACTCTCGTTCTGGCGGTACTAAAAAAGACGAAGTCTACTACTTCGATATTGTGGTGACAGATGAAGGAGGGATGGTCTGTGGTACTGACAGGCGAGTGGTTGAAGCCAATGACTTTATTGATGTACAGCTTGTTTCTGGAATTGCTTGCACTAACCCAACTGCCGCTGTGACCCTAGAAACTAGTACTGGTACTGTCTTAGATACAGAGGCTGTAACCATTGTCCCAGTGAATGAACCATCAAGTGATGTGGTTGCTGGGGACACAACTACCGACCAAACATCAAAGTTGATGTTTGCCACCATTGGTCTGTTTGCATTAATTGGAGTAGTGCTACTTTTGTGGTACGCAAGAAAGAATCGTAATCATATTGTTGCAGACAGTACAAAGTTACTTGTAGCTGCAGTCATCATGGGCGGCGGTCTATTTGGTGGGGCAATCTCAGCTGAGGCAGTTACTTGGTCTCTTACCTCAAGCTATCAAGACTGTGGTCATTGGGATACTT
>CAZBJN010000044.1:0-8028 GCA_964492305.1 uncultured Candidatus Saccharibacteria bacterium | reverse complement strand
TTTGAAGGACTTCAAATTTGGCACATTCCGGAACTACATCAATTATTTATAAATATTACTGGTCACGAGCCAAAAACAAAGGTGTTTCCAGGATGGTTGATATACTTGAATAAACTTAAAAATAATCTCCATGCGCGATTTTCTTAAAAAAATATTATTCCTATTTCCGCAGCCTGTTCGTGCAGGCATTGTTTTAGTTCGTGAGTGGTATTGGCAAACAAAAATGACAAATTGGGAGAAACGAGAATATTCAAATCTGCCAGTAGTAACACCTCGTTCACAAAAGATAAAAAATGTGCTGGTCTACCACGTCAGTGGTTTAGCGTTTGCTGGCACAGAAAAATGTCTCCAACTAATTGCAGGCGCTCTTGCAGAAGAATACAAAGTATTTTTCATGTATGGTGACAAAACTGTTGCTGACGAACGTAAACAGGCCATGCATCCTGATATTACTTTTATTCCTTTTTGGTACCAAACTTGTGAGACACCCGTCCCTCACCGCATCACTGGAATGAAACCTCACATTAAGGATATTTTAGAAGAACACGACATCGACCTGATTGTAACAGCCAGTCCTGGATACTCACATTACCCTTGGAATATTATTAAAGAAGTACCAATAGTGCTTGTTAATATTTTTGGAGCACCAACCTTGCAAAAAAATGTCCGTAGATTTGTCGGAATTTCTGACACCGTCCGCCTGCATGCAGAAAAGTGGACTGGTAAATTACCAAATCGTGACATCACTATGTACGCCCCACTAGCAAAGTTGCCTCCAGAAAATATTTATCAATTAGGAATTGAGCTGAGATTAAAATTTGATATTCCTGAATCAGACTTTGTATTTGGTAGAATCGGTCGAAACGATGACAGTATCTTTGACCCCATTGGTATTCGAGCTTGGCAAAAAATTGCTCCTGATTACCCCAATGCCCATTATCTGATAATGTCACCGCCGCCAGTCCTGGAAAAAATAGTTGAAGATGAAAATATACCCCGTGTGCATTTTCTACCTCCCTCTGGCAACGAAGCGGACGTATGGGCATTTCATAGTGCCATTGATGCAATGGCCCATTTTCGACGTGACGGCGAGACCAGCGGTGTAGCTATTGCTGAGTCGTTAGTGGTAGGCAATCCTATACTTACCCACCGTTCGCATATTTGGAACGCTCACCTAGAGTACCTCACCGACACCTGTGCTTTAATTGCCGACTTTGACAAAGTAGATGAATATACTGCGAATATGCGGACATTTATTGAAATATGTGGAAAATACCCTGAAAAATGGTCAAAAATGCAAGCGTCTGCTAGAAAGATTGGTGCCGACAATTTCTCTCCTATGGTGTATTCTGATAAAATAAGAAACATAGTGGCTAATATTTAAGTATGGGAAATGGGAATTTTTGGTTTGGAAAAAGAGTTTTAATTACTGGGGCAGACGGCTTTGTTGCGGCACATTTGATCAAAAAACTGCTCTCCCTAGATGCAGTAGTAGTTGCCACAGTTCGACATAATCGCCCATTAAAAACTCTTGATTTATTGCAAGATAAAGAAACATCAAAACAACCAGACATGGAGTTTTGTGACTTACTCGACTACGATGAAATTCGTCGTGTTTGTGACCGTCACCAAATTGACACAATCTTCCATTTGGCAGCGACAGCAATCGTAAGTGCAGCTGCTAATTCCCCGATGTCCACCATCGAGAACAACGTCATGGGTACGCTCAACATACTTGAAGTGGCACGAGTAAGCGGAATTCCGCGAGTACTTATTGCGTCGACTGATAAGTCATACGGTGACCATGCCACCGACAGTTACGAAAAATTGCCATATAAAGAAAGCTACGCTCTACGTGGATTAGATGTATATAGTTCTTCTAAAGTTTGCGCTGACATGATAGCCCAAACCTACGCCTTTCAGTTCAAGCTACCAGTGATTATTTGTCGTTCAAGTAACATCTATGGTCCTGGTGACCTTAATTTTACTAGACTGATTCCTCGCACGGTAATGCGTCTTATGTCTAGCAAACCTCCGGTTATAAATATTGGTAATGAAAATGTACTACGTGAGTATATTTATGTTGAAGATATAGTGGATGCATACTTGTTAATGTCAGAAAAAATGGAAAGTTACTATGGTCCAAACCATAGTAATATGCCAAGTAGCGGAAATGACACTTACGGTTGGCCTGCGTTTAATGTGGGCTCTTACACTCCAAAAGAATTAGCTAATATCTCTGAGTGCTCTGGCATCAAAAGTGTTGCTTCACTCATAAGTATATTGCGAGAGAAGGTAAAAAATATAGAACCAATCATTATTCCTAAGCCAGCAAATTTCATTGAGATACCTGACCAGTATATTGATGCTTCAAAATTATTTGCCCTAGGATTTAAGCCAAAAGTATCTTTCGAAGACGGCATTGAGAGGACCACTGCCTGGTACAAAGAAAACTTCTCAAAGCTTGAAAAGTTTGCTGGAAAATATTTAGTATAAATCACAGTGCAAAAAATATTTGCCCACATTAGTCGGTTGTTTGAAAGGATGACAAGGAAAAAACTTTTTTACATCACGCCAAATAAACACAATGCTCTTGGTAAGACTGCCGTTTGGTGTGAGCTTGGTTTTTGGTATGTAGGCGATGTTTATGATAGCTCAGATATCGCCTATGGCATTTCCCAAAACGGCCTGGTTGAAAAAGATGACACTGAGCTTGTTGTAAAAATTCTCTCTGGTTTGGACAATCCTGTAGTTTACGATATTGGTGCGAACACTGGTTATTACGGCATACTAGCCGCTACAAAATTTAACGCTACAGTACATTCCTTTGAACCTATACCGGAGCATGTGTCTTGTATAAAAGAATCGTCCCGTATCAATGGGGTAAAAGACGACGTCTTTACTCATACCCTGGCCCTTGGAAGTAAGCAGGCTAGTTTGGAACTTAGTCTGGCTGGGTCTGGTTCTACGCTGACTAAAAGTTTCTTAGGCGAGTCTTCTGTACCCACTCTCACAGTGGCTGTAGAAACTTTGGATTCTCTTAATTTACCCGCGCCTCACTTCATAAAAATTGATGTAGAAGGATATGAATGGGAGGTGCTACAAGGAGCAAAGGAAACTGTCAAAAATCACAGGCCAATCTGCTTCATTGAAATAGCTAAAACCTTTCCAGAACGTAGCTTCATTCATGAAAATTGGAATGACATGATTAATTTTTTCCAAGAATTGGACTATAAAATCCAAAGAAATACCTCTGCTGGTTTAGTTGAGCTGACTGATAATATACCCAACGGAGTGCATATGTACCTGTTTACCCCAAATAAATAAATATGATTGTCATCCACACCCGATCTACCTCACTACTTTCCAAAGAATTTTGGAAGTGGTTGGCGAGGCGGGTAATGGGTAAATATGCAGGTCCAAATGCAGTGGAGGATAGTTTAATTAGGGGGTTGAAGGAATTGGACATCGACTTTAAGCGGAATGTTCGACCTGTAGTTGATGATACGGTTATTGTGCTTTCGGGGGTCAAAGCCTTACGTGAAGCGATTACATTGAAAGAAGCAGGGGTCATTAAAAAGCTGGTTGCCGGGCCAAATGTGGTGACCTTTCCCCTAGACGCTAATCGTGTTTTTATGCACCCAGCGATTGATACAGTGTTGGTACCCGCACAGTGGGTTAAAGATTTTTGGCTCCAAGAAGCACCTGCATTAGCTGAAAAAATAGCTATCTTCCCTTCTGGCGTTGCTTTGTCTAAAGTAAGTACTCGAGCTGGTACACCAGTAATTTATGATAAAATGGGCGACAAAGAATTATTGGAAGATGTACTTGATATTGTCGGAGAATGCAGAGTGTTTCAGTATGGTTCTTTTGTAAGAAAAGATTATCTATTAGCTCTAGAAACTGCTCCGTATCTTATTTATCTATCACAATCAGAAAGTCAGGGCTTGGCCTTACAAGAGGCCTGGATACGTGATGTGCCGACCTTTGTAAATAAAAGTACTACGTGGCAATCAAGGAACTATCGATTCTCGGCTGAAAAAATTAATGCTCCATATTTGACTGATGATTTTGGTGCTTTTTTATCCGATACTGCGGAATTAAAGAGTCACATCGCTAAAGCAGGGACATATTCACCTAGACAAAGATGCATAGAGACATTGTCAGATAAAGTTTCCGTACAAACACTTTTAGCTAGAATAAATTATGAAAAAAATAATTAAAAAAATCTATAAGCTTGGCAAGAACGTCCTTCTTAGTCCTTTTGTCATTTCTGATTATCTAGCTTTCAAGAAACTTGATAGGAGCCCCCGCTTTAACTTAGGTGTTCGAGACTTCTTCCCGCAAATCTTTGATAAGACTAAGCTCACTGGTTTTGATAGACACTACGTGTATCACACTGCGTGGGCAGCGCGTAAGGTAGCGCAAATTGCTCCAGTGAAGCATGTCGACATTGCTTCTAGCCTCTACTTCCCAGGGATTGTCTCTGCGTTTATTCCGGTAGATTTTTATGACTATCGTCCGGCCCCACTACACTTGAGTGGACTTGAGACTAATCACGCCGACCTTACCCAGCTACACTTTGAATCAAATTCAATTCCTTCACTTTCATGTCTCCATACCATCGAGCATATCGGACTTGGACGTTACGGCGACCCAATTGATCCAGAGGGAGACATCAAAGCCTGTGCTGAACTATCACGTGTCCTCGCACCTGGCGGTTCACTACTTTTTGTGACACCGGTTGGGAAAGAGGCGGTTATTCAGTTCAATGCCCACCGTATCTATACGTACGAAAAGGTACTAGCTCTCTTCCCTACTCTCAAGCTAGAAGAATTTTCTTTTGTGCCTGAACGTGGCACCGATGGTGTACATGAACACGCCAATCCAACAGAACTACAAAGTGAGACTTATGCTTGTGGCTTGTTCTGGTTTAAAAAAGTGTAGCTTATGGTAATCGTTAACCTCAAAGGTGGACTTGGTAACCAAATGTTTCAGTACGCCCTGGGTCGTCACTTAGCTGAGAAGAACAATGCTGTACTCAAGCTCGACACTACGAGCTTATCTAAAGCCGAAGAGATTGGTAATATTTATCGTCCCTTTGACCTAGATGTGTTTAACATAAAAAACGAACAAGCCACTCCTGAGGAAATAAGAGCCTTGCGGTATCCCTATGGCCTCATTTCTAAATTCATAAATAGTTTTAAGCGAAAGATACTACGCCAGACTTTTGTCGAGTTTGATGAAAAAGTCTTAGCACTAAAAGACGACACTTATCTTGATGGCTATTGGCAAAGTCCAAAGTATTTTGAAGCGATCAGGAATACCCTACTAGCCGACTTCACTCTAAAGAACCCACTTTCACCAAGCGGACAAGCACTTCAAGAAAAGATACTAAAGTCTACTTCAGTAGCTCTTCATGTTCGCCACGGTGATTATGTAACCAACCAACGTGTACTTAATGAGAATGGCATCTGTTCAGTTGAGTATTACAAACAAGCCATTGAAGTCATCTCGTCCAAAGTATCTGACCCAACGTTTTTCGTCTTCTCTGATGATATAGAGTGGACCAAGGCCAACCTTACCCTGCCCACTGATGCCGTGTTTGTGTCTGATAAGACTATTAGTGCGCCGGAGGAGCTGTACCTCATGAGTGCCTGCCAGCACAATATCATCGCCAACAGCTCTTTTAGCTGGTGGGGTGCTTGGCTTAACCAAAACGAAAACAAGACGGTGATTGCGCCCACTCCTTGGTTTGATACGATTACCTATGACGCCAACCTTATTCCTGACTCATGGATACAACTAAAGAAATAACTCAGCCTCTCGTCTCAATCCTCATGCTCACGTATAACCGAGCAAACTTTTTACCTGAAGCCATAGAGAGTGTATTGCATCAAACCTGCAGTGATTGGGAGCTAGTAATCATTGACGATGGCTCAACTGACGGGACCAAGGACCTTATTGCCAGCTACACAGACCCACGTATTCGTTACATTAGACACGAAGATAATGCTGGGTTATTTGTTCGTCGCACTGAATCACTTTCTTATGCAACTGGTGTATACACCGCAATACTCGATAGTGATGACTACTGGCCTAGTGAAAATAAACTCACGGAGCAGGTGGCTTTTTTGGATATTAACCCTGAATATGTGATAGTCGGAACTCAAGCAGAATTAATTGATGCAGAGGGTAAAAACCTCGGAAGTTATCAAGTGGCAACAACTGATACAGACATCCGAAATAGAATTTTACGACGCAATCAATTTATTCACTCCAGTCTTCTAATCCGTACAGAAACACTAAAGGAAACAGATGGTTACCAACCGACGCTAGCTGAAGATCTTGAGCTAGTACTTCAACTTGGGAAACACGGAAAACTAGCAAACCTTCCTTTACCACACACTGCCCACCGAGAACACGCAGACTCTCAAAATGATCATGGAATAAAAATGGCACGAGGTGTAGATTGGATTATCGCTAGGCACGCTTATGCATACCCTCACGCAATATCAGCCAGACTTTTTAGCAAACTACGCCTCTCGCTTGGAAGCCTAAAAGCCTTCCTATCTCAATAACACAACAAAGGTAAATTGGTTACGTCTGAGAGGCAAAATAGGCCCTTAAAAGGGCCTATTACCCGGCAAGTACCGAATCTAATTGGTTTTAGTTACTCTTGGTGGTCAGTTCTATAATTCTTCTGCGCCAAATACTCACAAGGTCACTTACTGTCCATAGACACGAATGTAGTCAAAAGTGTGATAGTGCCCTGTGAACCAGCCATAAGTACTGAAATTAATACCAGTGACTTCTGACATATATTCACTTGCGAGAGTAGCTTCAAAATCAATAACACCATCATTTCCAATATCAAGAGTAAAGTCTCCGGTTACTGAATCGAACTCAACCACTGAGACAATCCACATATTGTAATACTGAGATGAAATTAGATTACTTTCAGCTAAACAGTTACCGCCCCAAGGTGCTGTAGCTAAAAGAACTCTGTCTTGATTTGATGGCTTATTACAATTATTTTCAAGATAAGTACTTCTTAGAAAAGTGAGTGCAAACTCACTGCCATTTGCAAGACGTAAACTTACAGCTGGAAAGAAATGAAACCCTCCTGGTGACATAAAGTGTCTCATCTCGAGCTTAGTTTTTGTCAATGAAGGGAAATTATTTGTTGTAGCTCCGTCTCGTCCTTGGTCGGTTGCTATAATTCTAAGAGTCAACGAACCATCTGTTTCCTGGTGTGGTGCATTTCCGAAACTCCACTTAGTTAGGTCGTCGATACCGTCATCAAATTCATCAAAAAATACCAAGGGCAGTGGAGCTGGGGTACTATCAATTACAGTTACTTGCACGCTAGCACTAGCTAAGGCACCTTCATTATCTGTTGCTGTAAACTCAAATACAAGTGGTGTGTCCCCGGTCACTTCGCCAGCGACAAATGTGATTGTGTCGGCTGTCTGTGAGCTGGTTGTAGTCGTACCTGAAATCTGTTGCCATGAGGTACTGTCAATTGAGCCATCACTGTCTGTGGCTGTGGCTGTAAGGATTACAGTACTGCCTATCTCCACAGTCATATCCGCGTCTACACTCACAGTAGGCACTTGGTTTGACCCTACATGGAAAGACGCGTAAATCTCACAATCAGCTGAGGCAGGCGCTGTTGTAAATGTGAAAGTAGAAGCATCATAAGTACCACCACAACCAGAAACTCCAACCACACGATAACCCACTTCTGGCTGAAGAGTAAACTGCTTACTATCACCCAGCTTTAGATTAGCCACTCGGGGAGTGACCATGCCGCCACTGGTCGTTGATGTATTTATTTTAAATGGCTTATTGCCCTGTGCATGTACTTGACCTGCAAAAATTATTAGGCCTGCGAATAGTAATACTATGGAAAAATATTTCATATATTTTTATTATTTTTAAACTTTCAGGACAGGTAAACTTAAAGATGTTTACTTGTTCATGATATATATTGAGAAAATAATGTCAAAATACTTATACTCTCGT
>CAZBJN010000043.1:0-8634 GCA_964492305.1 uncultured Candidatus Saccharibacteria bacterium | reverse complement strand
CCTGTCCAATTAAAAATGAACAAACGAGCGTAGCGACTATTGTGAATTTTGTTCCCGATTTGCTTTTTCCTTAAGCAAATCGCTGGAACTGGAAGTCAGCCGCTCGACCAAGGTAACAAATACTACCCTGTCCAGTTGAACAACAAAATAGAAAAATCCTCGATCCCAACTCGCCCATTTCCATTGATGTCAGCAGGTGGATTTGAGTTACCGCCATTAGTCCCCCACCAAAAAATCAAAATAGAAAAGTCGACCAAGTTAATCTTAGTGTCACGGTTTAGGTCGGAAGGCCTAGTCGCCTGCCCATCAACACCTACAAAGAGCTGTAGGGTCGTACTGAAGCTACTTTGAGTAGCTAGTGAAGCAGTACCACCAACAGAGCGCGCACGAAGCGTATGCTCGGCCACACGCAGTGAAGCAGTGTTAAGAGAAATAGTCCAAAGACCTGAGGCGTCAGTAGTTGTCGTCTCAACACGCTCACTGTTATTGATGTGAAGTTCTATCTTGGCATTTGGAATCGATTGACCGCTAACTGTAACTACATCTCCTGGGTTTACGTTTGCGTTCGATACTCTGATAGTTGGAGGCAAGATGATACCTGAAATATTTGTAACAGCACCTTGAGTTACATCGAAGGTAGAATTGAGAGTGATTGAACGGGTACTGTTTTGGTCAGTAGACCAAAACCCTAGTGACGCCGTCCCTGGTGATGCATCAGTTGTAAAGTCAAAACGTCCGTCACTACCGACACGCACACTACCGACATTTTGAGTATCAAGCAGAATGTTGATTGTCCGACCCGGATACGCGAGTCCGGTTACACTGATGACAGTATCACCCTGGTCAGTATCACTACCACCACCTCCGCCACTTCCTCCTCCAGAACTTCCTCCTCCTCCAGAACCAGCTGGCTCAATTTTACAAATTGCAGAACAAAAGTCTGCGTTATCATTATTGCCATCGTCACATTCTTCACCAAAAGAAGTCTGCAAAATTCCATCTCCACAGTAAGGGCCAAAGTTACAGACCAAACTACATTGCCTACCAGCGATGGTAGTACTGTAGACACCAGTTTCTCCTGGTACATCACACTGCTCGCCATCATCAACTAAAGAATTACCACAAATACTCAAAGTGAGAGTAGTTGTGGCTGTGCCAGTTAAAATCGCCTGGGCAGCTGTGAGAGACGGTATTAGAAGGACAGTCGCCAGTACTATGCCAAAAAAAGTAAGTCGGGCATACATAAGACTATTCAACCCGACGACGTGCTAAGCGACGTGTGTAAATAACATAGAGGACTAGGATAAGTAGCGCAAAGATTGGTAGCAGGATGGAAATTTTATGAGCTATAGACAGACCACTAAAACCAAAGCCAGCTTGTTGCAAAGTACCGTAAGGCAATACACTCAAACTAACCTCTCCTTCATGCTTAATTTCTTCACCGTTATAAACTTTAAAACGAGCGATGTAGTTACCAGCCGGCAATCTGGTTGGTATTTCAGCAAACACTTCTTCTGTAGCATACGGAGCAATTTTGCGTACCTTGTTTTTATTTTGTGTCTCTTCAAGGAGCACCTTGCCTGCGAAGTCAAAAATTCTAAACTCTACTTTTGATGGAGAGTTATCTACGTTACCAGTATTTTCGATGAGCATTGAAAAATCAATCTTGCCCGGGAAATACAACCAACCAAGTTTACGTCCTTCATTCAAATCTGTTACGTCGATCTTACGAACTCTAAAGTCAAGAATTTCTCGATCAATAACAGTGAGAGCAATGTCTACCTGAGCTCCAAGAGAGATACTAACTGCACCAGCAGACACCTGATCATCATCAGGTACAGTCTTGATACGAATAGTACCGTTATAGTCTTTAAAGTCAGCGTCACTCGGTACTGTCACTCGAACAGTCATTGGGACCTTCTGTACACCTCGTGGCAGTGACACAGACTCGCCTTCCACTATTTCTATCCAATCAATAATTTCTGGAGCGTCAATTGTAATCTGAGCCTTTTGCGGAACATCAGGATTTCCGCGCACCAAAAGGATTTGCTGCTCGTAAGTAGAGTTACGTGTCAGGCTTGTATTTCGTACGTATGGAGGAGTAATACCAAAACCAGCACTCGCGATATCTGCAGAGAGCACAAAAAACAGCAAACACAAGGTTACTATCTTTTTCATATAACAATCACGCGAGCTAGTTGCACCCATTCATTATCGAAAATTAATGAATAAAAAGCAACAGCCACTGTATGGATAACAGTGGCTGTTGCTAAATTCAATTTTGCTATTAATTAGATTCCCCAGTCGGTTCCACTTGAGGTTACAGCGTAGAAGGTGTTGAGTCCTGTGTAGGCACCGGCTACAGTAATGTCAATCGGAACTTCAATACCCCAGTACGTTACACCTTGTGAATAGGTTGAGGTTGATGTTGTTTTTGGTACTTGGAGCAAGAGGAACTGTGGAGTTGAAGACGATAGATTTGCACCTGTCGTGTTATATCCAACTGAGCTTGTCGCAAATTCCTGACTATAGTCTGGAATGGTTGATGATGCGCTGTTAGCACATGGACTGCCAACCGCAAATCCAGGACACATAGATTCTCCTTCCACTTCTTGGTTTAGTCCAGTGTTACCAACTGAAAGGATGGTTGTGGTTGCATCTAGTGTGCCAGTGTTTTCTCCTGGCTCGAGTGAACCGTATGGAATTTCAGCCGTCACCAAATCAATTGCCGGGAAACTAAACAACTCAACTGGAGTAGTACCGATAGTTGCAGTACCAGTAGCGTTGTTATCATCAACTCCAGCAATCGCAGCTACCCAACCTTCTGCAGAAAACGGTGAGTCTGCATCTGTAGGTTCTGCAATGAACCAAAGTGGGAATGTACATGACCACTCAATAGTTGGGTCTGATGATCCTCCGCAAGTAGTACTTGAGGCAGTACAGTTGAGATTCCAAGTTGTGGTAGCAACTGAACTTGGATAACAATTGTTTGGATCATAAGAACCGGGTAATCCTGTACAAGTTGTGGTACCAAGTCCACTTCGGAATAGTGAAGCGGTGTAAGATACGATTTCGTCAGTAGCAGCAGTGTTCTCACAACTGTTAGCGTCTGATGTTTCAAACTCCAAGATGAAACCAGTTGTCTCACCAGCTGGATTAGTAAGCGACATCGGACCACCATTATTGATTGAGATGCTTCCACCAGAAACAGTTGGTGCTACGTTGTTAACAGTAAAGCCTTCGTTGGTTCCGTGTACACCGCCAGTAGCTGGATGGTTGTATTGATCAACTACGAAGACGTAAGCATCATAGTCATCGTCTTGGAATACAGAAGGTAGTGTGAAGCTGGCTGAGGCGTCGTCTGTCACTGAGCCTGATGTACTAGCCAATACCCCACTAGCACAACTTAGAGTTGATGCCACGAAGTCGTTACCGTTACAGACATACAAGAAGATGTTATCTGGTCCCCGAACTACGTTTCCATCGGTTGATGTTGAAAAGAACGTGAGCAGTTCTCCAGGGTTAGCTGGTGAGTCACTTCCGACAGCTGTGAACGTAGGACGGAAGTTCACATGAAATGGAGATGAGTTCGTTGCGTTCAAACCTTGAGAGAAAGTGTTGTTACATCGTGGGTTCACAGGATCGTCGTCGCATACCCAAGCGTACCAATTTAAGATTTCGCCAGAGAAGGCTCCGGTTTCAGTTGTGGTGGTAGATACCCGAGCTTGTGTTGAAGCGACAGTGGCAGTTGAAACTCCCCACTGTACACCACTAGTACAAACCGGAGGCGCGGTACCAAGACTACCTAGGTCAGCCGCTGCGGTTGGAGTCGGGGTGGCACTTCCACTACACACAATAAGGAAGTATGGTGCACCACCCGAGTTATCAGCGAGTCCAACCCACGAAATCTCATCTCCTGAATTGGTTGGAGTGTTGGTAGATGATTCAAATTCCTCTACTGCAAAATTAACCCAAATTGGAGGTGTGTTGAGTACAGTAATGGTTGTAGTCGCAGTCTGTGCTTCTACTTTTAGTAATTCAGTTTTGCCTGCGTTAAAAAGAAACACAAAGGCAAAAACTAAAATACCAGACAAAGCAGCAGCAATGGTGATTTTGCCGGCTGTTTGAATATAGTTAGTTTTCTCTTCAAGGTTGTACAACATAATAATGAACTATTTATAAATATATTTAACTTCATATACTATTGTATCTAATACCGCACATAGTTACGCAGTAGTTATACACAATTTTATGAACAGTTTATTCGTAACGAATAGCGTCTAGTGGATTTAGTGTTGAGGCCCGTCTCGCTGGGAATACCCCTGTTAGATACCCTACGGCTGCGGAGAATAGTGCAATGAAAACCAAAAAGACAATTGGGAAGGAGAAGAGATTCACTGATTGACCTCCAAACTGACCGGCAATGACGTTTAGAAAGACGTTTACAATGACACCAAAGGTTACTCCCATCACAATTCCACTCACCCCTCCCATAAACCCCACCACAATTGATTCAGAGATAAAGAGGTTTTTTACGTCCTTTGGAGATGCACCAATGGTGCGCATGATTCCAATTTCTTTGGTACGTTCAAGAAGTGTAACTGTCATAGTATTGAACATACCGATAGCAGATACCAAGAGCGCAATCCCACCAAAGGTAGCGAGGACAGCCTGAATACCTTGAAAGATTTTTGAAGCCTGCTCCACAGTCTTTGAAAGTGCTGTCACTCGGTATCCACCTTCAATCAGACGAGCTTCAACGATAGGTAGGTTTTCATTTGTGTTTACACGCACTTGGATACGCTCGTACTCTTCGATACCGACATGGTTGCGGAGTTCGGGTAACATCATCATGGCATTTAGCACTCCTTCTTCTTTAGTAATACCACGCACGACATACTCTTTATCAATCGGGACTTCTACTACATTATCACTACCATCCTCAGCTGGAACTAGAAGTCGAAAGGAAACCTTCTCTCCCACAAATGACTCAGGGTCATCGATACCAAAAAGCTTAAGTACTGCCGGGGAAAGCATAATACTTGAGGTGTCACCAGCATCTTCGTTTGTAAAGACGGTTCCCTCAGTCGCAGTCACACCAGCATATCGCAAATAAGGAGGCTCGACACCTTGAATAAAAACATTTCCGGTTAAACCTTTATAAGTTACTAGTGCCGGGAAGCGAGCCAACGGCGCAGCATCAAGCACTTCTTCATACCGCTTAAACTCATCCACAGTCTCAACTGTAAGTTTTAAATTTTGTGCCCCTGTAGCAGACACCCCGAGTGAGAGGAGTGTCTCACCAAACACGATTTGTTCAAGAATAATTTTCTGCAAACCAAATCCCAAACCTACAAGCACCACCACAGCGCCAGTACCTACACCCATACCAAGAATAGTAAGCCACGTACGAAGTGGATTCGTTTTAAACATTCGAGTGGAAAGTTGTGCCAAGTCTTGAATTCGCATTTAAATGAGATAAGGAACGTAGTGACTATATCGAATTTAGTCCCCGATTTGCCTTTCCTTGGGCAAATCGCTGGGACACCGACCCGAAACAGAACAACCCGTTATTTATAAATATTAGCATTTTAAGTTGTATATAAAATTAGATATGCACTAAAGATTTTGGAGTATCGCCTTAAGTTATAACTTCGAGTGCAAGGCGGACCACATACAAGAATAACTTTATCAGGTTGTTATACTGCGAGTTCCAGGAGTTTGGCCTGGGAAAGGGCCAAACTCGGAACAAAATTCACAATATGCCCTCTGGGCATTTGTTCATTTTTAACTCTTATAACTAACATCAACACCTTGAGCGATGATTTTTTCAAAGTAGCGAGTAAGACTATCTGATTCCTTGGAGTCTAGTGACAGTCCTCGTCCGCGAACACCCTTCATTAGGCGTTCATTAAACTGATCCTCCTCAATCACACCAGTCACGCGGTCAGCAATCATTTCAACTAAGTTTTCATTTTGTTCTTTAGACAATTTCATATTGTGAGCGTAAAGCAAATGGTCACGCAGCCGCTCAGCCAACTTGTGTTGACTAAAGAAAATATCATCGTTGTCTTTCTTGGCCCGGAAGCGGCGAATGTCATCAGATTGATGTATGAGTAGTTCAGCAGTATGAGCCATGCGCTTAGCTTCCTTTTCCTCGATCTCAACACCTCCCTGTTCAAGTTTGAGTATCAAAGCTCTGATGAAAGTATCTTTATTAATTTTTCCTTTTATAAACAAGGCAATAGCGTGCTCAAGACGAATGAGCTGGTCGTAGGTATACTGCTGGGTCAAAAAGTTCACCATACTCTTTACACGAAGCGTATCAACCGAGTCGTACGGATAGAGCCGGGCGAGCTGTTCAAGCTCAGTCACAATTGTCTCCCCTTCCCGCACCGGTTTAATTTGTTTACGCTGTGGATTAACAACCTCACGCACTACAAAACCATCCTTGAGATAGTACACACGGTGAGCATAGCTCAAGTGAGCTGCGTTGTGAGACACCATAATAATTGTTCGTCTATCAAACGTATTAATTTCGTCAATCTTATCCATCACCTGCTGGGTAGATACAGAGTCGAGGTTACCTGTTGGTTCATCTGCTAGGAGAATTTTTGGATCATTAACCATCGAACGCGCTACCGATACACGTTGTTGTTGACCTCCTGAAAGCATGGCCGGAATCTTATGCGAAACATGTCCTACACCAAAGCGATCTAATAGAGACTGAGCACGACGTTCACGTGTTGTTCTATCAGCGTCACAGAAAATCATTGGGAGTGCTACGTTGTCGAGTACTGAAAGTGAACCAATAAGGTTGAAGGACTGGAAAATAATTCCCATCACGTAACGTTGAAAGTAAACACGCTCACTAGGTGGATATGAGTAAATATCATCACCACGGATAAGTAGCGTGCCTTCACCTGGCGGTAGCGAACCCTGAATAGAGTACATCAGAGTAGACTTACCAGAACCTGAGGCACCGAACAGAATAATATACTCCCCTTCGTAAATATCAGTATTTACGCCTTGAAGAGCTTTAAATTCGTTCGACTTACCTTTGTTGTAGATAATCGAAAGGTCACGACAAACAATCAGCGGCTTGGCCATGTGTCTATTATGACATTACAGAGCAAGAGAAGTGTGCGTTCATATCCCCAACTACCAACAGAGTTGAGTGAATAGTACGGTTAACTGTACTATTCACGTTTAATACTTTCTATCACAGAGCGCATACTACCTCTGCCACGGGGTGGTAACCCAGCTTGAAGAATCAGTTCCAGAGTTTGCCAAAGTTTATGGTATTTCTTTGGCTGATTCTTAAATAGAGTAATGAGGTTTCTGTACCTGCCAGATTCATAATCTAGACGAATTTTATCTGCGGTTGAAGGACTAATGTTAAGTGTTTGCCAAATTCTATAAGAAGAATTTCCTTCGTGGAGCATAACGATAGACATGAAGCGTTTCACCAACATGATTTTTTCTTCTTTACCCAGTAGGTCACTTAAAAATATCTCTATATCAGCTTGCTTTGCCTTGGTCATAATCTCCGTCATTTTTTTGAACAATTTTTGGAAATCTTCTTCAGGTAAATTGTTTTTGGAAATATTTGTCATACTAAATAAAATAGTACGGTTAACCGTACTATTTTACTACCTGATTATGTTAATTATTTTTTAATTAACATAAGGCAAAACTTCTGGGACAGCAAAAAGTAATACCAAGTAAATCCCTATTGCCTACCCTCCACCTCCAATATTCTTAAGCAGAAACAATGAGTGCGAAGCACGATTATGTTTTGCTTATGCAGGCGCTTAGCTGAATGCGACCCCGCGGGGAGCATTCAGCTGTTGCGAGCTGCAAACCAAACCTAACGCACGGAGTAAACTGTCTTAAGCCTTATACTCCGCCTAACCACCTCCTCCGATGTTCTTAACCCATCCAAACGTACTCTGGAAGTTTTCAAGGATCAGGTCGATAATGTTCTTTTCTTGAATTGGCGTAAAGAGCACAAAGTTTTCTGACTGAACCGTATTCCCTGCCTCATCGTCACAATTGAGCCAGAACTGATAAACAGTAGCTGGAGCAAAATCAACAATTACTTCAACGTGACTGGTGTTGTATTCAATGGTTTCTTTTTCACGAATAGTCGGCTCGGTTCCGCCGGCGACTCCTTCTCGATAAGTCATTTCGCATGAAGATGCTTCATCTGTGACCCACTCTACAATTGTTTGAATACGCGACTCACTACCTGGGAATAATGTTGATTCGTTAGTTACGTTTGAAATAATCGGAGGCGCGATGTCACGTACGGTAATAAACTGAATCGGCTGACTGCGGACACGGTCACCACCGGAGTTTTCAGAAATCACAAAGGCTACGTACCGAGTACCAAGGGTCAAATCAGCTAGTCGCATCTGGTGAGAAGTTGCTAGTGTCGGGCGACCAACAGAGTTTTGAGCGCCAGTAGTCTGGTCTTGATATTCAATAAGTGCCTTCGCTGGCACTGTGGTATCCCACGCCAAGGTTGCGGCATTTTCCTCTACTTTAAGAACACGTAGGTTACGAATCTCCGGCAAAGACGCTTTGGTCATGAAGGTAAAGTTGCGACTTTCTCCCGTTATGCCTGAGCCG
>CAZBJN010000042.1:6930-9618 GCA_964492305.1 uncultured Candidatus Saccharibacteria bacterium | reverse complement strand
AAAGATGAATCAATTGAAATTCCAATTGAGGAAGTAATCGAAGAAGTAGAAGTGTTGGAGGAAGACACAGAGGCTGCCACTTCAACTGGAACCAGTACTGAAGACGCAGATGTAGCAGAAGAAGTAGTTCCCGCCGTTTAATTTATTAATCACACGTACGTAGCAAACGTACCTCCAAGCATTTAGCTTTGGGTATTTGTTGTTGCCGCAATTATAGTAATTCTATGAAGCCGAAAATTTTATTAGTTCAGTTTCGAATAAATCCAACTGCTGTTGAGCAAGAGCGAGTGAGTATACAGCGAGAAGTTGGTGATACGTGTGAGGTCGGCTTCGTGAGCGCGCTTGATAAGGAGATAGATTGGAATTTCCCAGAGGTACTAATGGAAGAGTATACGGGTGTGGTACTTGGCGGTTCTGGTGACTTGGACTTTGATGGCGGTCGGCCAGCTGATGACGAAGTTAGACGTATTTCATATGAGCTTGTCGGACAGCTCCACTCATTCTTCACGTATTTATTCGATAATGATATTCCGACCCTCGGCATCTGCTACGGACACCAAATCCTTGGTGCATTTGCAGGTGCGCAGGTGCATAGTGATGCCGTTCAGAAGAAAGTAAAATCACACGAAGTAAAGTTGCTCGTGGATAAGAATAATTACTTCTTATTTACTGATTTGCCGGACTCATTCTATGCATATTATGGTCACAAGGATGTGCTAGATAGAGTGCCAGAAGGGGCGGTATTGCTTATGAACGGTGGAGAATCGTGTAAGGTCTCAGCTTTACAATACCGGAATAATATATATACTGTGCAATTCCATCCCGAACTCAACTTTAGCGACATGCTACTGCGGGTAAAGAACTCTAAAGGGTATTTACCAGAAGGGGTAACGGTAGAAGAGATATACAAAGATGATCCGCATTCAAACGTTATATTGCGTAACTTTGGTAGGTTTGTCGCCGGTAGAGCCAACTAATTAGTTCTACTAATCTAGGTCGAGAAAAGCACTTAAGAGATTGAGTGTTGTTCTCGGTTTGGAAATGGGTCCAAATCGAATAAGAGTCGCAAAGTGCGACAATAAGTTATTTTAGGAGAGAGCATTGTCAGTGGCAACACCAAATCAAAAAGAGACAGAGACAGACAACATGATTTCAAGGCCGGGTTTCTACTTCCACAAAGTTGCCCTTGGCTTCGGTATTCCGAGCATGTATGGGGTTGTGGAGGAAAAGCTGTCACCCGACAGCATCCTCTACGTGCTGAAGTACAAAGAAAAAGAACTGGTTATCAGTCGTCTTGAACAAGGTTCTCCTGTGCTGGAGAGCAATGCAAAAGCCCTTGATTTCCTTTGGGATCGAGTTGGCCGCTTCGTTCGGTCGATGATGATTGACCACAAGTCTTTCGAAATCACTTTCTGCCGTCAGGGTGAAAAAATCTCTGCCGTCAATTTTGTGGCCAAGTAAAACTGGCCACACAAAACAAAAGCCGCTTGGGTTTACCAAGCGGCTTTTTTCTATGTCTTATGAAATTAATTAAACTCTTGTGAGAGCAGTGAGGTCAGGAATGGAGCGAGAGTGTTTGTGAAGATTTCTGAGCGGTACGCAACATCTCCACTGAGGTTACGCTGTAGTGAGAATCCTGTTTCCTCTAGAATGGTGCGGTGGATGTGTGAGAGGGTGATGGCGCGCAAGCTACCTGGTCCGTCAGTAGTATCATCACCACGAGTCACAATCATGCCGATAACTTGCCCTGTGGCGTCCACTACTGGTCCACCTGATGAACCCTCAGCCCCAACGTCACTGCCACGGATTGAGAATACGTCAGCGTAGTTTGAACCAAAGGTGTAGAGTTCTGAGATAGAGGTATCTGCTACTACAGAGTAAAGTGGGCTACTGGCACCGTTTCTGAATAGGTCTGTAGCAGGGTAGCCAGCTGCTACTACTGACTCGCCTTTAATGGTGCGAGGTAGGAGTTCTGTGTTTACATCAAGAGCTGCAAAAGATTCTGGTAGAGGATCACCTGAGACAGTCTCAGTCACATAGAGAAGGGCGTAGTCACGTTCGCCAGTGCCGGTTGGCACTGCGGCTGTGATTAGACTGGCGTTTTCTTGGACCCAGGTTGGTGGGATATAGAGAAGGTCAGCGCGGTAGCGCGGTTCAGCTGGTGTGCCTTGTCTCACGATACACTCAGCCTCGCCAAGTGTGTCTGTAGCGCCCAGGAGAAGGTATTGGGCTACGTGGGCGTTAGTTAAGATGACGCCTTCACTGTGAACAAAGAAGCCTGTTCCGGTAGTGGTACGGATGGTGGTAGGTGAGGTAAAAGTACAGAAGATGTTTACCAAAGCTTCGTCCGGATTGGTCACTGGACGCTCATTTTCGGTTACGGCTGTGACAGCTGAGGCTCTTTGGTACTCAACACTGCGTAGAAGAACGTCTGGTAAGCCCTGTGACCCAAAGAGAGAGGGAAGTGACCGAAGACTGGTCTCTGTTACATCCTCACTTTCCTCCATTACTTCTTCCTCTTCAACTGGGAAATAGGTTAGGATCTTGTCGGCTAGGTTATTAGTAAAAGCCAAGTAGGCCGTTAGGATAACTCCCGCGATATCAATAATAAATTGCATATAAAATAGTATAGCAGGCCAGACTGGAACTTTTGCCTTATTGGTGGTAGAATCGTGCGTACTGGATTTT
>CAZBJN010000042.1:0-6830 GCA_964492305.1 uncultured Candidatus Saccharibacteria bacterium | reverse complement strand
GCGGGTGTAGTTTAGTGGTAAAACGACTGCCTTCCAAGCAGTAGTCGGGAGTTCGATTCTTCTCACCCGCACAGTCTAGCGAGACCTACTGAGAGGCTTAAACGCCTCATAAACAACAGTAAGTCCAGCTAACAATAAAACCACTCAATTTGAGTGGTTTTATTGTGTAAAGGTTTTGTGCTGATACCCCCTAGGGGGTATACTACTAATCATGAAAGAATCGCACAAAAAGTTAATCCGTCGTCTTAAGATAATCGAGGGACAAGTCCGTGGGCTACAAGGAATGATTGAAAAAGATACTTATTGCATTGACGTTATTACACAAACCTCAGCGGTGAAGCAAGCTCTCTCAAACATTGAAGATGTACTACTCGAAGAACACCTCTCTCATTGTGTTGTTAGTCAAATTAAGTCTGGGGACGTAAAGAAGCCAGTGGAAGAAATATTACAGGTCTATAGGCTAAAACGAAAATAGAGTATGGAACATCATCATTCAACCAACAGTACGGTAAAAATACATCACGCCGCACCCACAAGTATCTGGTCATACTGGCCGATTGCACTGATCTACGCTGTAGCAGCAGTCGTTTCTTTATACTCCGTACAATTCCACATGTATCCAGACTATATGTCCCACCTCATGGGCTGGGCACTCATATTTTTTGGAGTCATTAAACTACCAGACATAGTTGGGTTTGCTGAGGGATTTGCAAAGTATGACCCACTCGCTAAACGAAGCATTGTGTACGCACAGGTATATCCCTTCTTAGAGATCACCCTTGGTATTCTCTTTATTCTTCAGCTACTTATTCTCCCAGCGACTCTTATCACTTTGTTTATCTATAGTGCCAGTCTATTTGGTGCATTGCAGTCATTGGTGAAAAAGGAGACCCTGCACTGTGTGTGTCTAGGGACATACTTCAAGCTTCCTCTTTCGACAGTCACCATCATTGAAGCAGTCTTTATGATCGGAATGTGTATTTGGATGCTCGTGATGTTTAACAGTATGACCATGGTCATGTAACAAATTAGCTTATGAAAAATCAATCAATCGTAATAATAATTGGACTCGCAGTATTAGTTGTTGGAGCCGTTGCTTATAGCTTTGGTACTAGTAGGTCCGCTAACAATTCAATGGACATGAACATGGAGATGAATACTCAAGATGATGTACCGGCTGGGATGCACCGGATGCCTGATGGTTCACTTATGGGTAATCCAAACACTCCGACCAACCAAAATGACTTGAACATGGGCATGATGGGCGGTATGGATCACTCGACGATGGTGGTGAAGAGTGAACGTGAGTTTCTCGAAGGCATGATTCCACACCATCAGGAAGCGGTTGATACAGCAAAGGAAGTAATTGCTCGTGGTGGCTCCACCCCTGAAATTAAAAAGCTAGCTGAAGACATCGTTGTTGCTCAAGAAAAAGAAATCGCCATGATGAAAGGTTGGTATCAGGCTTGGTATGGTGAAGCATATGTTGTTGATCCTAACGACTATGAACCAATGATGCGTGACCTTTCTAAGCTAAGTGGCGCTGCCTTAGACAAAGTTTTTCTAGAAGACATGATTATGCATCACATGGGTGCGGTAATGATGGCGCAGAGTGTGCAACCCTATATTGAACACAAGGAAATGACTGATCTGACTAAGGTGATTGTGGAAACTCAGACAGAAGAGATTCAATTGATGCGGAAAATGTTGGGCGGTTTGTAATAAACCATAATACTCAACAAAAGCCACCAGCAAGGTGGCTTTTGTTGTGTAGGAGATAAACAAAACCGCCCTGAATACAGAACGGTTAGGTCAAGTCAGGATGTTGCTACCATGGGCAAATTTGTACAAAGAACGGATGTAACATGAAGTGAATCAGTATGAGACCACCTGCTACATTGATAACGATACCAACAAACAACCGAGTTCGTTTGATCACAATGAACCTCCTTGGAGTTAATGCTGGAAGAAGTATCTATCCCTTAAGTTTCGTTACCCAAAGAATAGTCCGTTGAGAAGCCACAGGTTTAGTGAGGCGATGATTATACCGATAATCCAAGCGATGATATTAAGATGCGTTGAGTTAGCAAACTCACCCATAATTTTCTTGCTACCAGTAAACATAAGGAGTGGGAAAACCGCAAAAGACAGCTGGAGACTGAGGACAACCTGACTGAGAATAAGAAGATCAGTTGCAGCACCATCACCATAGACACCGATGACCACAATCGCAGGAACGATGGCGAGGAGACGAGTAATGATTCGTCGCACCCACGGCTTTATCCGCAGATTAATGAATCCTTCCATAATAATCTGTCCAGCCAAGGTCCCTGTAATGGTGGCGTTTTGTCCCGCTGCTAAAAGTGCGATTGCAAATAAGGTACTAGCAATACTTACTCCAACCAGTGGTGAAAGTAGCTTGTATGCTTCCTCAATTGCAGCTACTTCACCAATACCATTTGTGAAGAATACCGCGGCAGCTAGAATAAGAATTGAAGCGTTTACGAAGAGAGCAATCGTGAGGGCAGCGGTAGAATCGATAGTAGCAAATTTAATTGCTTCCTTTTTGCCTTCCCTCGTCTCAGCATACCGTCTTGTTTGTACGATTGCAGAGTGTAGGTAGAGATTGTGTGGCATAACAGTCGCACCAATGATACCGATAGCAAGGTAAAGCATATCCGCATTAAAGACAATTTGAGTAGTTGGAATGAATCCTGCAAGCAATGGTGCAATCGCTGGCGCTGACACTATAAGCTGGAAGCCAAAGATAACCACAATCGTTGCCATCAAAACTACAATCAAAGCCTCAAGATAACGGAAGCCTTTATTCTGCAAGTAGAGAATAATGAGAACGTCTACAGCAGTAATCATTACACCGATAAGAATCGGTATATCAAAGAGGAGGTAGAGTGCAATCGCTGAACCGATAACTTCCGCCAAGTCAGTGGCAATAATCATCACCTCAGCCATAAGCCAAAGCAGGATAGCTACTGGTTTAGGGTATCGGTCACGACACATTTGTGCCAAGTCGCGTCCGGTCACAATACCTAACTTTAGTGAAAGGTGCTGAAGAATCATCGCGAATATACTCGACATCAAGACGACAGTTAGTAATGTATAGCCGAACTTAGAACCACCTGCGAGACTGGTAGCCCAGTTACCTGGGTCCATGTAGCCAACTGCCACAAGGAAGCCTGGTCCAGCGAATAACATCATTTTTTTGAAAAACGATAATTCTGATGGAATAGCGATAGATCGGTGTACTTCGGGAAGACTAGGTGTTTTTTCGTCTTCACCTGCATCGTGTGAAGCGCCTTTCCAGCCGAGGGCTTTAAATAAATTTGTATGAGTCATGTTGTTGTTATTTTTAAATGTAATTACTTTTGTTTATTAGAGTTCCAGTCTGTGACTTTAGGAATTATTGATCCGTGAGGATCGTTAGTGGGGTTGCCCAAAAAAGTAGCGAGACGTTTTATCACATCATCACTAAACGCATGTTCAAGACGTTCAGCTTCGGCGTGAATCTTATCTTTTGGGATATGCAAGGTATTGTGTAAAAACACTTCAATGATACGGTGCTTGTACGTCAATTTCTTGCCTACCTCGCTACCTCTTTTAGTTAACGTCACTTTTCCGTATGGTTCAGACACTACCAACCCCTCGTTCACTAATTCATTTACGCGCTCAGAAACAGTGGACTTACTCAAACCAAGTCGATTTGCGATGTCGGTTACTCCTGTCGCGGTTTGAGCTGTATCTAAAATATAGATAGCACGAATGTAGTCTTCCTTTGTGGCAGTAATATGCGCAGACTGTACTCCATTTGTTCGCATTTACGAACAATACACCCGATGTGAAATATTAGCAACACGATGTCCCCTGTTTGATGAATATATATGGTGTAAAAAAAGCCCTCAAGTGAGGGCTTTTTTTTAGGTTTTATATTTTTATCGAGTAAAGAGTCGTAAGCTTAGTAGAATCACAAGAATGGCGACTCCTGAATCGGCCGCAATTGCCATCACCAGATTTGCTTGACCAGTTACTACCAAAACTAAGAAGATCAGCTTTGCCATGAGAGCAAGGGCAATGTTCAGTTTGATTGTTCGCATCGTTGCGCGAGCGAGACGGATAGACTTTGGAATGGTAGTCAAATCACCTGACAGAAGCGTTATGTCAGCGGTCTCAATAGCTACATCAGTACCGCCGGCACCTATAGCAAGACCAACGTTAGCAGTAGCCAGTGAGGGGGCATCGTTGATGCCATCGCCCACCATCGCCACTGAGCCGTATTGCTTTTGCAGTGCCTCTACATGAAAGACCTTTTCTTCAGGAGAAAGACTAGCGTATACAGTTTTAATACCAACTCCACTTGCCACATAGTCAGCACTAAACTTATTGTCACCAGTCAACATAGTTGAACTCACTCCCATTTTTTCAAGATCAGTAATTACTGATTTTGCTTCTTTACGTATTTCATCGGCAATCGCAATTGCCCCAATGAGTTCTGTTTCAGAAGAAATAAGCACAACTGTTTTACCTTCTTTTTCTAGTCTCGTGACAGTCTCAGAAAACTTCGTATCAACAACACCAGAATCAGACATCAATTTGTTGTTTCCTATGTAATGTCGCGCACTACAAACCAAACAATGAGCGTGCCCTCCTTTCCCTGCGACATTCTCAAACGAATTCATTGCGTGAGGAGTAATTCCTTTTGACTTGGCATATTCTAGAATTGCTTCAGCTAATGGGTGTGAGGAGAAAACTTCAACGCCTGCTGCGTCCGCAATGACTTCGTCTTCACTATGAGACCCAAACGCTAAAACATCAGTGACTGTGTGCCTGCCGTAGGTAAGAGTACGTGTCTTGTCGAAGGCTATAGCCTTAATAGAAGCAAGTTTTTCTAAGTAGACACCTCCTTTTATAAGAATTCCATTTCTTGAAGCTCCACCAATCGCCGAAGCTATTGCTACCGGAGTAGAAATGACTAGGGCACAAGGACAGGCAATCACTAAAAGCGTGATTGCGCGATATAACCACGTTTCAAAGGGTAGACCAAGAAATGTTGGAATAATCGCTACACCGAGTGAAATGACCACAATGAGGGGTGTGTAGTAGCGAGCGAAGGTTTCTATAAAGGTGTCGGTGTCAGCCCGTGATGACTGAGCTTTTTCAATCATCTTGATGATTTGAGCAAACATTGAATCGGTACTTATCTTGCGCACCCGCACCTCAAGATACCCCTGTATATTTATTGTTCCAGCAAAGACACTGTCCCCGATTTGTTTATCAACTGGTGTTGATTCTCCTGTTATAGCTGATTCATCAAGCGTCGAGCCACCACTGACAATGACCCCATCAAGTGGAATTTGTTCTCCTGGCTTTACAACAACGATAGTTTCAATCCCAATAGTCTCGACAGCTACCATCTCTCCAGTTTTAAGACGGGCTACTTTAGGAGAACGCTTCAAGAGTGCTTCGACTGCCTTACGTGAACGTTCAATCCCGAAAGACTCAAAAAACTCAGCTACTGAAAAAAGGAATACCACCGCAGCTGCTTCACCGTATTCACCAATATAGACAGCTCCAATAGCGGCAATCACTACGAGGAAACTAATGTTTAGAAATCTCTTTTTCAGAAGTCCCGTCACGGCACTTCGGACCACAAAGAAACCTCCCGTGAGAAGTGAGAGCAAATAAAAGAATTTACTCCATGCTTCCATGCCCTCAGTAAATCCCCAAAAGAAACCGATGAACAACAACAAACCAGAAAGTGGAGTACAGGCTTTTAAGGCACTATTGAGTGACGGGAATCTGGAGCTGACGACTGGCTTGTCATGACAATGGTCACACCCTGCTTTTCTCTCTGTCTGGTTATGGTTCATACTTGGCTTTAAATTCTAATAACGTACATAGTATTTTATGGTTGCTTTATCAATCACTTCAGATATCCATGTCTGTACTTCAGTTTGTAGTTTTTGCTGTGTCAGTTGCTCCTTTATTTCTTGATTGAAAGTCTCAACAGGTTCTCCGTCAGGAATTTCAATACCATTTTCTGTGACAAACATCGCAACTTCTTCATCAGTAACTTTTACTTTTTCACCCAAGGCTTTTTCAACTTTTAGTTGTGATTCAATTTGTTGTTCGAGCATTTCCATCGTCATGCCTTGCTGTAGCAGAGCATCATCCAGGGTTCCTCCTTGAGCTGCAATCTGTGCTTCAATTTTTTTAATTTGTTCTGCTACAGCATTTGGCTCCACGGTAATACCGAGACGAGCAAACTCATCTGCAAGGGCCTTTTCATTGATCATTGCTTCAAGAGTTTGTTTGCCGTCCTGACGCTCAAGTCTTTCATTAAGAGCTACACGTGAGATGGGACTACCATTAACAGTAGCGGCAACGATGTATCCTCGAGTAAAAAGAAATCCAACAATGACTAGGACAACGGCCATAGCCATTGCTCCATAGAGTAGATATGGTCTTTTTTCATCAGTGGATTTTACTACTGGGGTGCTGAATTCAATTTTTTGAGTCTCGGGTGACTCAGGAGTAGATCTGTTCACAGTAAGTATACTACGAAGTGATTCTTTTTCGCTACTTAGGTTTTTGTCATTAGTAACTTTAAAAGCAAACCACGCAAGAATGAGGAAACTTCCAAACACCATAATGCCCATAAAGGGAATCGTGACGAAGCCAAATACGAGAATCGGTGAATTAGTACACGCTGGAAGTAATCCACCAAAAGAACATGGAATACTCAGAGTCTTCCCGAGTACGTAGCCCTGAAAATGGTAGTAGTAGTGGTAGCACGCAATATATAACCCAAAGCCCGC
>CAZBJN010000041.1:0-9768 GCA_964492305.1 uncultured Candidatus Saccharibacteria bacterium | reverse complement strand
TAACAGCTGCATATTTATTGATTGTTATGACAAATTCTCAAAATTCATCACCACGTACCGCTGCCTTTATTCGTCTCTTTAATGCAGTAGCCCTCCTTGGTATCTTGGGGTACTTGGGCTTTTTTGTATACAGTAACGCTACTGCGGAAAACGCTAACCACCCATTTAAACTTGGACTAGACCTGGCAGGAGGAGCTCACCTGGTATATGAAGCAGACACAACCGGGGTAGAGTCACTTGAAGTGCCAGAGCTCATGAATGTACTGCGTGACGTGATTGAGCGACGAGTCAACCTTTTTGGTGTCTCTGAACCACTGGTGTATGTGGAGAGTAGTAGTTTTGTATCTGACGTGCAACAAGAACGCTTGGTGGTGGAATTGCCAGGAGTAACTGACGTAGCGCAAGCCGTGGCGGAGATTGGGCGGACACCACTTCTAGAATTTAAACTTATTGATGAAGAAGCGATGTCTACAGCTGTAGCTCTTGAGCAACTCGCTGCCAACGCCACTGGCAGTATCAGTATTGATAATGTGCTTGTAAACGGTGAGGCGGCACCTGAGCCATATGTAGATACTGGACTCACTGGCCGCTACCTTGAAAGTGCTCGTTTGGAATTCACTAGTGGTCAGGCTGGTCAATTAGCTAACGAGCCAGTTGTTGCTATTACTTTTAACGCTGAGGGTGCTCAACTTTTTGCTGATATTACCCGCGACAACGTCGGACGTAGACTGGCGGTTTTCCTTGACGGTGAGAGGTTGACCGATCCACGGATTAACGAAGCAATTGTTGGTGGTACTGCTATCATCTCTGGAGATTTTGACGCCACTGAAGCACGTGAGCTAGCAGAAAATCTAAACTTTGGTGCGCTACCAGTACCAATCAAGCTTGTTAGTACTCAGACTATCGACGCTACTCTCGGTGCTGGTGTAGTACAACAGAGTTATGCAGCGGGAGTGGTAGGTTTCGCCCTAATTTCAGCCTTCATGATTTTGTGGTATCGCGTATCTGGATTGGTGGCTAGTATTGCCTTGCTGTTTTATGTGGCGCTCTCATTAGCGATATTTATGTTTATACCAGTTACTTTGACTGCCGCTGGATTAGCCGGCCTGGTCTTGTCTCTTGGTATGGCGGTTGATGCCAACGTACTCATTTTTGAACGTATGAAAGAAGAGTATCGTTCGGGTAAGACTAGTCGTGAAGCTGCTAAAGAAGGCTTCCGTCGCGCCTGGACAGCTATTTGGGATAGTAATATCACTGGCCTCATTTCTGCCGGTATTCTCTTTTGGTTTGGTACATCACTCATCAAGGGATTCGCTCTGGTATTGGGTATTGGTATTATGATTTCTATGTTATCTGCTATTACATTTACTCGAACACTTTTGATTGCTTTGCCTGAAGTGAAGCGTGAAGACGGTGGGATTTGGAGTTATTTATTTGGTACTGGGCTTCTAAAAAAATAATATGAAAATTATTGCTTACAGAAAATTGTTTTTGATGATTGGAGTCGCTATCGTGATTCTCGCTGCCAGTATTGTGCTCTCAATTGGACTAAAACCAAGTATTGATTTTACTGGGGGTTCGCTTACAGAGGTCCGCTATACAACCTTGCCTGATAAGGAGGTGGTGGAAGGGGCGATAGCAGATTTAAATATTGGTTCTGCATCGGTGCGTTATTCTAATAGTGATGTGGGTGGTGGCTACTTGATAAGTACTCGTGATTTGACTGAAGATGAGCGCACTAAACTGAGTGAAAAGTTGATTGGTCTAAATGAGGGTGGGGAAATTTCTCGCTTTACATCAATTGGTCCAGTAATTGGAGAGGAACTAAAAGATAAAGCGGTTTGGGCGATAGGGGCAGTATTGCTGTTAACTATCTGTTACGTAGCGTTTGCTTTTCGTGGTGTTGGTTGGCCTGTGAGTTCATGGGTGTATGGAGGAATTACTATCCTAGTTCTTTTCCATGACATCTTGGTGCCAATGGCAGCTATGAGTCTTATGGGGTACTTCCTGGGGGCTGAGGCCGACATCCTATTTGTGACGGTTCTCCTCACTATTCTCGGCTATTCTGTAAACGATACTATTGTGATTTTTGACCGTGTCCGTGAGACATTGAGAAATAACCGAACTGAGACCAAGAAAATGGTTAAGGTGATTGGTGGTTTAGACCAAGAAGAAATCACTTATAAAGTTACTAAGCCATTTGATCAAATTGTCGGGCAGGCTGTAAGTGAAACCATGTCTCGTTCAATCAATACTTCACTGACAGTAATGTTGGCATTAATTGCTCTCTATTTCTTCGGTAGTAGTGTGACTCAAAATTTCATAGCGGTATTGTTGGTTGGTGTTGTGGCTGGTGCTTATTCATCTATATTTATTGCGAGCCCACTACTAGTTGTGTATGAAGAGTGGCATACTGCTAAAAATAAAAAATCTTAGTCATGATAATTGGAATCACAGGTTCTTTTGGAGCAGGAAAAGGGACGGTCGTTGAGTACCTCAAGAAAGAGAAGGGGTTTACTCACTACTCAGCCAGTGGTTTTATTGTCGAAGAGATTGAACGACGTGGACTACCAATCAACCGTGATTCGATGGCGCTTGTGGCTAACGACCTCCGAGCCGATCATGGCCCTACTTACATCATTGACTCGCTCTACACTCGTGCTGAGGCGCATGATGGGGATGTGGTTATTGAGAGTTTGCGGGCTGTAGCCGAAGTGCAGCGTATCAAAGAGCTTGGCGGAATTGTCCTAGGCATCGATGCCAAGCCAGAAGTGCGCTACGCTCACTCTTTGGCTCGAAACAGCGTGAAGGATAACGTCTCCTACGAGAAGTGGCTCGAACAAGAGCAAGCCGAGTCCAATCAAACAGACCCCCACAAACAAAACATCTTTGGTGCTCTCAAAGAATCTGATTTTACAATTACCAATAACGGTACGATTGAAGAGCTGTACAAAGAGGTGGAGGATTTCTTACGTTCTGTTGATTTTGCATAGGTTAAATATACAGAGAAAAGCCAGTACATTGGTTCGCTTGAAACAAAATAGCTCTATGTATCATTAATGATACATAGAGCTATTTTATTTTCCACAGTTCTTCGACTATTGAAAATAATAGATAGTGTGCTGGATAACGTCTTTTTATATCAGCATACGTAAGGGGATCTACGTGCGGGTGGCGTGAGATATTTTTTAGGCTTACGTCACGAACAGTTTTTGCTCCGCTGTAGGCTTTTTGATCAGAGTCAATCCAACGTTTTATCTGAGTAAAGGTATTTGGACTGATACTAATCTGCTCATTAATTTCCATTCGGGTCTTTCCAGCTTTTATAGCCTCTGCAATAATCAGTCTACGACCGAGAGCTGTCTTTTCTTTCGAAGTAAGTAATTGTACGAGTATGGAATCAGGGGTGTTTTCAGTCACTGCCCTAAACGCCTTCAGAGCAAGCTCATCTACTGTGCTTTTCATCTATGTATCATACATGATACATAGATGGTTTTGTACAGTGATGTGTGTCTGGAAGTTAGTAGATGCGAGTGCCTGTGAAAGTCTCACCACTTAGGTACTGCATGACGTCCAAGAGTCGTGAGCCGTTGATCTGAGCAACCTCTAGTCCGAGCGCTTCAGCCTCTCGCGCTGCTACTGGGTCAAATGGGGAAGAGAGACCAGGCCCCCATTCTTCTGGTATCAGCTTACGGAAATCTGACCAGGTGATGTCTTCGATTTTGGTAGCGTCGGGATTGGTGTTGGGGTTGTCTGTATAGACGTAGTCGGTGTTTGAAAGGTTAATGACTTTCTTGGCCCCAACTCGATTAGCAATCTGAACGGCCCGGAGGTCAGTCGAGCAGCCAGGCCTATAGCCAGCCGCAATGATGACACTTTCGCTCGGGCTAATGTCTAGAATTTCGTCGGGATTGGTGATAACGACGCGGTAGGCGATATCGCGAAAGATAGTACGAAGGAGGTGTCCATTGAGACGAGTAGCGTGGATACCCATCCAATCTAAGTCGTCACTATTTAATTCACTTACTCCCCCGGCTGCGTCTTGGTAGCGACGAGCGGTCCTGCCACCGCCAGCGATGATAATAAAACGACGGCCTTTAGCCGTTTCAGTTACAATAAAATTTTTAAGGTTGGTCAGGAAGCCAGTATCAATAGCATCAGGAACAATCAGTGACCCTCCGACCGACATTACAATGGTTTCGCTGTGTGACATAGTGCTTTGCATTGTACGAAATTTCCTACGATTTTCAAAATTATTGTGGTTGAGAGATGGTTTGTGAATGGCGGAAACCCCAGACGTTACTCTCTTCTGGAATCCTATAGCGCTTAGAGAGGGTGAATTGGTAGAAGCCAAACACCGTGATAGTAATGATTTTTAGTATTTTGAAGTTAACCCATTCCTCTGGCGATAGGGTTAGACGAGCCGTCTCGTTGGCTGCCGCAGCGAGGAGGAAGATGAGTATCCAACGTGCTGCCAAGATGTTCCAGCCCTCGTCATACATAGCAAAAGTACAATCAAAGATACGTTTTAAAATGTTTAGTTTAAAGAATAGACCAGCGAGGATAGTTGCTCCCATTAAAAAATAATATAACGAGTCTGCGAGAATAAGAGCGTCTGGTGTTTTGTAGCAGATGGTAATAAATCCTGAAATAAACACAAAAATACCAGAGATGATAGGTAGAACAGGGAGGCGTCGCTCAAGTATCCATCCGATAGTTAGAGCAGCCATGGTAGATACCATAAGGACGGCCGTGGCAGTATAAAAAGAAAAGAATTGTGCGGTCACAAAAAACGCCACTACGGGCGCAAATTCATTTATGAGATGGAGCAAGGCTTTATTGTTCACGGTACGGTAATAACAATTGTAACATGGTGGCAGAATTGTCGGTCCTTAGGGGGTTTGGCAGAGTAAAACCCCACCTAACCACTCTTGACATATCTTCAAATCTCCAGGCTTGACAGACTTGCAAATGTGTGTATAATCTGTGGCAAGTTCTGTTGAAGTGAGGGTCCGGTCGGCTAATTCAAAAAAGCCCCAACCTCAAAGCTCTCGCTTCGGCGGGGCTTTCCGGAGGTCGCCATTTTGGCAACTTCCACACTTCAACCTGGCAACCTTTTAGGAGCACGCCATGAACTTCCGTTCTTTCCCCCGCACCCTCGCCGCCGCTGCCCTGGCCACCCTGGCCTTTGCTTCGGCTCCCGCCTTCGCGCAGTACGAATCCACCTGCAGTGGCTGCACGCCCAACACCGGTTCCGGTCTGACCATCCATGGTTTTGCTGGCACTGCCGGAACGGCGCTTTCGGTCTTTGAAGGCCAGAAGGGCTTCGCCAAGGTGACCAAGGAAGGTTCCTCCACCATGGACATCATCCTCAATGCTGCAGGCAATGGCTGCCCCGGCGGCTGTGGCGAGTCCAATTACACCGTACAGGGCTCTGCCTATGAGAAGGCCACCGCCATCGGCGCTGCGTTTTCCCGGGGTTCCGGTGTTCAGGCTGGTGTCTCGAACATGACATCCGCCGAAGCCATGATTGGCTTCACCAAGGGCCAATAAGGTCCTGGCCATTTGGCCAAAGCGGGCTTGATCGCCCGTATCCCAACCCAACCCGTCTCTTTACTGAGACGGGTTTATTTAAATATTTGAGTCTAGGCCTATAAATAAAGCTACTCTAGCCCTTGCTTTTTGTGTAAAAGTATGGTAGTATTCTAAATGAATTTAAAGGGACGCAATCCCTTCCTCGTTCTTAACCTGCTTTTTGACATACGAAAGGAAATATCATGCGAGCAATCGCAAAGACTCAAACCAAGTGCGGGCAGATCATGCTCGCACTCCTACTGGTCATGATGGGCTTCGTGCTCAACATGACGCCGGCACAAGCCGGTGGTGGTAAGAAGCCGGGGGTTCCGACAGTGATGTCGCCCCCTGCAAAACCCAAGGCTCCGCCTTCCAAAGCTTCACCGCCGAAGAAGGTTGTGCCGCCTTTGGTTGCGGTTCCGTCGACACCGGTCAAACAGTGTCGTCCGGTCTACCGTGACAACTCTCCGCCTCCCGACGCCGGCCAGTACTTGCCAGATGTTTATCTGCCGAGTTGCTGCTGTCTTCCGCTCAATGTTTCCAGTCTCTACATCTCGCCATCTGGCGGGGTGCTGTCGACGTTGCAATACGACGACTGCGAGTGAATTTTTCCATCCCATCCCAACTTTTTCCAGGAGAAAACCATGAAAGTCACTTTCTTCCAACGCACCGCACTCATGTTGGCCGTCGCCGTTTTGGCTGGCTGTGCCACAGGTTCGAGCTTCGTAACGGAGACCATGTCCAACAAGGACTATGTTTCCAAGAGCGAGGCTGAGCGTGCCAAATATCGCCAGTCCGTCACGGACGAAGCGAAAGCCATCGAAGAAAAGGAGTGGCTCGAGTACCTCTCGGGTCGCCCTGTCTACACCGGCAATGCCGATACCGGTCGCACTATCCAGTGGGACAAGCGGGTCAAGATGGTCTACGTCTACCCGGGTCACAACCCGAGTGGCATGGGCCTCGAGACCTTTGGAGCAGTCGCTTTGGTGACTGACGGTGTCGGTGAGGTCAAGTACGACGACAAGGGCTATCCGCTGAAGGTGTTTGTGAATGTGGCTGTACAGGAAGACCTTCTGCGCGCCACGCTCAAGACCTTTGCTGGTGCCATTCCGTCCGCCTTCAACGGCGCTGTCGCTGCCAAGATCCAAACCGACGCCTGCAAAGACGGCGGTTGTGGAACCAACATCCAGCTGAATCAGGAAACTGTTTCGGTGGGCATGGGTGGACAAGGTGGTAGTGGTGGTGTTGGCCTCGGCGTTAGCTCTGCTAACGCCGGTGCTGCCGCCAATGCCAACGCCGGCGTGTCGGGTAACCAACCCTGTGTGACTTGCACGGGCAAGCTCATCAAGTAAGTACGGTGGGGTGGGGTAAAACCAACCCCACCTCAACCAGGAGAAAACCATGAAAAAGATTTTGCAATCCCTCGCCATCGTTTTGGCTTTGACCCTCTCAGCAGCAGCTGCTGCGAGTACGGTCATTTTCAAAGAGTCGGCAGGCGCAGCTTGGGAGAAGCCCGACGGCCTGAAGCAGACCCTCTTGAACGAGGGATTGCTGAAGGGTGACGCGTTTCCTGCAGTGGTGCTGGCGCAAATCGCGCACAAGCACGCCAAGGAGAACAATCTCCCGGGTGCCAAGATGACTCCAGAAGCCTACAACGAGGCGTTTGGTCTGTTCAATCAATTGGACATCAACCGTCAAATCTCGGTCGCTGAGTTTCAGCGTCGGGCTTTGTCCGGAGAGTTCAAGTTGCCCCCGACCATTGATCGAGATGCGACCTTCATCGCTGCGGCAAAAACCTCTGCTCCGCCAACAACGCTGGCTCCGGCGGCGGCTGCACCCCAGGTGCAAACGCCTCCGACTCCGGTCGTGACTGCTGAGAATGTCCAGAAAAATCTGGACAAGCTCAGCACTTCGGTGGACGACAAATACAGCGGCATCAAACGCCGTGTCGACGAGTTGAAGGTAGCGCTCGGTAAGGCAGCGCTCAAAAGCGACATCGCCAAGATCGTCGAGGAAACTCAGACGATCGTCAACCTGACCAACCGCGTCAAAGTGGTGGAAGATCGACTCGACCACCCTGAGACAGGCCTTGTTGCTGTTGGCGGCAAAGCACAGACGGCCTTTAATCTGGCCAAAACTGCTTCCGACGACGTCGGTAACCTGACCAAAAAAGTCAGCGAACTGACCAACAGCGTCAGAGGTCTGGCCAAGGGGTTTGACGATGTGTGGGTGGCGATTGCTGTCATTGGACTGATTGCCTTACTGGCGGCTGTGATGAGTATCGTCGCTATCTTGCGTCGTGGCCCATCTGCAAAAACTGCAGCCTGGGAAGATCGCACCCCGCCAGTCCTCTGAGGAATGTTCCTTTCGTAAGTTCCTCTGTTCCTGACCACGCCCTCTAAGGCCCTAGCTAACATACTTGCTAGGGTCTTTTCTTTTGTAGCTTTTTTGTGGATTTGTGGTATAATAATCAGTAATTGGTTCTTTGACTATAACTCTTGACTTGAAAGGTCCTCACACATGCAACAGACTCATACCCGAATCAAGTTCGGCCACTGGGTCGTTCTTGCGCTCCGAGCGCTCGCCTGGGCACTCATCTTGTTTGCGCTTTGGCTACTCGTAACTCTCCCAGCTCACGCTGCGGAGACGCGGGCAGTACAAGTTGAGCTTGGTGACTTCATTGTTCATCAGACCCAACAACAACGAGAAGGGTGTCTTGATACCCAACTTGATGAATGCTGGGAAACTATCTCTCAAGAAATTGAGGGTGGACGCTTCACGCCACCGGACATACCGCCACGACCACTGAAGCCTGGCCTCAATCTGCTCGTTGATACCGCTCGCAAGAAATTGCTACTTTATCATCAAGACGAAAGGGGAGAGGTCAGTCCGATTGAAGGTTGGGTGGTTGTCACAGTGCAACCACATCAGCTGCCGTCAGATATGGTCGAAGGTCGCATTAGGTTGGTCGACAGGAATCCTTCCTGGTGTCCGACCAAAAGTGCACGGCTGAAATATCCAGAGCTACCTCCGGGTTGCTTCGGTCCAGGCCATGAACTTAATGCCATGGGTGTCGCCAAGATTCTCATCGACTGGAAAGTTGGTGCAGAGCTGCGAGCAAGTTGGCTCGCCAGGCACATTCACGGCACGGGTGGGTATGACGCAGACAACTTTCTCGAAGATGAGACGCTTGGGTGTGTGCGGTTGCTCAATGATGAGCTGCTGCGACTTCTCTCGCTGTCTGGTCCGGCTATCACGGGCGCACGAGTCCTCTTGTATCGGTAATCCTTTTATAAGGAGTGCATCATGGAGACTGAAGACCAAGGGTATGAAGAGTGGTTCTGCTGGCGGGGTTGTCTCAAGCTCGTGGCAATTTGCCTTGTGCTTGGACTGGCTCTTTTGGCATCTATTGGTGGGTCTTGACCCACAAAAGCGACCGGACCGGCAGTTGTTTTCCCTTCATCGGGAAAACAACTGCCGGGCTTTTCTTTGCTTAAATGGTCGCCTGGGCGATTATCAAGGCAAAAGACTTGCAATCTTTTTAAGTATCTGTATAATGCTCAGCACTGTTCATCGGAGGTTACGTAGCGGCGTTTTTATGCGCCTACACTATACTCTGAAGGGGACACTGGAAACATTGACAAAGCTCATGAGTGAAGACCTTCAAAATTTATTTTGATAGTCATTGCGAATGAGGATTGTATGGATGAAAATCATACAATTGAATAGACATATATATTGTTGCAACAGCAATGTATATGAACGTACATGTTTGTTTTTTGTTTGTTAAAACAAGAAACAACTACATGCACTAATCCTCGTTATGACGCTACAAGATATACCGCGAGTATATCGAACGTGAGTTTGCTTCGGCAGACTCCTTTCATCGTTATAACGAGGCTAGCAAAAAAATAATTAAAGACAAAAGTCTTACAGATTTAATTTGTATTTTCTTTTGTCTTATCCTTTAGGTAAAATAGTCAGTTGAGCGCGGGAAGTAGTACAGTACCGCATAGTCTCACTGACGCAGATGCACTTGAGATTTATCTCATAGTGCCCTGTCTTAAATTAGAGTTTGATCCTAGCTCAGGATGAATGCTGGCGGCGTGGATGAGGCATGCAAGTCGAATGGGTTTAGGCCCATGGCAGACGAGGTAGGAACACGTAGGTACGTACCCCAAAGTCAGGGATAAC
>CAZBJN010000040.1:0-9975 GCA_964492305.1 uncultured Candidatus Saccharibacteria bacterium | reverse complement strand
GCGGCGTACAGTGTGATTCTCTTATCAGAGAAAGTCATGTTCGGAGCGGAGGTACAGCAAGTGTTTGAGACCTTACAGGGCACTGCTCTAGGGATTACGGCTTTAGTGTCCCTATTTATCACCATTGCTATTCCGCTTATTGTGGCGATTGTAGTGGGGGTCAGTCTCTTGGCCAAGCGGAACTATTTCACGGTCCAAAAGACCGTTACGCTAGGCGTACTCTGGATAGTGGCTGGCGTACTAGCCGCTACCACCATTGCACTTCAGGTAGAGCAAGTAGTGCAGCAGGTAGGTCCAATTGAGGGACGCTTCGATGAATCAAGTTTTGAAATGGAGTGGGAGAACGGCGCGCTATATATCGAAGATGGCCAAGGGAACTTCATCTATGAAGATAGACGGGAGACCGCTACCGGGACTGCAACAGGAACAGATCAAACAGGGGATATATATCCACAATAATAAAAAATTATAAATAACAAGAGCCACCTTAAGGTGGCTCTTGTTATTTTAGAATGTACAAATATCTGTACACAACATGTATTGATATTTGTACAGTATGGTGTATAGTACATGAACTATGACTCTAACTACTTACGGGGATTTTATTCGTGAGCAGCGAGAGCTGCTTGGCATTTCTCAGCAAGCCATGGCTGACAAAGTTGGCGTATCTCGCTCGACGTATGTTTCTATCGAAAAGGGAACGAAGGAGCTGACTCTGACTGAAGCTGAGTCTTTGGCGCGTTTATTTGGCATCACTATCGATGAGCTCCTGCAGAACAGCGTGCCCGACGTACAAAAGTATAAAGAAATGATTTTGGCCTTCCTACGCCAGGAAGGGAGGTTTACCAAGACCAAGCTAGCCAAGCTCCTGTATTTTGCTGACTTCAGCTGGTATTACACCCACCTAAAGAGCATGAGTGGGATGCAATACCGCAAGATAAAGTACGGACCAGTTTCAGACATGTATTTCCGAGTAATTGATGAGATGTTCGATAGTGGTGAGATAGCCATAGAGCAAACCGAAGATGGGGCGATGGTTATATCCGAAACCAGAAGTGGTGCCAAGGCTCCAATTAGTCGCGTGTCCAAGGATGAACTCAAGCTAATCGATAAGATAGGAAAGAAGTGGAGTAATAAGCGAACTGGTGAAGTCGTAGACTTCACCCACAAGCAGATGCCATACCTCTTTGCCGAAGAAGGAGAAATAGTTTCGTACGATATCTTTACTCAAGAAGACCCAGGCGAAATATACTAGCTATGAAGTATACGGTCGAGATAGATCATTTTGCGGAAAAGCACTACATAAAAAGTTTTTCCAAGAAACACAAGACAGCCTGGGAGCGGACTTTGAAGGTCCTTCAGTTAGAGTTTGCTCAAGTAAATCTATTGTTTGATAAAACCATTGCCGAAGTAATAGTCGTGACCCCAGAAGGGGATATAAAAATCTGCAAGACTGAATTTAAGATAGCCGGAACACCTGAATCTCGTCATGGTTCTGGCAATAGATGTATCATCGCTATTCATGAGACTGAGCAGAAGGTGCGCGTGCTACTGATTTATCACAAAAGTGACATTGTAAAGAGTGGGAACGAGACAGTGGCTTGGAAAAAGATTGTTAGAGATGAATTTCCTGAATATAGAGGACTGATGAATTTAAACTAAAACCCCCTGGGCATACCTAGGGGGGTTTGGTATATAAGGGAAAATGACATATTCCTCCCGATATATCACAAAAATCAAGAAAAACTGATATATCAAGTACTATTCTTAACCAGATGAACTGTTTAAATCAGGCTGTAAACCCAACCACTTCTTGAATTGGTTTAGCATGAAATTTTATACCGACACCATTTACCTTGAGTCCGATGGTGGGGTTTGGTAGTTGGTCTCCCTCAGCGTGTGGTTCGTCTTCCGAGTAGTTGTACTTACTCTTGAGTAGATCAAAGTCTAGTTTGAACTTCTCTTGCAAAGCACGGCGAACACCATCCATAGTATTTTCGGCATCATTTAGTACAAACTCAATATGCTCCCAACCATCTGCGTAATCATGATTTTGTTTAGGGTAGGGTAGCTCCACTCCATACGTTTGCCAGAAGCCGAGCTGTAACGGCTGACTTAGCTGGAGGATTGAAATCTCTCGACCGTTCACTTCAACTGAAGAAATAATTTGCCCAAATCCAGATAGTTCATTCTTTAACTCAGCTACATCATTGTTGTTCTTTAGTCGTACACAGATGTGATCGATTAGAAGGTCTTTGCATTCTTCCATGATACCCAGTTCTTCAAGGGCGCTAGTTAACTTTCGAGAAAACGCCTCTACCTGTGATTGAAGTATTTCCCAGGTTAGTTTGGGTTGTTCAAATGATTCTGACATAGCAAAAGTATAGCAAAAATAAATGGCGAGAGAATAAAAGAAAAAGCCCCACGAGTGTGAGCCGGAAGGCTTTTTTCGTGGGGCAGTTGGTCTCTGTTTCTCACAAGCCAATGAGCCATCTCAGGAAGCGCCGCAAAGGTTTCTGGTTCCTTTTGCGTGCACGATGCTGCGCTTGGACCTTCTCGGCGGCGTAGATGTGTTTCCAAGGGGCATTTAGGCCAAGTCCAACCCTGGCGGCTCGCATATCACGGGTTTCGTTTTCTTTCCGCATAGGAACTCCTGAACAGGTTGAAAAGCAAATTAAACTATACCTCAACTACAAAAGAGGTCAATTTAAGTCTTAGTGTGTTACCGTATTAACATGACTCTCGAACAAATACTCATCGGCAGCTTCGCTGTCATCAACCTCCTGGCTTTTTTCTTCATGGCCTACGACAAGCGTATCTCAAGAAGGGGAGGAGATAGAGAGCGAGACCGTATTCCCGAAGGGCTGATTTTCTTCATGGCTGCCGCCGCAGGCGCAGCCGGCGTGTATGCTGGCATGCTCATATTCCGCCACAAGACCCGTAAATGGTACTTCCAAATAGGTATCCCACTCCTGATCCTCCAGAACTTGGCTGCAGTGTATTTGGTTTTGGAGATGGTGGATGCGAACTGACTCCCTATTTCTAACCCAATTTCTCCGTTTCAGTCCGTGGGACATCTGTGTTATCTCCAAATAGCACTTTGACACCACTCAATACTCCAGTTAACTGGTGTATTGGTGACCGACCAAACAAATTCTGGATGTTTTATGCTAAAAAATGTTACAATTCAACCGTTAAATATGACTACAATACGCAATGCAGGCGAAGATACGCTTTCAGCAAAATTGAAATCAATTCTACCAAATTGCGACCAAATCGATGCTTTGGTCGGTTATTTTTATTTCTCTGGTTTTCAGGACCTTCATAATGAACTGAAAGATAAGAAAATCCGAATCCTTGTGGGTATGGATATGGACAAAGAAGTTATAAACCATATCTCTGCAATTAAAAGTGCCGAATTTGATCCATACACAAAACCGACCTCAATTTCTTCACGTTCAACAGTTCGTCGAGACTACATAAATGAACTCGCGAGAGTTTTTAACGATTCAGATATTTTCGACAATGAGCAAAATCAAACCGCTTTTGACATTTTCTTAGAAAAAATTAAAGATGGCAGCTTAGAAATTCGAAAAACTTTTGAACCAAACCATTCCAAAAACTACATTCTCCACTACGCAACTGAGTTTGCAGAAAAAGAAGAGGTTCCTGGTGTTGTGATTACCGGATCAAGCAATCTGTCATATCAGGGTTTGCGTGGTAGGCGAGAGAGTAATCAGATGCTTACTGAAGCTCATTACTACAAGCGGTACAGCACTGACTTTGAAGAAGATTGGGCTAATTCAGATAACATTACCATTGCTGACGCTACTGTTGCCGATGAATTTATCTCTGAAGTAAAGAAAAAAATCTGGCTGTACCAACTCCCTAACCCAAAGTTGCTTTATTATCGAGTACTCGATGAGTATTTCTCAATAGATGAAATAGGTGATGTGAAAACCGCGTCTGATATCACCGGTGGACAATTCTCAAGTTTAAAATACCAAACAGACGCCATAAAGCTTGGGATTGACCGTATCAATCGCTATGGGGGAGTCATCGTCGCAGATGTGGTAGGTCTTGGTAAAAGTATTATTGCTTCAGCAATCGCCCACAATCTCAATTGCCAAACTATTGTAATTGCACCACCACACTTGGCAGACCAGTGGAATGACTACAAGGCCCAATTCAATTTCAATGGCTTTGTCTACACAACTGGGAAAATAGAAGAAGCTCTCAAAAGACACGGCGATTCAGATAGAGATTTGTTAATTATACTTGACGAGGCTCATAAACACCGCAACGAAGACACCGAAAACTACAAGCTTCTTCATAGACTTTGTTCCGGGAATAAAGTAATGGCTCTTTCTGCTACTCCTTTCAACAATGATCCGAAAGATATCTATGCTCTCATCAAGCTTTTTTCTACTCCCGGACAATCAACTCTTAAGACGGTAGAGAATATCAGCACCGCGTTTTACGAATTATTTACTCGATACAAAAAAGTTCGCAAAAACATTAGCCTCAACAGTGGAAAGAAAGATCCAAATCTAGGAGCCGAGATAAAAAAGGAGTCAGAATACATCGCGACACAACTCAGAAAAATGATTGAGCCATTGGTTATTCGTCGTTCCCGTCTAGATCTCGCAGAAATAGAAGATTACCGAACAGACTTGGAATCACAAGGTATTGCGTTTGCAGAGGTGGGAGACCCAGAGATTATGGAATATGACTTAGGAGGCATTTCTGATTTGTATCAAACTACGCTTCATAAAATTTCCTCATCCGACAAAGGTCAATCTTTTGAAGGTATTCGTTACAAGCCGGCAAGTTATATCAAGCCAGATTCATCTTTTGTTAAAAAACTAGTTGCAGACAGTGACGACGGTGAAGATGATTCTTTTGAGGTAAAAATGCAAGCTATCACACAAGCGCAGGTCAACGTTGCAAAGTTTATGCGTCGTTTGTTGGTGCGTCGTTTTGAAAGTTCAATGCAAGCATTTCTTATTTCGCTAGATAATATGATTAGCTCATCTGAGCTGATGCTTGATTGGTATGATAATCGTCAGTATGTCCCTATCTATAAGAAGGCAGATTTACCCACTACAGCCGACCTGGATGATAAAACCCCAGAGGAGGTTGATGCTCTATTTTCAAGATTAGAGGGTAAAGGCCTGATGCAAATTCCAGCCGATGATATGACGGAAGATTTTCGTCCATTATTAGTACGAGATATTGAGCTATTGCAAGAAATAAAAAAAGAATGGTCAAAACTCACAACCGACCCAAAGCTAGAATATTTCAAAACTCACATCTCATCCGCTCTAGAAAATGAACCGAATCGCAAAATCGTAGTCTTCACTGAGTTTTCTGATACCGCAAATTATATTAGTCAGACGCTTAAAAAATCCGGTTTTGACCGCATTTTCAAATACAGCTCTGAAGATGCTTCTAAAGAAGCTAAAGAAATAATCAAAACAAACTTCGATGCTGGCCTCAAAGAAGATCAACAAAAAAACGACTATGATGTAATTATTGCTACCGATGCTATTTCAGAAGGATACAACCTCCACAGAGCCGGAGCTATTATAAATTACGATATTCCATATAATCCCACCCGAGTTATCCAGCGTGTCGGTCGTATTAACCGCATCAACAAGAAAGTTTTTGACAAGCTTTTTATTTACAACTTCTTTCCGACTGACATCGGGGAATCAGAAACCTCTACTCGGGCTATCTCTACTCTCAAGATGAATCTCATACACTCCCTCATGGGTGAGGACACAAAGATTTTTGAAGAAGGTGAGGAGCTACAGAATTACTTCGCTAAGCAATATCGGGAGGAGAAAAATAAACACGAAAGCCTTTCATGGGATGCAAAATATCGCAACGAATGGAATTTATTCAAAGACAATCAAGAAGTAATGGAGAAAGTGCGAGCTATTCCGCATCGTGCCCGTATAGCTCGTAAACACACAAAAACTGGGGTCCTTACCTTTGCTAAGCGCGACAGCAGCTACATTTTCGCTTTTGGTGAGACTCCAGAAACAGCACAAATCATCGCACCGGAAGTTGGTCTTGAATTATTTGATAATATCCAAAAAGACGAACAACCAGAAGAGACAACTGCCAACTTTGAGTCTGTCTATCAAGTCATCAAAGAACACATCTTCAAAGACAACACAAAACCTTCTCTCAATAAAGGCCGTAGAGCAGACGCCGTTGATCGGGTAAAGGTGATTAAAAATCTCTATGCGCCAGCACGGGATCTTTGTGATGATATTATACGCGTCATACACGAGCTCGACAGTTTGCCTTTAAAAACTCTCCGTGAAATTACCGAACTCAAAATCAATAAAGAAGATATGGCGACGACTTTCAAGATGCTCCAAGAGATTGTTCCACTTGAGTACCTAGAAAATATCCTTAACACTGCCAAACAAGCCGAGGGTACTAGCAAGGTCGTCGTCCTTTCTGAAGAGTTAATTAAAATATGAAATTAAACGACCCATACAACCAAAACACCTTTAGAGACTTTCTGTTTGATTTTCTGCCGAGTGACTACGTCGAGTTGGAAAAAGACATAGCTGCCATCGATAAGTGCAAAGTCATAACCGAAGCTAAAGAGCTTGGTTATTCAAAGTCGCTGGGGGTGAATGTGCTGGAGATGACGCACAATAAAAACTCTGATCCTCGTGTCTCTATTGCCACCGATGCCTTTCGTATTCTTGCAAATCATGGCGTCGACAAAGCCTTGGTAATTTTCAAAAACAGCGAATCTGAAAACTATCGCTTTTCATACCTCACTATCAATCTTGATATTAGTGATAAAAATAAAGTGGTCCGCAAATACTCAAATGCCCGTCGCTATTCTTTTTATCTCGGCACAGGTGCAAAAATCAAGACCCCTGAACAACAACTCATTGCAAAAGGTCGAGTGGTGAGCGTTGAAGATCTTCTCAACCGCTTCTCATTAGAAGTAGTAAATAAGCAATTTTATCTCGAAGTCGCCGGATTGTTTGATGAGCTAGTTAAAGAAGAGGGAAGAATGTTAGAGTTGCCATTTCAGTCTGACCCAAACATCCGCAAAAATTTTGCGATGCGACTCATTGGGCGCTTAATGTTTTGTTGGTTCCTTAAACAAAAAAAGTCTGACACAACCGGCGTTCCACTTATCCCTGAGGAACTTCTTTCACTTGAAGCGGTAAAAGATACTTACTATCATTTCGTTCTTGAACCTCTCTTTTTTGAAACTCTAAACGCCCAGAAAGAGGACCGCGACATCCGCAACGATCTACACGACCTTGTTCCGTATCTGAACGGAGGATTATTTAGTCCGCAAATTGAAGACTACTATGCCTTAGATCGCGACACATCAGTATCCAAGTATATTGGAACACTCAAAGTGTCCGATGACTGGTTCAAGAAATTCTTCACTCTTCTAGAAACCTATAATTTTACTATCGACGAAAACACAGTCTTTGATCAAGAGCTGTCTGTGGATCCAGAAATGCTCGGGCGTATTTTTGAAAACCTGCTCGCTGAGATTAATCCAGACACCGGCAGTAGCGACCGTAAACGTACCGGTAGTTTCTATACCCCGCGTCAGATTGTCGAGTATATGGTAGACCAGTCATTGCTTGAGTATCTCAAAACAAAAACCACAGTCCCGGTAGCAAATCTCAAGGCTCTTATTACTTATGACATCAATGATGACGAACAATTTCCAATTGAGGAAAAGGATAGACCCTCAGTAATAAAAGCAATAGATTCTCTCAGAGTATTTGACCCTGCTTGTGGTTCTGGGGCATTTCCAATCGGCATGTTGCAGAAAGTCGTTTGGATACTTCAGCGAGTTGATCCCAATTGTGAGCTCTGGCTTGAACAGCGGCTCTCAACCGTGCCGGAGTTATATAGACAACGTATTATTAATCAAATCCGTACCAATCCCTTCGATTACACTCGTAAGCTTGATGTCATCAAAAACTCAATTTTCGGCGTGGATATTCAGCCGATTGCTGTAGAAATGTCTCGCTTGCGGTGCTTTTTGACGCTGATTGTAGAATCCGAAGTTGATGACTCAAAGCCCAATCGCAACATCGACCCTCTCCCAAACCTCGACTTCAAATTTGTCTGTGCCAACACTCTTATCCCAGCCCCCGAGAGCCAAAGTACCTCAGACGGACTTTTTAGTGACGATTTCCAAATTTCCTTAGCAACAGCGGTAGATAGATACTTCAGTTCTTCTGGTGCCAACAAAGCTAGTGCTAACACCGAAATTCATCGACTCATTGACGCTAAAGTAGATGAAAAAATGACGCACCTTAACAGTTTGGTTTCATATAACGGCGACCGAAGAATGGAAGAGGCTCGTGCACAAATAAACAAAAAAGAAATCAGCGAACACTCCCGCGTCCTCACCCTTTGGCAAAGCTACAAAAATATCTTTGAAAATAAAACCGTAGGCTTCTTCGAAATCAAATACTTCTTCCCGAGTGTAAAGGAAGGATTTGATATTATTATTGGTAATCCGCCATATATAAGTCACGATAAAATTACAAACAAAAGAGAAATTGAGATTTTTAAAACATATAGCCCTTTTGCTGATTTGTACTGTTATTTTTTGGAGAAGTCCATGAGTCTCCTAAAAGAACAAGGGGTAGTTACATTAATCGTCTCAAACTCATTTATAAAAGCAGATTACGGAATGAAGTTGAGACAATTTCTTGGTAGTGAAAATACGGTACTTCAAATTCTAAATATCGAGAATTCTCAAGTGTTTGAATCAGCTATCGTGAACACCGCTATTGTTCAAGTTTCAAAGAGTACTAATCATAAACACGACTCTAGAATAATTAATAGTCCGTGGAATGGAGGAACTTTCGAGCAGTTTGTTAAAGACCAATCTTATGAGTTAGATGCACACTATTTCGAAAGTGCTAAATGGAGTCTTGAAAGTGAGGATATACAAAATCTTATCCAAAAGATTCGTTCTACTGGAAAAAGTCTTGAAGAGCGTAATGTATTCATACGACTGGGACTTGCTACCGGAGCAAATGAAGCTTTTCTTTTAAATAGACAGAAACTAGATGAGCTTATTAGTTTCGATCCTAAAAGCAAAGAAATCATAAAGCCAGTGCTTAGAGGCCGTGACATAGATCGCTATTCATACGATCTACCAGACCAATGGTTAATCTTGGCAAAAAATGGAGTCAATATTGAAAAAGACTACACGGCAATTTACAACCATCTCAATTCATTTGGGGAGGCATTCAAAAAGCGCGGGGCACAGGGTCAAGATTGGTGGAATTTGAGAGCATGCTCTTTCTTTGATGAATTTCTCAAGCCAAAGATTGTTTGGATTGAGCTTTCGGACACGAATCGATTTTCTCTATGTAATGAGGAGATTTATCTACTGAATAGTGCCTATTTCTTGATTCCGCCAGAAAATTTATCTCCAGCTTATCTGCTTGGTATTCTAAATTCATCTTTGATGAAGTATTTTCTAGAGAAAATCGCAGCGACTAGTGGTATGGGTACGCTTAGGTGGATCAATGCTTATGTAAAACAATTTCCAATAGTTACACCTACGAATGATAAAAAGAACTTAGCTTCAGAAATAGAAACTCTCGTTACCCAAATTCTCACCCTCAAAGAGCAAAATAAAGACGCGGATACAAAAGACTTAGAATCACAAATCGACCAACTCGTCTTCAAGCTATACAGTCTCACTCAGGAAGAGATTGATATAATTGTAAAAAGTGGACAGAGACAATAAAACTTTAGATCCAGCGTTGTAAGTACGAACTATTTTGTACCAAGAGAGAATCTATTCGACTGAAGTGAGGAGTCTTAATTGTTTGGGGCCCTTGCTAATATTCTAAGTTTCTATAGGATACGTTAATGATCGAGTCAAGGCCATCGTAATGGTTCAATAGCTTGGAAACACTTCAGTAATCTATACACTGTTTCCAT
>CAZBJN010000039.1:0-10307 GCA_964492305.1 uncultured Candidatus Saccharibacteria bacterium | reverse complement strand
ATAACTACCAAGTCAGCTGACTGATACATGCGGTCACGCTCCTCTTCCCAAAGTGCACCGGCAAAGATAACGTGCTTAGAAAGACCCATCTCACCTACCTGATTAATTATCTGATTGGTCATATCACCCCAACCTGAAATCACAAACACCACATCCGGATCAATATCAACCACCCGCCTAGCGGCTTTAATAAAATAGTCGACCCCTTTCTGAATTGTGATACGTCCATGATACAAAACTATTTTTTTATTCTGAGACTTGAGTGCACTTAGACTTGGCTCATAACGAGTCGGTTCGGTAGTATCGCAACCATTGTGAACAACCTCGACTTTATTGGCTGGAACACCATGCTTATTTACAATAATGTTCTTAGTGAACTGACTAACAGTAACGATCTTGTCTGCAGCAGCAAAGCCCTCACATTCGATTTTAAAAATTCCCGGATCGACATTTTGACTGGCCGCCTGGTCGTATGAAGTAGCATGTACATGCAAGATGAGCGGCTTACCACTAGCCAACTTGGCAGCTACGCCAGCAAGGTATGAAGTCCAGTCATGAGCATGGATAATATCGAAAGTCTCTTCTTTTGCTATCAATGCAGCTTGGTGCGCAAAGCGATGCACCTCCTCAATAATGGTACGGGATTTAATAACCGGTCGACCCTCAATATCAAACGATTCAATATAGTGCACTTGGCTTTCAGCTTGATGATAAGGCTGGAGGAAAGAGCTCACTTCACGCACACTTACATTGCGTGCTTGATCAGCAAAAACGAATCTGGCATTTCCAACCACATCCTGACGTTTCGGTAGCACAAAAATAACCTCAACTCCGTTTTGGGTTAATTCACGTGTTAAGCCGTAACACGCCACACCCAAACCACCGTTTCTAGACGGTGGAAAGTCCCAGCCAAAAGTGAGCACTTTCATATGTTAGAACTACAAACGTGCACTGTTAATAACATATATGTTGCTACCCCATAATACCACATGGCTTTGATTAGCCTTCTATAAAAAGGCCTTTTCTGTTAACTAGTCGTCAAAAACCAAGGGACTGTCCATAAAATTGACTAATTCAAGGTTTTTTGCTAGAATCGGAGCCACTATGTCACAAGATTTACTCATCAAGCTAGTTTCAGTCGGCGATAAAAACGGCGTTGGAAAAGGCCATACTTACTACACTCGTTTCAATAACAAGGTAAAAAAGGACCCAAGTAAGAAGTACGAGACTAAGAAATTTAACCCAGTTTCAAAGACTCATACTACATATAAGCAGAAGAAATAAAAAATGCCCCTTTGGGGCATTTTTTATTTCTTTTGTGTCGGATTATTACCTTTAATGGACGGTTCGGGTGCCTGGCACTCAAAAGTCTCACTGATGGTAATAACCCTACAAAATTTCTCCTATCACATTTAAGAGAACTGGTCTTTCTATGTATCATCAATGATACATAGACAACTGGAGATTTGAGTATGACTAAATCAGTTCTGAGAGTACAGTAGTGATGCCACAACATACCTGAACATTCAGGTACGGATCGTAAACTATTCATTAGATTATCGCTACACTATAAAATTGTTAGCTTTGTTTTATTAAAAAAACTCCCTATCGGGAGCTTTTTTGTAATTCAGTACAACTCAATCTACTTAAGCACATTATCCGCCGCCGCATCATACATTCCCTGTGCAGCGAGGCTATTCATCTTGCAGGCATGGACGAGAACCTTTTGAGCTTCAGGGATGTTCTCAGGCTTACCCTGCCAAGCAAGGAGGGTTGGTTCTTCAATCGCTCGTGAATATGAATAAGTGATTGGCCATGGCTGTGGACCCATCTTGGCAATAGCATTTAGATTTTCAGTTGAACGCTTTGGTGATTGTCCTCCAGAGAGAAATACGATACCTCCAACGTTGTGTGGTACAGACATATGGAAAGTGCGAAGAGTAGAGTTGGCTACCTGTTCTGGAGTTGATTGTTCAGAGCACATGTCTCCAGCAATTACCATTGATGACTTCAAGATAAGTCCCTCGAGGTCAACACGGTAAGTTATTAATGTCTGGAACAGTATCTGTAAGACACGAGTAGTTACAAGCTCAGCCTTCGCCAAATCATGATCCCCGGCAAAGATAACTTCTGGTTCAACCATCGGTACAATGCCTGCCGCTTGCGCAAGTTGCGCATAACGAGCAAGCTGGATGCAGTTCATAGTAATAGCCGCATCAGTTGGAAGTTCGTCTTCGTCAATAGTGATAACAGCGCGCCACTTAGCAAAACGAGCTCCGAGGTCATAGTACTCAGCAAAACGAGCCGCTAGATTATCTAGACCTTGAGTAACGACTTCACCTTTGAAGCCATGGAGTTCAACTGTACCAGTATCAACTTTGATACCCGGCACGATACCTTTAGCAATCAACACATCAGGGAAAGGAACACCGTCGTCAGTGAAATTCTTGATTGATGAGTCATACATGATGACACCAGAGAGAAACTCTTCAATACCAGGAGCGGTAAAAAGGAGTTCACGGAAGTCCTGCCGGTTTTCTGGTTCATTTGGTAAATGGACCATTGCTAACCGCTTACCAGCAGACGCGTCACTTTCATCAGCCGCTAGGATACCTTTTCCAGGTGCCATCATCGCAGCTACAGTTTCATATAACTTGGTGTTCTTTTTCATACTCACTTAAGTGTACCAAAGTACACCTCTAAAGACGTCACGAACCTGTGAGCAACTACACAACGCAAAACCAGCCCGGAAGGGGCTGGTGTTTTGAAAATTGAATCTCGCTTATTTTTTGCCGTGCATAGCGGCGTTCACAGCGAGCCAGAGATACAGGCATCTCATACTGGGGTTTGCATCCGTACCTCGACCACTCACGGCCAGGTCGAAATTGAAGTTGATGAATTCTGCCAAACAGATACCGCGGGTGGCCATGGCGTGACGCCGCAAGTCAATCATGAGGCGATAGAAAACCTCATCCTCAAGCCATTCTTCGGGAGCACTGCGTCGTTCAGTCCCATCGTAATAGGTCAAAACGTCATACACAGTCACCGCAACCCGTTCCTTTACTTCCTGGTCCATTTTCTTCTCCTGGTAGTTGTACAAAAGCCAATCTATATTGTACGATGCTATACATGTTCAGTCAAGAAACGGAGTGGTTGCTTGTGGAAAAATATAATGGCGAAAAAAGTGACGCTTTTTTTGCCGATGTCGCCCGACTGGAAGCTGGTGAGCCACTTGCTTACCTGATTGGTTCTATCCCCTTCCTCAATACCACCATCTCCCTAACTTCTCACCCTCTCATCCCTCGCCCTGAGACAGAGTACTGGGTAGAAAAAGCTATTACGGCAATTAAAGAAACCCAAAACCTCACCGAGCGAACCATGCACGTTCTCGACCTCTGCGCCGGTAGTGGCTGCATTGGAGTTGCGGTTGGCCACGCGTTACCCGCAAGCACTATCCATTTTGCTGAAATAGATGCTGCCCACCTCCCCACCATCACCCATAACTGTGAGGAGAATGGTCTTCATGAAGCGAGGCGACGCATAGTTCAGAGCGATTTATTTAGCGGTCTTAAGACTGAGCCCCAGCTACGCTATGACTTTATACTCAGCAACCCTCCATATATCGACCCAGAAGTTGACCGCGCTGAAGCTTCGGTCAAAGCTCATGAGCCGGCCCTCGCCCTCTATGGAGGCTACGCTGGCATGGAACTCATCGCCCGCACCATCACCGAAGCTCCAAACTTTCTACTGCCACATGGACAGCTTTGGCTCGAGCACGAACCTGAACAGACTGAATTAATTGTCGAACTGGCTGAACCCTACTTTACTGTGACCATCCACAAAGATCAGTATGGGGTCAAAAGATTTTCAGAACTGGTGCTACAATAACTAGATGGAACAAGAACTTGGCAACGCAACCGTTGCAATATCATTAAAGACCGCGCTCATGTTTGGTTTTTATATTATGTCCGCTGCGTACATAATCTTTACTATTGTCATGTACTACCATTGGAACGAATACAGCGTCAATGCTCGCGTGACATCTATCACGCTAATTACCTATCTAGTAACTACTGTGCCACTTATCGCCACCCTTGGTATTATCGCCCTCTCGTTTTAATAATTGTTTATGCTTTTTGAAAAAATAGAATTTGAAGCCAATGAAAATGTGATTAGCACTGTGCGTAAACATTGGTTTGTGATCACATCTGAATTGATTGTGGCACTAATGTTTTCTTTCCTGCCAATTGTGGTGCTGTTATTTCTAAACTCACTACCGGAATATATCCCTCTTAACGTTGACCTTAGCGCCTATTCTTCACTGATTGTTTTTGCCTCGGCAGTCTGGGTGTTATTGACCCTCCTTTCTGCTTTTATGATTTGGACACACTACTACCTAGATCTCTGGGTAATTACCGATCACCGTATTATTGTAATTGATCAAATTCACTTCTTTAATCGCAAGGTTAGCAGCTTCAGACTTGAACGCCTTCAGGACATCAAAGTTTCAATCAACGGCATAGTTCCAACCTTCTTAAATTATGGGACACTGCGCGCCCAGACCGCGAGTGCTGCTGAAAGTAACTTTATGACTACCGGCCTACCAGATCCTCGCGGACTTCAATCAATGATTCAAAAGGCTACCGACGAACGCCTCCGCTCTCTTCAGGGCACTCTGGAGACTACGACTGACTAGCTTGCAATACCCTATTTACTCAACTACAATCACGCTATGAACAAAGGTAATCTTTCTACTGAATCTTATAAAGGAGTACGGGATTTTTATCCAGAAGACATGGCTGTGCAACGCTATATCTTTGACACCTGGGCCAAGACCGCTGAGTCTTTTGGCTATGAGCGCTACGATGCCTCAATTCTAGAACCTTCAGACCTTTACCGTAGTAAAGGGGCCGTTAATGAAGAAATGGTCAATGAACAGACTTATACCTTTACTGATCGTGGTGAACGTGAGGTAACCCTCCGTCCAGAAATGACTCCGACCGTAGCCCGGATGGTAGCTGGTAAGCGACGCGAGCTTAAGTTTCCGCTTCGCTGGTATTCAATTCCTAATCTATTTCGATACGAACGTCCACAGCGTGGACGACTACGAGAACACTGGCAACTTAACTGCGATATGTTTGGTGCCGATGATTACACCGCCGATGTTGAACTCATTGCCTTAGTACACCAGCTTTTCGTCGACTTCGGAGCAACGCCTGATATGTTTGAAATTCGCGTTAACGACAGACAAGAAATGACCGCACTCTATAATTCACTTGGTATCAAAGACCAAGACGTGATTACGTCTATCACCAGACTAAACGACCGTAAGAATAAAATCTCTGCTGAAGAATACAGAGCTGCTCTTGAAGAAATCCTCGGAGACACACACCAGAGTATTGCAGTAACAGCACTTGTAGAAGACTCCACTGGTACCAATCAAGTTATTAATGGCCTACGTGAGCTTGGCATCACTAATGTACGACTAGATCGCACTATTGCTCGTGGGTTTGATTACTACACTGGGACAGTCTTTGAAGTATTTGACACCAGTCCAGACAACAATCGTTCAATGTGCGGAGGTGGACGCTATGACAACCTAACAGCAATGTTTAGTGATGACGCTATTTCAGGAATTGGCTTCGGCGCAGGAGATGTTATTATGCGCGACTTCCTTGAAACCCACAAACTTATTCCATCACACATAAAAGAAACTGCTCCTTGTTTAATTGTCATCCCAACCGATGAAAAACTCAATCTCGAAGCCCAAAAAGTAGCTCATATAATTAGGACCAGGGGTATTTCAACGGCAACCGACATTGGCACCAAAAAAATTGGTAAGAAGATTAGTGACGCGGTAGACCGTGGAGCCAAGTACACAATTGTTGTTGGTAGTGACGAACTGCAAAGTGGAACCTTTACTCTCAAAAACTTAGCTGAGACCACAGAACTAACAGACTCACTAGAAAACCTCTTGACCCATCTCATAACCAACAACTAGCCATGCGGTATATCATCTTCGACCTAGAAACTCAAAACACTTTTCAAGACGTTGGGAGCTCAGATTCAACTGCGCTAGATATTTCTGTAGGTACGTTTTATGACAGTGAAACTGACAAGTACCTGACAGTTACAATTGACGAACTGCAGAGTGCCTGGCCCCTCCTTGAGAAAGCGGACGCGCTCGTGGGATACAACAGTAACCACTTTGATATTCCCCTGCTAAATAAATACTACCCAGGTGACCTAACACAAATAAAAAGCATTGACCTACTCGAAGAAATTCGTAAGTCATTAGGGCGACGGTTGCGCCTAGACAGTGTGGCTGAAGCTACAGTTGGTGCCAAAAAATCAGGACACGGTCTCCAGGCCGTACGTTGGTGGCGCGAAGGCAAAATTGATGAAATCAAAAAATACTGTGAACAAGACGTAAAGGTAACTAAAAAAGTTTTTGATTATGCCCTCAAAAATGGCCATGTAAAATTTAAAGATGGTTCACGTAAACGTGAAATACCACTTGATATAAGCACTTGGGGCATCAAAGAAGAAGCTGCCATGACCCACTCTCTCCTCTTTTAAAATAACCTAAGTTGACCTAGACGTAGAGCGTTACGTATCCGACGAGCAATGAAAGGACGATACTGTACCAAATAAATGGCCACAATGAGTATCTGCGAATGAAGTCGAGGAAGAAATGAATAACAACAAGTGCTACCAAGAAACTAACTGCCGCACCCAGAGCAATTGGTAGCCACGAAACACTTCCTCCAAGTGAAATTAGTTCTAAGAGTTTTTTGCTACCCGCGCCAAAGGTAATTGGGATAGCTAATAGAAATGAGAAGCGAGCTGACTCAATGCGAGACATACCAAGCAACATACCACCGGCCAAAGTTGCTCCAGAACGTGAGAACCCAGGCAGTAATGCCATCATTTGAAAACAACCCACCAACAGACCACGACGTACCGTCAGCGGACCTTGTGGTGGCTTAGTGTAGTAGCGCCACTCTGCGTACATAAAAAATATCGCTGCAGAAAATAAAATCGCCACTACAAGCAACGATGACGTGAAGTGTTTTTCGATCATGGACTCAAGCAAGAGACCGGCCACGACCGCTGGCACCGTACCAATCATAAGTGCATATAGTAGCGTGAGATCTTTTTCATTTACTGGCAGTCGACCCAGCTTACGAATGGCCGTTTGAATCAAGACCCAGATATCATTCCAAAAATACAGCGAAATGGCTGCCGTTGTGGCCAAGTGCAGTACCGCATCAACCGCGAGGGCGTTGGCATCATCTAAAACCAAAAATTCTCGCACCAACACCAAGTGTCCACTTGAAGAAACTGGTAAAAACTCCGTAATGCCTTGAACCAGGCCCAAAATCAGCGCTGCTGTAATATCCATATAGTGAATAGTATATCATCCAGTTTCAAAAGAACATGATATAATCACGGTATATTAATCAAATCACATTATGGAACCATCATCTACCAAAAATTCACTAGCAATTCCACTTTCAATTGTTTTTGGCTTCGCTCTCATTGCGGTCGCTATCTACTTTAGTGGCATGAACAAGACAGTTGCCCCAACCGCTGCTCAAAATGACGGAAATGCCCCAATAACTACAGCTTCTAATATTCCACCGGTTGATGAGAGTGACTACATCAAAGGTAATCCGAACGCTCCAATTCTAATCGTAGAATACTCAGACTATGACTGCCCATTCTGTAAGTCTTTCCACGAAACTATGAATCGTATTATAGAAGAATATGGCGCTACCGGTAAGGTGGCTTGGGTGTACCGACAATTCCCTATTCCACAACTTCACCCAAATGCACCTCGCATCTCAGAAGCTGCGCTTTGTGTAGGTGACACTGCTGGCAACGACGCATTCTGGACATTCAGTGATCTAGTATTTGGAGAACGAGATATTAACGAACCTACCAACATCACTAAATTGCAGGATTATGCTCTGACTGCTGGAGTTGATAATGCTACATTTACCTCTTGTCTTGAAAGTGGTCGAATGAAGGAAGTAGTAACAGAAGACTTCAATGGCGGAGCGGCTGCAGGAATCCAGGGTACACCACAATCGTTTGTACTTATTGGTAACCAACAAGCTCCAATCGAAGGTGCACAGCCATACGAAGTGGTGAAGCAGATTGTCGAGAATCTCCTCGGACAACTAGAAGGAGCTACACCTACTAACTAGTAGCTACTAACATAAAAACCCGCGGCCAAAGGCCGCGGGTTTTTATTATGTTCACACCCCCATTTAAATGGGGGTGTGAACGCACAAACTTATCTTAGTCGCTCCGCCAAATGACAGAAATCAGACACTTCCGGATCACATGGGACCGTTAAACATTCCCCACTCACTACCGACCTAGTCGCTTCAATAATTTCCGCCTTAAGTTCAGCTATCTCATCCTCCGTAATAGAAAAAGATTCTTCATGAATCACGCCCTTCTGATCAGGCTCTACAAACGAAAGTACTGTGGTAGACGTTTTTAGCCGTTCGTCACTTTGGAGTGAGAGTAGTAGTGCATAAAATACTAGCTGGCGCTTATAGTTACCATTACTAGTCTTGGTGGTACCAGCTATCTCACCACGAGTTTTGGGTTTACCAGTTTTATAATCAACTACCCTAATAGCCATTCCGTCATTTCCACTATCAATCCGGTCAAAGTTACCAGTGAGTAGCACCTCGGGGAAATCGGCAAGGCCAGTAGACAGAGTGGCTTTAACCCCAAACTCAGTTCTGGTAGTCATACCAGGCAGAAGTGCTTCCTTGAGTTTTTGTTGGTAGCCAAACACCGCTTTCATTCCACGCTCATGCAGTCTAGTGAACTCACTAGTTGAAAGGACATTTTGACCAAGGGCAGTATCCAACCAACCAATAATCATTGCGTCGTCAGGCGCAGTGCCTTGTGCCGTCTGATGCCGCACAATTCGCTCCAACACAGCGTGCACGGCTGTACCAAATTGTAACTCTGGAGTCTTGATGCTCGGGATTCGGAGAACATTCTTATAAATGAACTCCCACGGACTTTCGTGATAGTTATTAAATGAAGTAGCAGACCAGCCACGCTCTTCTAGTGCTGATCGCAAAAATGCCACGTCAATCTTTGCTCGCGGAACTGGGGTAAGTGCAGTCAGTGGATTAAATTCCTCCATAAACTTAGCCTGATCAACTTCTGTTATATGTACCCCAAGTAAGTCGGTCAAAAAGCGAGAAGGTGCAAACTCCCTACCTTCTATATTCATAACTGAATGTGAACACAGCAGTCTTCGCTTGGCGCGAGTAAGTGACACATAAAACAGTCTTCGTTCATCATCTTCAAGTAGAGCCTTCGCGTCTGTCACCTCATGTTTAGTGACAGGCAAATCAAACGTAGAGCTGCGCGCTCGCGAACCTCCCCAGACATTGTCTGTAAGATGCGGAAGACACACCACTTCAAACTCCAGGCCTTTGGCTTTATGTGCTGTCATAACACCGACCGCAGACCGACTAACTGTTATAGCTGGTGCTGTGAGCGGTAACCCATAACTTTGCAGTAAAGCAAATTGCTCTAATACTTCACGCAGTGTAAGTCCACCTTTTTGCTGACACATACCTTCCACCTCATCATAAAGACGACGAACCACTGTAGCGCCCGAAAGCGGCTCTTCAGCCATCACAAAATCCAAGAAACCACTCTCTTTAAATACATATTCAACAATCTCAGCAGCACTCTTGGTAACAGCCAAATCCTTGGCAGTAGCAAGTACTGTTAATACCTGTTTAAGTGCCGACGTATCAGTGACCCCAAGCTCTTTGAGTTCCGCTTCATCTTCTAAAAGGACACAGAGTGATCGTGTGTAGCTTCGAGCAGAGAGTACCCGCACCAAATCAGTAGTGGATACATTTAAGTATGGAGCGTGTAATAACTCCGCTAGTAAACGTTCGTTTTCTGGCTCAACCACAGCCCGCAGAAGCGTGAGCGCCTGCTTGGTAATCACATGGTCCAAAATATCAGTGTCAGCTGATGGAGCAACCGGCACATTGGCCTTACGTAGCAGTTTAGTAAATAACTCCACCTCGCGATTGGTGCGCACAATAACTGCAATTTCTTCAGCCGGTACCCCGGCGGCAATTTCTGATTCAATTTGCGCCACCACAAACCCTTCCTCCACCGCTGTGTGTGCAAATTGCTGAACTGTTAAGCTGGCTTTAAAAGACTTAGCGGCTGTTAACGGTACTCGCAAGGGAGCGAGTGTTGGGTCCTCAGTTTTGATACTGGCATGAGCAGCATCAAGAATAGCC
>CAZBJN010000038.1:0-10524 GCA_964492305.1 uncultured Candidatus Saccharibacteria bacterium | reverse complement strand
ACGAGCTGATCGGGTGGTATCTACCAAGGATAGTACTGTGGTAGTTGGTGGAGCTGGTGAAAAGAAAGATATTGCTGAACGCGTTACTGCACTCAAGGCTCAACTAGAAACTACTACTTCAAAGTTTGATAAAGATAAGCTTGAAGAGAGAATCGCCAAGCTTTCAGGTGGAGTAGCAGTCATTCGTGTGGGTGCTGCTACTGAAGCTGAGATGAAGTATCTCAAGCTTAAGATTGAAGATGCAGTAAATGCCACCAAAGCAGCAATTGATGAAGGAATTGTGCCAGGAGGCGGAACTTCTCTGGCGCTCGCCGGAGCAATTGTAGAGAAGGAGATGTTGTCTAAGAAGAACTTGAGTGCAGAGGAACTAGTTGGATACAACATTGTCCTCAAAGCACTTGATGTACCGCTTAAGCAAATTGCGGACAATACTGGAAAGGTGGATGGTTCAGTAATTGTCTCAAAGGTAAAAGAAGCAGGTGGCAATGCTGGCTATGATGCAGCTAAAGGTGAAATGGTGGCTGACATGATAAAAGCCGGAATCATCGACCCAGTTAAAGTAGAACGTGCCGGTGTACAACATGCAGTCTCTGCCGCTGGAATTCTCCTAACGACTGAATGTGCGATTGCGGACGAACCAGAAGAAGGAAAGCCAGCTATGCCGGATATGGGGGGCATGGGTGGAGGAATGTACTAGTGTCTATCCACAAACCTCAGCTACTTTGTTGCTACCTTCACTCAAACATTCATCGTATATCAAATACGTCTCATGTTTTCGTTTGGTAGCGCCTCGTATCTGATGGTTTGTGAACAGACACTTTTAAGGAAAGGGAAATATGTAGACAGCAAAAAACCTGGCCATCGGCTAGGTTTTTTGCTGTCTAAAGCGACTTTTGTGATATAATTTAAGCGCTTAAAAGCAAACGATAATAACGTAACTAAAATTTATGACTTGGATTATTATTTCAATAGTAGGAGTAGTAGTGGTGTACGTTATCTTTGCGTACAACCATTTCGTTCGCCTCACTCAGCGCACCAAAGAAGCGTGGGCTGATATCGATGTGCAACTCAAGCGTCGTTATGACCTTATTCCAAACTTGATTGAAACAGTTAAGGGATATGCTGCTCATGAACGAGGAGTGTTTGAAGAAGTGACCAATGCACGAGCAAAGGCAACACAAGTACACGTTGACCCAAGTAATATCACTGCTGAACAAATTACAGCAATGGCTGGTGCAGAATCAGCTCTTGGTGCTTCACTTGGTAAGTTGCTCGCAGTAGCAGAAGCCTACCCAGACCTAAAGGCCAACCAAAACTTCGCTCAGCTTCAAACTGAACTTACTGATACCGAAAACAAGATTCAAGCTGCGCGTCGTTTCTATAACGGTAATGTCCGCGACCTGAAGATTGCGCTCCAATCATTCCCTTCAAATATCGTTGGAAGTACTTTCAACTTCAAAGAAGAGCAATTCTTTGAATTAGCTGAAGGAAGTGAGGAACGAGAACCAGTTAAGGTTAGTTTCTAACATAAACTTTCATGTCTGAAATAACGCGTATCTATTACAACAAACTTGTTCGGGATAACATTCCAGACAAGATTAAGTCTAAGCGAGAGCAGTGTGAAGTACGACAGATTAGTGATGTTCAAGAGTTTCAGCAAGAATTATTTAAGAAGATAAAAGAGGAAGCCACTGCCTTGGCGATGGTTCGTACCAAGAAAGATTTCCTCGAGGAGTACTCAGATTTAATGGTTGTGTTTGAGACTATCATTAATCAGCTTGATATTACTCCAGAAGAAATTGCTGTTGCTAGAGAAGAGAATCTGCTCAAGAAAGGCCGATACAAACACCAACACTTTTTGGTCTGGTCTGAAGACGTTGGCTATCAGTCAAACGAGAGCCCGCAAGGGATTCCACTCTAACCAACTTACTCAAACAAAGGTATATAACAAAACCCGGTCTTAAAGACCGGGTTTTGTTATATACTAGTAGTATGCGTACTTTCTTTGCTACGGTGTTTAGTTTTTTAATATTTACTTTACCGGGAGTGGTCTTGGCTGAGGAGATTACCAGTTTCTCTGTGGAGTACCAAATAAATGCTGACGCTTCAGTCGATGTAGAAGAAACGATTGTGTATGATTTTGAATCTGAGTATCGTCACGGAATTTTCCGGACAATTAAAACTGCTCATGCCGAGCCAGCTACCACTTGGTACAAAAACCGCTCGGTAGAAATAACCGATATCATGGTCGAGCAAAACGGGGAACCGGTACCATTTGAAGTCAGTGGTGGAAGTAGTCGCGAGATTAAAATTGGTGATCCAGATACTACTATTACTGGTTCACATGTGTATACCATTAGCTACACTTTAGTTGGTGCTTTGTCGTACTTGAGTGGTGACGAAGTAGAGTTTTACTGGAATGTCACTGGAAATGAGTGGCCGGTTTCTATGCAGGAAGTGGCGGTTACTGTTAGTGGTCCTACACCAATTATTTCCAGCAGTTGTTATGTGGGGGAGTTTGGTGCAACTGATACCTGCACAATGCCGCAGCCTCATATTTATCTAACAGACAATCTTCCAGCTGGCGCTGGAGTTACTGTGGCGTACTTGCTTGAAGGCCCTGACATGCCAGTAGTAGTGAATGAAGAAATTAATTATGTGCCATTTTTACTTGGCTTATTTGTCCTCACTCTTATTGGCATGATTGCACATACTTGGCGTCACCAAACGTACTACCACAAGGATAGACCAGTGATTGCTGAGTACGAACCGTATCCAGGCACAACACCAATGATGGCTGGTGTCCTCTTCGACGATAATCTTGATGCTAAGGACGTTTCGGCGGGGGTAGTTTACCTAGCTGAGTTAGGATTTTTAAAGATTAGGAAGACTGAGAAAAAGGTAGTTTGGTTATTTGATGTTACCGATTACGAAGTAGAGTTGCTAAAGCCTGTCAGTGAAATACCAGGTGAGTTTTTACCAAAAGTAATTTCACTCTTCTTTAAAGATAGTGTTGAGGTGGGCACGGTAGTGGCGCTCTCAAGTATTAAGAATGATAATGCCAAAAAGCAGAGTAATGCAGTCATCTTATCTGAGCTCAATACTGCTATTCGAGCTGACTTACGTCAAAGTGGTTTCTTTGAGAATGAGACCTATGGCTTTGCTACTTTTATGGTTCCGAGTGCGGCATTAGCTGCTGCTATATTCCTCGGAACGATTAATGTAATTCCTGTTCCGGTTGTAGTGTTCTTGGGTGCGGTATACCTACTGTGGCTTATCAGTGTAGCCATCAAACACTGCAGACGAACCGCCAAAGGTTATGAGGCGATGTATCACCTCAAGGGTTTCAAACATTTTTTGTCTGTAACTGATAAAGAGCGTTTTGATTTCCATAATGCACCAGAGCGTAGTCCGGAGCAGTTTATGCAGTACTTGCCGTTCGCTATCGCGTTTGGAGTAGAAGAGAAGTGGGCGGCCGTGTTTGCTGATATGCAAATCTCTAACCCTAGTTGGTACGATAGTAATGGCTCTACCGGTGCCTTTGCGGCCGCCGCCTTTACTCATGACCTAACCTCATTCACGAGTGCAGTAACGACCTCAACTCAAGCTTCATCTGGTGGCGGTAGTTCAGGTGGAGGTGGTGGAGGCGGCGGAGGTGGCAGCTGGTGATTCAGTCTTTATCTATTTGGTGGTTTTGCGTTATACTACTCTCTACATATGGCTACCTTATATACACACCAAGCGAGTAATGTTCGAAAAACGTGGGCTTTAATGACTGGATTTTTAGTCGCAATTGTAGCAATTGGCTACGCTGCTTCCTGGTATATGGGCAACCCAGCGCTTATTTATGTGGCGTTTGGTTTCGCTATTCTAATGAATATTGGTAGTTACTGGTTCTCAGACAAGTTGGTGCTCAGCATGACTGGCGCTCGTCCAGCTACCAAGGCTGAGGCTCCGGAGCTATACAATGTAGTTGAGAATCTCTCAATTACCGCCGGTCTCCCAATGCCAAAGGTATATATCGTCGAAGACCCGTCGCCAAACGCGTTTGCAACTGGTCGCGACCCTGAGCACGCAGTAGTAGCGGCTACTACTGGTTTGCTGCAAATCCTTGATCGAAACGAACTTGAAGGAGTGATGGCTCATGAGTTATCGCACGTTGGTAACCGAGACATGCTGGTGATGACTGTGGCTGTGGTACTAGCGGGCTTTGTGGCGATGCTCGCAGACTTCTTGTCTCGCTCTATGTTTATGGGTGGAAATGATCGTGACCGTAGTCCTATTTTCTTGATACTAGGTATCGCTGGCATCATTCTTGCTCCGATTGCAGCCAAGATGATACAGCTAGCTATCTCACGTAAGCGTGAGTACTTGGCCGATGCTTCAGCGGCTTTACTTACTCGCTACCCAGAAGGCCTCGCTTCAGCACTTGAGAAAATCAGTAGCTCACATCGTCCAATGAAACGCGCTTCTCACGCCACTGCACATCTATTTATCTCAGACCCATACGCAGCAGAAGGTAAACAATCATTTGGACAAAAGCTTAGTGGACTCTTTGCAACTCATCCACCAGCAGCAGACCGCATCCGCCTGCTCCGCGAAATGGGGAAGTAGGAGGTGATTTGGAAGTGTGGCCGAGTGGCTTAAGGCGCACGCTTGGAAAGCGTGTTGGGTGAAAGCCCTCGCAGGTTCGAATCCTGTCACTTCCGCAATGAACATAGTGAATTAGGAAGCAAACAGCCTGAGGACTGTTTAAGGATCCAAATCCGGATTAAGCTATATTATCCTAAAAGGAGAATAAAGCTGAATTAGGCTACTGAAACTGTATACAAGCATGCTTGAACTGCATTCGTACCATAAACCCGAACATACTCTGGTTTAGGTACTAATTTGTTCAAGTAAGTTTCGACCACACCGCCGTTTAGAGAGGGCTCGAGACAGTATCAAGTTAGCACAAGAAACGCCTTTATGGTCGTTCTTGTTTTTTCTTTGCAAGACACTTTAGTTATTTCTAGTTAGATGTATCATATGATTACTTTATGCAATACCAGAAAGTAATTGAACAACTTGGATATTCCCCTAAAGAGGCGAAAGTCTATATGACGTCACTTCGCTTAGGTGAGGCACATATTTCAGATTTAGCTAAGAAAGTAGGAATGGCTCGCAATACGGTACAAGCAATTGTAGACACTCTACATGCTGATGGATTGATGAGTTATTACGTAGTTCGTCGCTATAAATACTGGTCGATCGAACACCCTGAGCGATTGCTAAACAGCCTGCAGAAACGAGTTGAGATTGTGAGAGAAGCTGTACCGTCTTTAATTGAAATGCGTTCACAGGCACGTAAGAAAGTTGCAAAGAAAAACTCTAAACACAGTTTGACTATGATTCGAGCGTGGGCGGATAGCGCCGAGCAGCCAATGTTGGTAACCGACACCAATGCTAATATTTTGTACGTAAACACCTTGTGGGAAAAGCAATTCGGTTATGTCTTAGAAGAAGTGCTAGGTAAAAATACCAAAATGCTAGCTAGCGGTAAAACACCTAAACATGTTCATCAGGCTATGTGGGAGTCGTTAGATACAGGAAATTTGTTTCAAACTGATGAAGTGGTTGATAAGCGAAAAGACGGAACTTATTTCTTGATGAAAACAACAGTATTTACTGTATCTCATGGAGATACTGATTATTTTGTGCAACTACTACAGCCAACTAAAAAATAAATGTTGACTCACGGCGGTTTTTTTACCGCCGTCATATATGAATTTCAAGCTTTGTACTACAGGCTATTCTTTATGTTACAGAAATTTCTAATTAGTTTACTAAGTAGATTTTGTTTGGTAGTTAAAATTCATGGGTATAGCCCTACATAAAAGGGTGTTTCAAATATTGTAAACCATAATTTTATACTATGCACATTACCTCAACTGTAAAAACTATTTTAGAAACTGTTTCCGCTAAAGCCTTTGCAACCACTTGTTCCGGAGATATTAATGTTGTCCCCGTTTCAATGATTCGGGTAAACGAATCCAGTATTTGGCTCTTCGATTTTTTTATGAATAAAACAGCCAGCAATGCCTGCGCCTCATCATCTTGTGCTCTTACCGCTTGGGAAAATATGAAAGGAATCCAAATTAAAGGAGACGTTACTTATGTTACTGAGGGTGAGTTTTTTGAAGAGGCGGTCGAATGGGTGCAGGTCAAAAACCCAGAACGAGTAGTTAAAGGTCTGCTGATTATAGTCCCAACTGCCATTTTTGATATTAGCCCTGGTGGTGCGTATGGCGCTAAAGAACTAGGTATTGAATAGTATACTTATAATTATATGAATCCATTTAAATCATCTGACAAGCCAGTAGTTAAAGACTTTCACAGGCTTCAGTATTTGTCATGGGCTTTGGTGATAATGTTTCTCATAGGCACTGTAATAGTATTAGGCGGCGTACTATTATTGGGAGGCGTCCAGCTATTTCAATTTTTATGGATTTCTCTTATCCAAGCTTTTGGACTAGCAATGGCGATAACCGCTTCGCTATTTTTTCTATTACGTCTAGTGTGGCGTCTTAAAGCCTTACCTATGGGAGTATCGATGCTGTTTTTTGTGGTCGGCATCAGTTTGTTTGTATCTGTTTCAGTCGGTCGCATGTACGCTCTGCAATATCCGGTGTATGTCGAGTCGTTTGGACCTGGGTTTGGACCAGGTTTACCACTGAAAAATGTTATCTCATTCTTCCAACACTTAGACCAATTCCCATATGTCAAAGATATTGCGCGTGATCCTAAAGATGTACCGCCGCCAATTACTATTTTAGAACCTATAGATTCAAACGTTGATTTGTTGGAAATGGCAAGTGGTACGCTAAAGGTGGTGGATTCTGATACGGCACCAGACGTTGGTGGGCAAGTTCGCGAGTTATATCTTGAAACCACCGAGGTATTATCCGAAATAGCTCCCGGCATTACATTTAACTACTGGACGTTTAATAACACTGTTCCAGGGCCAATGTTTCGAATTAGAGAAGGCGACATCGTAAAGGTAACTATAAAAAATAGTGAATATAACCTGCATCACCATAATGTAGATTTTCACGCAGCGACTGGCCCTGGTGGAGGTGGTGCTGTGAGCGTTGTTAAACCAGGAGAATCAAAGGAGTTTACGTTTAAAGCCTTGAATCCAGGATTATTTGTGTATCACTGTGCGGTACCAAATATGGCGGTGCATATGGCACACGGTATGTACGGATTAATTCTTGTAGAGCCAAAAGAGGGGTTACCTGCAGTTGATAAAGAATTTTACGTGATGCAAGGAGAAATTTTTACCACAGGTGCCATTGGTCGCCAAGGCCTACAAGCCTTTGATGCAAAGAAGATGATGAACGGAGTGCCGAGTTACATTACATTCAATGGTCGTCCAAATGGAGTTGTTGGTAAAATGCAGGCCGAGGTTGGAGATACAATTCGTATGTACGTTGGAAATGGCGGAGTGGTACATAACTCCTCATTTCACGTAGTTGGAGAAATATTTGACACAGTATACCCTGAAGCTTCAATGGGCGGAGCCATGTTTAAGAACGTACAAACAACTAATGTGCCCGCGGGCGGGTCAACCATCGTTGAGTTTACGGTCGATTATCCTGGTACATACGTGCTAGTCGACCATGCACTCATGCGTACTGATAAGGGTGCGTGGGGAACCATCGAAGTAGCTGGAGAAGCCGATCCAAGTATCTTTGACGGAGATTTTTCCGAGCAGGATAATGCTGGTCACTAATAATCAATATGACACAATATTCCCTAATCAATATACCTAATTCGTTTGCTGGAGACATAGATAATCAGCCGGAAACTCTTGAACAATATAGTGAGGACACCAGCATCTTTAAGGTCATGCCATCGTTAGTGGTATACCCAAAAGATGCAGCTGATCTATCGACACTTATTCATTACGTTCATACTAAACGTGGTGAATTATCATTAACTGCCCGCAGTGCAGGAACCGACATGTCTGGTGGACCACTGACATCGAGTATTGTAATTGACTTCCTACGCTACTTTAATCAAATCAAAAAAGTTGACTCGCATACAGCCGTGACTCAGCCAGGGGTGTTTTATCGAGACTTTGAACTTGAAACACTCAAGCATGGAGTTATTATGCCCAGCTACACCGCTAGCCGTGAGCTCAATACTGTAGGTGGTATGGTGGCCAATAATTCTGCTGGTGAAAAGTCATTAACCTACGGTAAAACTGAACGTTACGTACGCGAACTGAAAGTAGTTCTGCAAGATGGAAAGGAATACACTTTTGCGGCGTTATCTAGAGACGAACTTGAATTCAAAAAAGGACAGCAGGATTATGAAGGAGAAATATATCGTCGTGTTGAGCAACTAATTCATGATCATTATGAAGCAATTACTACTGCAAAACCAACAGTAAGTAAAAATTCAGCTGGATACAGTATTTGGAATGTTTGGGACAAAAAGACAGATATGTTTGATCTAACAAAGCTATTTGTTGGATCACAAGGAACACTTGGTTTGATCACTGAGATTACGTTTAATTTAGTAAGGCCAAAACCAGCTTCACGTATGTTGGTGTTGTTCTTGCGAGCTAAACACATGTCTCAGCTTGGTGAAATTGTGAATGTAGTTTTGAAAGAAAAACCCGAAAGTTTTGAATCTTACGACGATAAAACGTTTAATGTCATGATGCGTGTATTCCCAAAACTATTCTGGCGACTCGGAGGTAATCCGTTTAAAATACTGCATGACTTTTGGCCGGAGATCAAATTGATATTAAAAGGTGGTGTGCCTAAACTAGTTCTAATGGCGGAGTTTGCCGCTGATACAGATGCGGAAGCTGAGGCTATAGCGAAACGGGCTCAAAAAACAGTAACTCATTTTGGTATAGCTACCCATGTTACACGTTCTCAAGCCGAAGCCGAAAAATTCTGGGTGATTAGACGAGAAAGCTTTAAATTATTACGTGAAAATGTACGAGACCTACATACTGCACCGTTTATTGATGATTTTGTAGTTATGCCAAAATATCTCCCTGAATTTTTGCCGAAACTATATGCAATTCTTGATGAATACAAGCTCTTATATACTGTTGCAGGACATGTTGGTGATGGAAATTTCCATATCATTCCATTGATGGATTTTTCTCGACCAGATTTCACTAATATAATTAATGAATTGTCTGATCGCGTCTACACACTGGTGGGCGAATATCACGGCTCTATCACAGGTGAACATAACGACGGACTGATTCGTACACCCTATCTGCACAAGATGTTTAATTCAGAAGTGCTGGAGGTCTTCAAGGAAATTAAAGAAATTTTTGATCCACATCGTATCTTTAACCCTAATAAAAAAGTTGATGCAAAGCCCGAGATGTTAACTACAGCAGTAAAACACTCAACCAAGTAATCATATGAAACCTGTCCAAGTAGATACGTTTACAATTCCAAGCGAATCAAAAAAGTGGTTAGTTGCCGTATCAATTACTTTGACGTTGACTGTCCTATGTGCAGGGTACACTGCTTTTATCGGAATAGATTTGTTAAGTCTGCAAGCTGTGTCATTTGTATCAGCAGCTGTCGCCTCGTTTTTGTTCGCTCTTGCTCTGGTAGCTAGTAGTGTGAGCTACTATACTGATTGGCCTAATATGCGCTGGGGGTACCAGAAACAAATCGGAGTCCTTGCTTTTTGGATAGCAGTCGCATATTGCGTAACGCTCATACTTCTATTTCCTGAGCAGTATAGTTACGGGCTGAGCAATAATCAGTTCACCTTTGATGTGCTTCTTGGTGGAACAGCGATGATAATTTTTGCTTCCATGGTTGGTATTAACTCTAAACTAGTAGCTCCACATTTTTCTTGGGACACAATTAAATTTGTACTTGGTTTAGGGTATATTGGCTACGCACTTTTAGTCATACGGGCCGTTCTTTTGGAATGGGACTTGTGGGAAGTTTGGCTGGTAACTTTTGATGGCTATCCACCTGGGCGACTGGTCCTTTCTGTGGTTGCTTTAACGGTCTTGCTTTTGCGTATATCCATTCCTGTCCATATTGCACTTAAGAAAAGTTTTAAAATACGCTGAACTAATAAAACAATTTAGAAAATACAATGTAGAAGCTAGCCGCTATTGTTGGCGGTAGTCAGCTTGGTGACGTTTGATGGTAGTGCTATGGACCAACAATGGCGTTGTTTTAAACATCCTACATTACCGCAAGGCGGTAAGTGCTATACTTAACATATGAATACAGTAATCTGGTACCAAACTCTTATCAAACCTGAATGGGCACCACCGAGTTGGCTGTTTGGTCCGGTCTGGAGTGTCTTGTACATAATTATCTTTGCTTCGTTTGGCTACGTAATTTATAGCTACTTCAAAGGGGTAATTCCATTTTGGATTTTGCTACCTTTTATTCTGAATCTACTTTTTAACTTCGCCTTTACACCATTGCAGTTTGGCCTTCAGAACAACCTATTAGCTGCTATTGATATTTTGCTCGT
>CAZBJN010000037.1:0-10614 GCA_964492305.1 uncultured Candidatus Saccharibacteria bacterium | reverse complement strand
AAATCCAGGTCTATCACCAGGCTGGTGGCGGAGGATCGGGAGGGGGTGGGGGTATCTAAAATCAGGAGTTATACACAAAAAGTTGCCAAAAAAGCGAAGATTTATAGGATATTATTGCTAGAATTAGAGCATATTAGAAATATAAACGTATGATGACAAAACAATACTTACATTCAGTAATTCACGCTTTCGTAGCCTCGATTCTAATCGTGACTACATTAGCTTTGAGTTACTTCATAATCGAACCACAAGTGGGTCGAGCACAAGATACTAGTGGACCATTTACTATTACTCAAGAAATCACTGACGAGACAGCATTTATTGTGGACGCTGTTAATACCACAATGGTAGGGTCATTAAATGGTATCACTGGCGGTACTGCTAACGGATCTACAACAGTAGCTGTGCGTACCAACAGTCCAACTGGCTACACTATGGACATCGCATTTTTTAACAACGGTACTGCCAATGCGATGTTAGGCGCATCTACTGACAGTGAATCAATTCACGACTATCCAGCGGTAGGTGGGGAACCAACCTTCGCGTTCTCTACTGCTAGTACTTCAGCGGTGTTTGCATACACTGTTAGTGCTGTTGATAGTGCTGACCTAGACCAATCCTTCTTGGATAGTGGTGCAGCTTGCAACACTGGTAGTGGATACACTGCAGATAGTTGTTGGATGGAGCCACTTACAACTAACTTCCAAGTTATTGATCGTGACACAGACGCGACCACGGGAGCTACTTCAACCCTACATTTCCGTGTCCACGTACCAAACAACCCAACTCCGGGTGTAGTGGTAGACATGTATATTGCGACTGCAACCTTGACGGTAGCACCACAATAAAGATATTGTAGTCTCACAACTTATGACTACAAAAAATTTGTCGACCAACGTTTATATTGCTGTATTCGCCCTTGGAGTATTTTGTTTTGGTACTCTAGCGGTTTACGCACAAGAAAACACCCCAGCGCCAGCTGAGGGTGTTCTGGTGTCTGATACAGCTACAACTACAACTAGTGAGGTGACAGAGCCAGCTGCAGGGGAACTCTGGTATAAGCTCGAGCAGCTAACTGGAGAAGTTAATCAAGGAGACTTCGTGGTTGGCCCGGGTCGGGCTGAGCTTGTAATTAACCCTGGCCAAACCGTCGTATATGAAATGTCTGTTTCAAATCGCATCAGCGATGGACGAACTTTTAATCTAGAAATAGAAGATATTGACGGCTCTGATGATGCGTCACGTTCGGTAGTGTTTTTGGGAGACCAGAGAGGTCCCTACACACTGAAGGACTATATTTCATTTCCAGAAAGCTCGTTCAACCTTGATCTGGGTGATAGAGCCCGTATTCCAGTAACTATCAGTATTCCAGCTGATGCTGAACCTGGTGGTTATTACGGCGGTGTGCTTGTATCTACAATTAAACAAGAGGGTAGTGATGACGAGAACAGCTCAGCCCGGTCACCGATTATTGCGCGCATCGGAACGCTCTTCTTCATCACTGTTCCAGGTGAAGTGACCAAAAGTGGTGCCTTGACCGACGTCCATGTTGTCGGTGATTCACTTTGGTATGAGTCAGGACCTATTACGTTTAATGTATCGTACGAAAACACTGGTTCGGTTCACCTTAATCCATATGGAGAGATTCGTATCGCCAACCTCTTTGGTGAAGAGGTAGGATTTGTAGAACTTGAGCCATGGTTTGTGTTACCTAAGTCACTTCGTTCTCGAGATATTTCTTGGAACAGAGAGATGTTGTTTGGTCGATATACTGCGACGGTATCTATCAACCGAGGTTATGATGATATTGTCGACACTGCTACTGTGACGTTTTATGTATTGCCATGGAAGATTGTGCTTGGGACCTTCGTTGTTATTTTCCTAGTCTTGTTTACTTTCAGATTTCTATTTAGAAACTTCGAGTTTAGACGACGTTCTTAACACTATGACCCTGCGTTCTTTTTGTTTAATTATACTTCAGTCAATTGTTCTAACTAGCTTATGTCTTGGATCTTTGGCAGTGACTGGCGCGCAGGTACGCACGAGTTCAAGCTATCAACTGCAGAGTGATTCAATCAACTTTGGTGGGGGACTATCGACCTCTACTAATTACAGTTTAGAGAGTACTGCCGGCGAAATAGCTACTGGTCCGTCAGATAGTTCAAGTTACAGCTTGCGGGCTGGCTATCAGCAGATGCAAGAAGTCTTTCTTAGTTTGACTGGTTGGCAGGACGTTACCATGACGCCGTCACTTGGCGGTCTAACTGGTGGAACTTCAAATGGTTCAACTTCAGTGGTAGTGCTTACTGATAGTCCGAGTGGTTATGAATTAACTATTCGGTCTGAGAATGCTCCCGCCATGCAAAGTATAGTTGGTACTATTGCTGACTATGTGCCAGTGGCTTCACCAGCAGCTGACTTTGCTTTTGCAACTGGAACTAGTGACTCCCACTTCGGGTTTTCACCAGAAGGTGATGATGTAGCACTCCGTTTCAAAGATAGTGGTGGAGTGTGTGGAATTGACTCTCTAGACACAACGCTGGCTTGTTGGGACGGACTTTCTACTTCAGACGTTGTTATCGCTACCGGTCAATCAAACCAGCCTGACGGAGCTACTACCACCATCAATTTCCGCGTTAGTGTCGGTAGTTCAGCTCCAGTGATTGCAGGTACATACATTGCAACCACCACCTTAACTGCTGTTCCGCTATGATGGCGCGCTTAGTTGTAGCTTGTTTTATATTACTGCTCCCGCTTGTTTCCTTGGCTGATACAAGCGAATTTCTAATTAGGGTTTTTAGTGGCGAGGACTTAGAGGCGCCAAGCACACCAACCATGCTTACTGTTGATCCAGTAGCTTCAACCCAGATTGATGTGACCTGGTCAGTGTCTAGCGATAACATCCAGCTGTCCGGGTACGTGCTATTTCGTGATGGGGTATCGGTAGCTACCACTACTCTGACAACCTATATGGATACCGGTCTCGTCCCTTTGACACTGTATGAGTACGAAGTATACGCCTTTGACTCATTTGGTAATATTTCGAGTACCTCAAACGCCCTTGCTACGACCACATTACCGGCACCGGTAATTCCACCCGCTGCCACTTCAACCGACACTACAGGCTCATCAGCTACTATCGTATTTAGACTACTAGATTTAAATATTGTGACGGCACGTAATAGTGCATTATTGCAGTTTGAGACAAGTTTACCGTCGCGATTTGCTCTGCGGTGGGGTAGGACTAGTTCTTATGATGACGGCTTTGTGATTAATGACACCTATCAGCGGACCCATCAAACCGTCATTAATGAACTAGAGCCCGGTACCAGTTATCTTTTTGAGTTGGTCGGCTACAGTCCATCTGGTCGTGAGGTGGTGCTTGAGCGCGGGGATTTTACAACCACACAAGAGACTACGGTCACTCCAGCCAATGTGCGTAATTTGGCGGTGCAGGTAGTTGATACTACCGCGACCCTTTCTTGGCAGATGCCTACTGAGTTCCTTAATAATCGTATTCGAATTGTGCGGAGTCATCTAGGGTATCCTACTGATCCTTACGACGGAGCGGTGGTGTTTGAAGGAGTTGGTACAAGCTTTGTAGATAACGGAGCACTTAATCAATATGAGACGCAGTATTACACAGTGTTTGTAATTGCAGCTGATGGTTCCGTGTCTTCTGGTGCAGTTGTGGCCGCTCGCAAGGTGCTGCCAGTTACGCCAATTAACCCAGGTACTCCTGTTGTTCCGGGCAATGGATCAGGTACTGCTACTTCGACCGGTACCAGCACGCTACCTACATTGCCAGATATTGAAATAGATACTACTCTCCCAGACTTCGGTTTTTCTAGTGAAAACATTAAGTTGCTTCAAAGTAATGGAGAATTTACCTTCAAAGACGAAAGTATTAGTCTGTTAAGTAGTGAGGTTTTTACTATTCGTATTCCGTACGGAGTTTTGCCAGACAACCTTAAATCAATAATTGTCACCCTTCTTGATCCGGCAGATCCGGCACGCAGCTATTCGTTTTTGCTCCGTATTAATAAAGACCGAACAGCTTACGAAGCTACCATCGCCCCGCTTGAGGTTGAGGGAGTAACTAGGCTACAGGTTGAAATCTTTGATTACGAGCGAAATCTGGTTGGTCGATATCAGCAGCTACTCACGTTTATGCATCCTGAAGTTGTGCCTGAAGTAATTTTTCCTGACAAAATTGTAGAGTTGATGGGATCATTCTTCTCCGGAGCCTGGCTTATCTTATTTGTATTTTTGCTTATCTTATTTTTACTTTATCGGCGTGCCAAACAAACTGAGGATAAGCTCTAGTGTCGATTGTTGTAATTCCCGCTATAGTAGTAGGAGTTAGTAATAAAGTATATATACATCTATGGTTCGTGTAGCAATTAATGGTTTCGGTCGCATTGGAAGAACGTTTTTTCGTCTAGCGTATGGTAACCCTGACTTTGAAGTAGTGGCCTTTAACGATTTGGGAGATTTAGGCAATCTCGCGTACTTACTCGAGTATGATTCAGTGTACGGGCGAAGTCCTTTTTCGGTTGAGGTGGCTGATGGGGCACTCCTCGTCGATGGTAAGAAAATTGCTTTTACTCAAGAACGCGAACCAAACAAGTTGCCGTGGAAGGATTTGAATATAGACATCGTGGTTGAGTCTACTGGGTTCTTTGCTACTTACGAAGGTTCAAAACTTCATCTTGATGCAGGAGCTAAGCGCGTAGTTATTTCAGCACCAGTAAAGGGAGAGGCGGAGGCGGCGGGAGTAGTTGGAGCAACTGTGCTTATGGGAGTAAATGAAGACAAGCTTAAGACTTGCCAAATTTCTTCAAACGCATCATGCACCACCAATGCTACTAGTCCACTAATTGCCATTCTCAAAGAAGCGATTGGTATTGATAAGGCTGTCCTTAATACTGTCCATGCCTATACTGCATCTCAGTCATTGGTAGATGGTCCTAGCAAGAAGGATTACCGATCAGGACGAGCCGCTGCGCTAAATATCGTACCAAGTACTACTGGTGCAGCTATAGCTACCACTCTCGCGCACACAGAACTAACTGGAAAGTTTGACGGTATTGCTATGCGCGTACCAGTACCAGTAGGGTCAATCGTTGACGTTACTTTTATTGCGAAGCGCGACACCACAGTGGAAGAGGTAAACGAAGCATTGGCTAAAGCAGCTGCGGACCCACGTTGGCAACATCTCTTTGCGGTCACCGATGAGCCGATTGTTTCAACAGACATCATTGGTTCACGAGTTGGATCGATTGCTGATTTGTCATTTACTAAGGTTGTCGGCGGCAATCTAGTTAAGGTGTTGGCTTGGTACGATAATGAAACTAGTTACACCCAAACCCTAGTTGAGCATGTTCGCGCTAGTGCTAAACACGTCTCATAAAAACTATGTCACAGACTCATGCTCAAAAAATAATTCATGTCGCCTGCGATCACGCTGGGTTTGAGCATAAGGTAGAGATTGTTAGGTGGCTCCGTGAACTCGGGCACGAGGTGGTTGATCATGGCGCTAAAGTCATGGATAAAGAAGATGACTACCCAGACTTTATTTCACTGGCAGCAAGCGCAGTTAGTGCAGCACCAGACAATTCGTGCGGAATTATCTTTGGTGGTTCAGGGCAGGGTGAAGCAATACTCGCCAACCGCTTTGCTGGTGTCCGGGCTACGGTGTATTACGGGGGAGAGCCACAAATCATCTCGCTATCTCGCGAGCACAACGATGCCAATATACTTTCTATTGGTGCCCGGTTTGTTTCTGTTGAAGAGACCAAAGACTGCATAACTACTTGGCTCTCGGCAGAGATGCTTCCTGGCGAAAAGTACTTGCGTCGTAATCAAAAGATTGAACACATTACTAGACGTATACGTACCCAATAAATGATTCCCATCGTACCAGCTATAATCCCAAAAACCGCTGATGAGGTCCGGGTGTTTGCACTCGGACTAAGCTTTTCGCCGGAGTTGCACTTGGATGTAGTTGATGGGCAGTATGTACCACACGTGTCATGGCCATATGAACCAGCTGGCAGTCCACGCGAAATAAAACAGGCTACAGATATCTATACACTCGAGGTAGATCTAATGGTTAAAGACCCGCTCACAGCGGCTGACTCATGGCTCGCTGCTGGGGCCGACATGCTTGTTTTTCATACTGATACAATCGGGGTTGAGGCATTTGCCAGATTTGTGACCACCGCCAAAATCTCTGTCGGTATAGCATCTGATAATGACGTGCCGATTGAGACGTTGCTCCCGTACCTTGATGTGGCTGATTATGTGCAACTAATGGGTATCGCCAAGGTAGGTAGCCAAGGACAGCCGTTTGATGAGCGGGTACTTGATCGTATCAAGGAACTCAAACAATCGTTTCCTAATCTACCAATCACTATTGATGGAAGTGTTAATGCCAAGACTATTAAACGTTTGGCAGAAGCTGGCGCTGATAGATTTATTTGTGGTTCAGCAATCGTAGCGGCCGTTGACCCTAAGGCGGCTCACGCTGAGCTATCAGCGCTTATTAACTAACAACGGAGGCTACGCATCAGTGCGTACGACTGTTATACTAGGGGTGTTATTTTATGCATTATCTTACCTCAAAAGAAGTACAATTTTTGGAACTCAAAGCGAACCAGATTCGTCAGAGTATTATTGAAATGTTGGTTGTGGCCGGTAGTGGTCACACCGCTGGTCCGCTCGGGATGGCAGACATTCTGACGCTCCTATACTTCAAGGTATTGCAGCATGATCCAAAGAATCCAAATTGGTCAGAGCGTGACCGACTCATTTTGTCTAATGGACACATTTGTCCAGTCTTGTACGCCACCTTGGCGCATGCTGGGTATTTTCCGACTGAAGAATTGTTAACCTTGCGAAAGTTTGGTTCACGTCTTCAGGGCCACCCACACCGCACCGCACTACCAGGACTTGAGACAAGCTCAGGTCCACTTGGGTCAGGTCTGTCCCAGGCTGTTGGTATGGCTCTGGCAGAACGTATCGATAATCCGTACTCCTCAAAGTACATCTACTGTCTCACTGGAGATGGGGAGCTTAACGAAGGACAGATTTGGGAGGCAGCCCTCCAGGCTGGTAAAGAAAAACTCCATAACCTGATTGTGATTGTTGATCGAAACGGTATCCAAATTGATGGTTATACCAAAGACATCATGCCGCTTGAGCCTTTGGCTGCAAAATTCGAAGCCTTTAACTTTGATGTGCAAGAAGTAGACGGGCACAATATAAGAGCTATTAACGATGCTATTGGTAAAGCGCAAGCCGTATATAGTCAGCCGTCACTCATCATCGCTCATACGATTGCGTCTAAGGGAGTTGATGTATTTGAGCGAGACTTTAGATGGCATGGCAATCCTCCAGGTAAAGGTCCTGAGGACAGAATTCCAAAAGACAAACAGGCTGCCGTAGCGCTCGAGAAGCTCCGAACTTTGGCAGGAATCATCGCCAAAGAAGATATTTCATAATTGTATGTTAGCACCACATTTAGACAAAGCGTTTGATACTGCAGACATGCAGAAAGTCCCTAGTCGCAACGGCTATGGGGAAGGTTTGGTAGAAGCTGGTAAGCGCGACAAGAATATTGTGGCTCTAGCTGCTGACTTAACTGAATCAACTCGTACTCTGCCATTTGCTGAAGCTTTTCCAGATAGATTTGTCCAAGTTGGAATCACTGAACAAAACATGGCTTCAGTGGCTTCAGGTATGGCAGCGATGGGGAAGGTGCCGTTTATCGCTTCGTACGCGATGTTTTCACCAGGTCGAAACTGGGAGCAGATTCGAACCACTATTGCTTACAATCAAAGTAACGTAAAAATTATTGGTGCACACGCTGGCGTGTCTGTTGGTCCTGATGGCGCAACTCACCAAGCGATTGAGGATATTGCACTCATGCGTGTAGTGCCAAACATGGTGGTGATTGCACCAGCTGATGTACATGAGGCTCGCAAGGCTACACTGGCAGCTGCTAAGTATGACGGTCCAGTTTATATTCGGGTCGGGCGTAGTAATACTCCAGTAGTTACTACCGCTGAGTCTCCATTTGAAATCGGTAAAGCTGAGGTGATGTACACCAAAACTGCCGATTCAGATACCTCAGTCGGTATTGTGGTAACCGGTACATTGCTCTTCAATGCGCTCAAGGCCGCACAAGCGCTTGAGGCGGCTGGAATCGGGGCAACAGTACTCCATATGCCAACTATTAAACCTCTCGATACTAAGGCGCTTTTGGCATTAGCTGAGAAGCATACTGGACTAGTGACGGTGGAGGAGCATCAACGAGCCGGTGGTTTGGGCGGTGCAGTAACTGAGTACCTAAGTGAAGTATCTCCAATTAAGATTGTACGAGTCGGAGTTGATGACCAGTTTGGTCAATCTGGCGAACCAGAAGAACTGATTGAGCATTATGGTATGGGGGTAGATGCTATCGTAGCTGCGGCCAAGAAAGCAATTTAAATTTAGATATCAAAATAAAAAAACCGCTGAACTTTTAGTTCAGCGGTTTTTTGTATTTAGCTCTTTTAATCAATTTTCTTGGCTTCGTATATTGCTGGACGATTATCGAGATGCTTCTGTAATTCATCATGAGAAAGAAGACCTTTTTGAGCTCCAACATACTGCACTACTGACATTGAGTTTACTGGTCCCCAAGTTAGGGCTTCGGCTGGCGTCTTGCCTAGAGCAATGGCGGCCGTGAAGGTAGACGCGAAGGCATCACCGGCACCAGTACGATCAACTGGATCAGCTGGATCTGGGTACATTGGCATATGCCAAGCTTGGTCGTTTTCGTCTACAACGTAAGCGCCGTGTGGGCCGTCGGTAATCACTGGCAACTTCGGTCCAAGTTCTTTGAATTTACGTAGTAGGGTAGGGACATGTTGTTCGTCAGTACCAAGTATTTCTTGTGCCTCTTCTTTGTTACAGAAGAAGATTTCGGTTACAGCGTACACTTCTTTGAGGGCTTCGTAGCCAAGTTTAATTTGGAATGTACCTGGTTGGAAGACTAGCTTTGAACCACTCTCTTTAACATAATTGGCGATCTCAAAATGGAATGGTAGTCCATGCTCACCAATAGAAGAGAAGTATAGATAGCGAGGTGGAACTTGGAAATCTGGCAAACTGTACGGAAATTTTTCGTGCTTAATAAGGATGGTTCGTTCTGGTCCGTAGCGAAGGACGTAGTGATAATTAGTCGCTTTACCTTCGTGCAATTTTACGTAATCGGTGTGGACTCCTTCATTTCGGAGGGCTTCAAGACAGTCTTTACCATTTCGGTCTTGTCCGAGGTTGGTTACGAGAGCAGACTTTAGGCCCAAACGGTGAGCTGAAACAGCGGCGTTAGGTGAATTACCAACAGCATTAATAACGTCTACTTCGTCGTATGGAAGCTTGCTTCCAAAAGGCATATGGAGGGTCATTCGTCCTGTGTCCATGTCCTGACTCACGTCCGCAGCATCTTTGTTTAGTTGAATAAAGGCATCTATGACAATGTCACCGATTGCCACGAAATCATATTGTTCTTGTTCTGACATATATATGATTGTAGCACTTTGGCTCTGGCCTCACTCCGCGTTAGTGGGGAGTAGTGCGTGCTGTCACGACTTGTGGTATCGTTTACACATATGACAGTAATATTACCCATACAACCACGTTCAAAATCATTAGAAGCCAAAACCGCTGATCAGATTGCCGCTGTTGTGTACGGTCCAAAGTTTGCCGCTACATCAATTTCTGTAAACAAGAAAGAATTTGAAAAGACATTTAAGACTGCTGGAGAATCAACTATTATCGAGCTACAAGGACTTGAAGCACCAGTTCAGGTGCTTGTGAAGGAAGTTGTCTTTTCACCAATTAAGGGTGGAATTGTCCATGTCGACTTTTACGTTATTGAAAAAGGAAAGGAAATGGCCACTCACGTACCGTTACACTTTATTGGTGAAGCTCCAGTAACAAAGCTTGGCGCTGTCATCAACAAGGTTCTTCACGAAGTTCACATTACTTGTAAGCCAGCTGACCTACCATCTCACATCGACGTTGACCTTGAGGTACTAGCTGCACTCGAAGATACCATCCATGTTTCAGACATTAAGTGTCCGAAGGGAGTAAAGATTACTGATGATGAAACTGTCATGGTTGCGCTCGTTGAAGTAATTAAGGAAGAAGTGGTAGAAGAGGCTCCAATGTCAGTAGAAGATATTGAAGTAGAAAAGAAGGGGAAGACTGAGGAGGAAGAAGCAGCTGCTTAACAAGCCTATCCACAAAACTTATCTACTTTGTTACTTCCCTCACTCAAACATTCATCGTATATCAAATACGCCTCATGTTTTCGTTTGGTCGTGCCTCGTAGCTAAGCTTTGTGAAAAGGCCCTCAAGCTACGTTCAAAAATCAGAACAGAAACCCGGCGCCTTTGGCGCCGGGTTTTCTGTTTTTAGAGTTCTTCACAAATAGAATGGCTAGAAATAACACTAAAAATCTGAGCGAAGAAAGTACGGCACGAGGAGGCATAGATACCTCTGTCGATGAGTGACAAGCTTTTTGCAGCCAGATTTTTAGTGTTAGTTCAGCCAAGCAAGTCG
>CAZBJN010000036.1:0-10725 GCA_964492305.1 uncultured Candidatus Saccharibacteria bacterium | reverse complement strand
GAGTGACAAGCTTTTTGCAGCCAGATTTTTAGTGTTAGTTCAGCCAAGCAAGTCGTTTTGTTTAAGAGGCTTTATTCTCTTAAACAAAACGGCTCTGTTGTGCGGTTATATTTGTGATGAGCTCCAATAATTTGGTATACTAAATCAATGAAATACGTTTTGTCCTTGAGCCTTGTTTTTGTGTCTGCCTTTAGTCCGTTTTTCGCTATGGCGGAAACTGAGATTGAAAGAAGGGCACGGCTTGAGGCTGAGCTTCAAAACGTTGAGCGACAGATTTTGACCCAGAGTCGTCTGGTTGAAGACAAACAACTGGAACGCCAATCTCTTGAGAGAGACATCTCCCTAATTGAAGGCGAGATCAAACAAGCCCAGCTTGGTATTCATGCTCGGTCTGTGGCCATCACTCAATTATCTGATCAAATTGGCGAGAAGGAAGTGGTGCTTTCAATTCTTGAAGACAAATCTAAGAAGCAGCGGGAATCGCTAGCAGACTTGGTGCGTAAGTCTTCGCTTATAGCGGATTACTCACTAGTAGAAGTGATGCTCAGTACCCAGAGCTTCTCAGAGTTCTTTACTGATGTGGCGACCTTTAATTCTCTCAAAGAATCTCTTAATGAGTCGCTTGAGATTTTGCATGGCATCAAGTCAGATACCATTGCACAAAAAGATCAGCTTGCTACCAAACAAGAAACTGAAGCTGAGATGCGTCGTATCCAGGAGCTCCAAAAGAAAGAAATTGAACGAAAGGAGCGGGAGAAGGAACAGATCCTTACAGTAACAAAAGGAGAAGAGGAAGTGTATCAGCAACTACTTGAGTCACAACAAAAAACCGCCGCCCAGTTGCGAAGTCAGCTCTTTGACCTCCTTGGTGGAGGCGGAGGTATTCCGTTCCCAGATGCGGTAGCTTTGGCTAAGTACGCGTCACAACAGACAGGGGTAGAGGCAGGCCTCATCTTGGCTATTCTTGAACAAGAAACCAACCTCGGTTCAAACCTTGGTAGTTGTATCTATAATGACATTCGTGGTGGCAAGGAAGTAATGCATCCGGACCGCGATGCGCCAGTCTTTGTGGCAATTGCCGGTATCCTTGGATTTGACGCTCGTTCAAAGCAAGTCTCTTGTCCAATTGTTTCAAATGGTGAACGTTATGGTTGGGGAGGAGCGATGGGTCCTTCTCAGTTTATTCCATCTACTTGGGCAGTTTATGGTGGTATCGTAAACAACGGTAGTGGCTGGGTGTATAGCCAGGCTGATGACGCCATCCGACGTATGAATGGTACTGGTAGTGCAGCAAATCCATTTAATAATCAGGACGCCTTCATCGCCACTGCGCTACTCTTGCGCGATAACGGTGCCAACGGTACCTATGCTGGAAACCGTATGGCGGCTTTGCGTTACTATGCTGGTTGGGGAGGGGCGAATAACCCAGCCAACGCTTTCTATGGCGACCAGGTAATGAATCGCAAAACTCGTCTAGATGCAGACATTAAGGTTCTTGGAAGCTAGAGTCGTCCCATTTGTATCGGCAGCTTGCTAAAATATACATATTTGTTATAGTGTTCCGCACATATGAAAGCTGATATTCACCCAAAAAATTATAGACTGGTAATCTTTGAAGATAACTCAAGTGGCGAGCGTTTTCTCGTTGGTTCAACAGTGGCTACAACCGCTACTGCTAAATGGACTGATGGAAATGAATACCCACTAGCAAACGTAGATGTTTCAAGTGCTTCTCATCCGTTCTTTACTGGACAAGAGAAGGTTATGGACACTGCTGGACGTGTAGAGCGATTTAAGGCTCGTGCGGCCCTAGCTGCTGACAAGCGTAAGAAGCGTTAACTATAAAGACCGCCTTCTCATTATTTGAGGAGGCGGTCTTTTGCGTTTTTTTGTGTACAATAGATTTACATATATGGAATACAACGAAGAAGAATTACAAGCCTGGCGCGAAAACCACAAAACGCAATTTACAGCGAGTCAGTTTGATGATGTCACACGGAAATTGGCTGAAGCACAGCAGCTAGCGATTGATGAACCAGAAATGGCTGAAATGGCTGAAGAGGAAATCAAGGGCTACCTTGAACAGCAGCAGGGTCTATATGAAGAATTGAAGCGAATTTCTGAAGCGGCTAAAGTTGAAGATGAAAAGCCATACGGGGTGGTGCTTGAAGTGAGAGCTGGAGCTGGCGGCGACGAAGCAGCCCTTTTTGCTGAAGAGCTAGCCCAGATGTATTTGCAGTATGCAGAAAAACAAGGTTGGCCGACAATGGTGGAAAATGAGTCTCGAAGTTCCTCTGGTGGATACAAAGAAGGAGTTTTTGAAATTCTTGGTAATAAAGTCTATGACGACTTACGTTACGAGACGGGAGTACATCGAGTGCAACGTATTCCCGTCACTGAGAAGGCTGGCCGTATTCATACCTCAACCGCTTCGGTGGCTATTTTGCCACTTCGCAAGAAGCCAACTATTGAAATCAGTCTTAGTGATATTGAGATGGAATTTTCACGTTCTGGAGGAGCTGGGGGTCAAAACGTAAACAAGGTGGAAACCGCCGTTCGCTTGGTTCACAAGCCAACTGGTATTGAGGTACGAAGTCAGACCGAGCGCTCTCAACTCAAGAATCGCGAAAAAGCGATGAGTATTCTCGTGGCTAAACTTGAGGCGGCCCATGAAGAAGAAGAGGCGATGAAACATGCGGCAGTGCGTAAAGATCAGATTGGTACCGGAGATCGTTCGGAAAAGATTCGCACCTACAACTATCCGCAAAACCGTATTACTGACCACCGAATTAAGGTGTCTTGGCATAATATTGAAGGGATTGTTACTAATGGACAGCTACAGCCAGTAGTTGAAGCACTCAAAGCGTTTTCTCGCGGTGAAGGGGTAGAGGGAAGTGAAGAGTAGTAACTGCTATGGAGGTGATGGCCTCAGCTGGCCCTCCTAACCATGGCAGTTGCGTAGGTTTTTCATATATGATAAGCTCTCGAGGCTTAAGCGCAGTGCGCTTTTTTGCTTAGTATTAATTATGTCAACACAAACTAACAACCAATCACTCATCGAACGCCTATTTGGCGTAGGTGCCCACTTCGGCTTTAAAAAGAGTCGTCGTCATCCAAGCGTTACCCCGTTTCTTTTTGGAACTAAAGAAGGTAACGATATTTTTAACCTTGAACAAACTTCAGAACTTATCAACGTAGCTTCGAGCGTAGTAAAGGAGGCGGCTATGAACGGAAAGACAATTCTTTTCGTTGGTACCAAGACTGAAGTAGTTGAAAACGTAAAGGCAGCTGCTATAAAGGCTGAAATGCCATACGTGGTTAATCGTTGGATCGGAGGAATGATTACTAACCTCTCTGAAATCAAGAAGCGTATTTTCCGTATGGAAGAACTCGTTCGTGAACAAGAGTCAGGTGAACTAGAACGTAAGTACACCAAGAAAGAACGTCTACTACTTGGACGCGAGCTTACTAAGCTCAATCACAACTTCTTTGGTATCAGTAAAATGACCAAGACTCCAGACATCATGGTGGTTGTTGACCCACGTCATGATGCAATCGCAATCAAGGAAGCACAATTCATGAATATTCCAGTTATCGGTATCATGAGTTCTGACTGCAACGTAAAGGATGTTACTTACCCAGTACTCGTTAACGATGCTCTTCAGGGAAGTGTAAAGCTCGTACTTGAGGAACTAGTAGCAGCAATCGTAGAAGGGAAGGCTGCTTACGTACCAAAGGTAGTAGCTCCACGTCCAGTGTCTACAACACCTCGCAGTGACTACCGCCCACGTACACCACGCGCGTAAGCTCGTACTGTAAGGAAGTTGGTGGATTACTATCCACAAAATTGTTCTGTCTATAAAAACATTTAACTACTCTATAACTATGGAAATCACTTCAGCTCAATTAAAGGAACTCCGTGATAAGACCGGTATTTCAGTGATGCAGTGTAAAAAAGCCCTCGAAGAAGCTGAGGGTGACATGGACAAGGCTGTTATTATTCTCAAGAAGAAGCGTAGTGAAGCGGCTGAGAAGAAGTCTGACCGTGAACTCGGCGCAGGATCTATTGGCTCATACGTACACAACACTAACGAAGTGGCAGCTTTTGTGCTGCTCGCTTGCGAGACAGACTTCGTATCGAAGAACGAAGAGTTCGTAGCTTTGGCTCGTGAGATTGCAATGCAAGTAGCTGCAACTAACCCAACTTATGTTTCAAAGGATCAGGTACCAGCTGAGGTTCTTAAGAAGGCTGAAGAGGTATTTGCTACTGAAGTCGGAGATAAGCCAGAGGAGATGCGGGCAAAGATTCTTGAAGGAAAGATGGCGTCATACTTCCGTGAACAAATTCTAATGGAACAGCCATTTATCAAGAACCCGGACACAACTATCGGGGATATGATTTCTGGTGCTGTTCAAAAGTTTGGTGAGAACGTTTCAATCGCTCAGATTTCTCGTCTCTCAGTCAAGTAGGTAACCTATGTTTGGTACCTGGCAATTTTTCCTTTTGAGTTTGTTGCTATTTATTCTTTGTGCCAGCCTTTTTGTGTACGAGAGTAAGCGTGGTAAGCGGGTAATCCTGGGTGGTGTTCGAGATGTTATCGACAGTATTTTGGTTCGAATCACGGCTTGGTTGTCGCGTAAGTTGATGTACTTAGGTCGTCATATTATCAAACTCTCTTGGTACTACAGTATTCACAAGGTGCTAAGGTTCGTCTTGGCTAGCTTGGTTAGGACCTATGATCTACTTGAGGCGGCGTTTATGCGCAATCGTGACCGCGCTCGTACGCTCAAGATTGAGAAGAAAACCCTTTTTGCACCCAAAGGACACTTCGGGCAGGTAGCAGACCACAAAGCCTCTACAGCGCTTACTGAGACCCAAAAGAAAAAGCTGCTGCAGAAGAAGCTGGAACGCGGATAAAAAAGTTGCGAATTTTTTGAAAAAAGGCATAATAGCAGTCACGTTTGCAACAGCAAACAAACAGCCATCTTAGCTCAGTTGGGAGAGGTGAGACAGTCCGGGGGACTGTCGAACGGTTTGTAAACATTTACAAAACCCTAAGACAACAAAGTATAGTAGAGTTAACCAACATCAATAAGCCATCTTAGCTCAGTTGGTAGAGCAACGGTTTTGTAAACCGTAGGTCGTCAGTTCGAATCTGACAGGTGGCTCAAAACGAGAGTCGTAAGTCGCGAGCGATAGCGAGAGAAGATTCAAATAAAAAGCCTCAGGAAAGTTCACTTTCCCTGAGGCTTTTTATTTGAATCTAGCTGAGGCTGCGGCCTCAGCGTACTTATGACCGAGTGAGACCAACCTGCATGCTTTAGCATACAGGTGGCCCAGCTCAACCTTACCGCTAAATTCCAAAACCTTACCACAACCAGGCGTCACCACTACCGAGTGAGGCCACACTGTATCGCAGATACAGGTGGCTTTTAGTTTTACCTAGGGTACCCCTATGCTACCTCTGGCCTCCACACCCAATACCTGTAAAAGAGTGCGCTCCAGGGGCGCTAGCCCAAGTCTAACCCTCTTTTACAGGGTATTGGGAGGGCGGCCTTGTTTATTGGTTTGCCGATAGTGACCCTTTCGCCCCCGCATCAAGAACCCTTTATTTATTGGCCTTTTGGGTATATACTCACCAATACTATTTTATGAGTGCAGGAGAGCAAAACCATTTATTGCCGTACGCTAGGAGAGAGGATTTTCACGTTGGTCGTGCTACTGAGCTGTCAGGTAGGGCCCGTTTCTTTTATCGCTGCCTAGAAATCTTGCCGGGATTAGCTTCGTGGTCTACTTTGATTGGAGTGGTGCTCCTCTCAGTCTATGCACCGTTCGTTGCTGCCTACTTTGTTATTGCCTTTGCGCTCTACTGGGTACTCAAGACCGCCTTTCTCTCATACCACCTCCGCTACAACTGGAAGCGACTACGTCACCACATGTCCCTAGATTGGCAGCCAATGATTGAGCGGTTTCCATACCAAGATTTTTATCATGTGGTTATTCTGCCGTTCTACAAAGAACCAGCTGAAGTTATTGAGGCGAGTCTAGCGGCGCTTTCACGTGTGCGTTATGACGCCAAGAAGATTATTGTAGTACTTGCTGGAGAGGGTAGAGCTGGCGAACATGCAGCTGAAATTGGAGCGACTATGCGTGAGCGTTACGGCAGTCACTTTGGACACTTTGTGACCACTGTTCACCCTGGAGATTTACCAGGTGAGATGGCCGGTAAAGGATCTAATGCTTCATATGCCGCTGAGCGTGTTCGGGTCGAGGTCCTTGATCCACAGGGAATTAAGTACAATCAAACCATCGTCTCTATTTTTGATATTGATACCGTTCTATATCCAGATTATTTTAACTGTCTGATTTGGCATTACCACACCGCCGAGAATCCTCTTAAGAGTTCTTTCCAACCGGTGCCAATTTTTAATAACAACATCTGGGAAGCTCCGGCCATTTCACGGGTGGTAGCAATGAGTAGTACTTTTTGGGAGATGGTTCAACAAGAGCGACCAGAGCGAATGGCTACTTTTTCATCACACTCGGTGAGTTTTCAAGCTCTATACGAAGTAGGGTATTGGCAAAAAAATATGGTAAGTGAAGACTCGCGTATCTTCTGGAATTTGCTCATGGCTAACGATGGTAAGTACAACGTCATACCACTTTCATACCCGGTATCGATGGACGCCAATGCTGCGCCGAGACTGTGGCAGACTATCGGACAAATCTACAAACAACACCGCCGTTGGACATATGGTGTAGAAAACCTCTGCTACATCCTCTACCACTTTACCCGCAACAAAAACATTCCTCGTAAACAACGTATTACGGTAGCCCTACAACAGGCAGAGGGATATTGGTCTTTGGTCACTAACCCAATCATGCTCTTTATTCTCGGTTGGGCACCAATCTTCCTTGGTGGTCAGGAGTTTCACCAGACTGTGCTTTCATACAACTTGCCGATTGTGGTGCGTGACCTCCTTATCTTGGCTATGTTTGGTCTGGTAATTTCTTCTGTGATTTCGCTGACACTTATTCCGCCACGGCCAGACCACCGCAGTCGCTTTGAGTACCTAGTAATGGCATTGCAGTGGATTATGGTGCCGGCGACAATGATTATCTTTAGTGCAATCCCGGGATTAGATGCTCAGACGAGATTGATGTTTGGTAAATATATGGGCTTCTGGGTTACTCCCAAAGTGGCACTAAAACAAAAATAATTTATGAAACCGATTGTAGAACCATTAGCATACTGGCGACGAAAAGTAATCTTCATTACTCTTCTTTTGGCGTTTCTTTTTAGTCTGCCAGCCTTCATGTTCTACGCTACTGGCTATCGCTACGATATATTTTCTGGATCACCAACCATCACTGCCACAGGTGGTCTCTATATCGCCGCAGAAGCTCTAGATAGTTCTATTTATGTTAATGAGGTTGAGGTCACAAACGCCCGTGTGTTTCGTAATGCTTCATACATCCAAGGTCTTGAGCCGGGGCTGCAGCGCGTGCACGTGCAAGCTCCAGGACTTCATACCTGGGTCAAGAATTTATCTGTCTATCGGCACATCGTAACTGAAGCCGAGGCGTTCAATTTGCCACTTGTGCCACAGGTACGTTTGGTGACCGAATATCGAACACAGTCTGACGAAGCGGTGTTTATGATTAGTAGCACCACTGAGGATTTAATTTTGCCAATCTCATCAAGTTCTATCCCGTACATCATATCCACTTCAACTGCTACTAGTACCTACAGACTCAGTACCGAATACGCTTTGCTCTATGATTTATTTGAAGTAAAGGCTTCTACAACTAAGCGCGCTCTAAAAGTTCAAGCTGTACCATTCTCATTTTCAACTACTACTAAAGCCGAAGAAATTGAGCAAGCTACTACCACCGTGGTTCGAAACAATGTTGCCCTCTACCAACTGGGTGAAGAAGTATATGCGAAGGCTCTTGGTACTGGTCGACAAATTCCACATTACTTCTGTACTAGTCAGGTAGAAATTAAGTCAACTCTCGGTGATGAGTTGGGAGAGGTACTTGAGGTAGAGAAAGGGGAGCTGTTTTTTGAAGACACTTTAAACGAACTCTCAAACAACACTCGTGAATGTCGGACCGACATCAGAATAGATCGTCGTGGTCAGGAAGTGTTTGAGTTCACTTTCTTGCCTGAGAATGCAAATCTTGTACTACTGCATCTTGAGGACGGTATCTACGTGGTTGAGATAGACGATCGTTCATGGCAAAACATGCAGCCGTTATACCAAGCTACTGACATTGAAATGCTTGTTTATGGTGGTAGTGTCTTTGTTCGCGAAGACGGACTTATCTTTGAAGTATTGACTGAAATTGCGAGCTAAACCTAATGTGTTAGTATTTTGTTATGGAAACACCATTAGGACATAAACATCCGCTCTCGCAGGTAATTGCCGAAATCAACAGCATCTTTGCTGAGATCGGTTTTACTTTTGCGGAGGGTCCGGAGCGTGAACTGGTGGCGTTTAACTTCGACGCACTTAACGTCCCTAAAGACCATCCGTCACGAGACATGCAGGATACGTTTTATCTAGCTGATAAGCCGGACGTAGTGATGCGGACTCATACCTCACCGGTACAGGTGCGGCACATGAAATCACATACACCACCAATCAAGATGATTTGCCCAGGTAAGGTGTTTCGTAATGAAGCGACTGACGCCACCCACGAGGCGCAGTTTTTCCAAATTGAAGGTTTGATGATTGATACCGATGTATCGCTAGGTCATATGAAGGGTGTACTAGAATACTTCTTCTCGCGGTTTTTTGGTGGGGAAGTACAAGTACGTTTTCGACCTAGCTTTTTCCCGTTTGTGGAGCCGGGAGTTGAGGTAGATATGATGATTGCTCACTCACCAGATAATAAACTCTCTGGACGTTGGATTGAGATTATGGGAGCAGGAATGGTGCATCCAAACGTACTTGAAGCAAGTGGTATCGACTCAACTAAATATCAAGGCTTCGCCTTTGGGATGGGGATGGATAGATTAGCTGTACTCAAATACGGTATCGACGACATTCGATTGATGTATAACGGGGACTTACGCTTTACTAACCAGTTTTAATCGAAGCTTATGAAATTTTCTTATAACTGGTTACAATCACTTTTGGAAAAACCACTACCACCTGCTGTGGAGTTGGGTGATTTAATAACGTTTCATTCTGCTGAGATTGAAGAGTTGATCGAAGTGTCTTCGGACACCGTGCTTGATGTCAAAGTCTTGCCGGATAAATCTGCTTGGCTCATGTCTCATCGTGGCCTCGCCAAAGAGATTGCGGTTATTACCAAAAATACTCTCAAGACAGATCCTTTTTCAAATCATGTGACCATTCCGACTGATGATCGTATTAAGGTATCACTTAATAGTGCCACCTGTGATTTTTATAGTGCTGCACTTATAACGGGAGTGAAGGTCGGTCCATCTCCAGCCTGGCTCAAAGAACGCCTAGTAGCGCTAGGGCAGCGTTCAATCAATAATATCGTTGATGCTACTAACTACGTCATGTTTGAGATCGGGCAGCCACTCCATGCTTTTGATGCTGATAAACTTTCTCATACTGACAGACACCACATCGTGGTGCGTGACGCCCGCGCGGGAGAAAAGATTACAACGCTCACTGGTGAAGAATATACACTTAGTTCCAACGACGCGTTAATTGTCGACGGCGGTAATAATGTTCCGGTCGGTATTGCTGGTGTAAAGGGCGGGGTAGTGGCGGCCGTAGATGCTGGTACCACGAACATCCTACTTGAGTCAGCCCACTTTGACCGCTTTGCCGTGCGAAAGACGGCAAAGACCTTAAAGCTCCAGACAGACGCCTCTAAGCGCTACGAGAACGGTATCTGCCGGGCGATAGCGCCAATTGCACTAACTCGCGTGATTGAACTTATTCTTGAAGTGGCTGGTGGTAAAGCTGAGGTAATCACTGCTGTCGGTGACGTAAGTGTTGAGCGCCAGCCAGTTACAGTGACTCTTAGTGAAATTAACTCACTCCTTGGTGTCTCTCTCGTAATTAGTGATGTTGAAGATATTTTAAATAGATTTGCTTATACATATACAACAGACGGAGACAGTATTACCGTTACTCCGCCATTTGAACGTGATGACCTCGTCATTGCTGAGGATGTAGTTGAAGAAATTGGTCGCATTTATGGACTCGGACACATTGTCTCAATTCCACCTACGGTAGGAGCGGTGGCTGAAGTAAATGTGCGTCACTATTACTCAGAAAAAATCCGTGAAGCGCTTATGGCATTGGGATTTTCAGAGGTGTACACCAGTAGCTTCCGTAACAAGGACGTGGTGAAGCTTGAAAATGCGCTCGCGACCGATAAGGGATACTTGCGTAGTTCACTCGTAGAGAATTTGCGGGAGGCGCGTACTTCAAATGTTCCACATCGCGACTTGCTTGGACTGACTGCCGTTAAGATTTTTGAAATTGGTACTGTGTTTGGTGCAGAGAGTGAAGAGTTCCGAGTAGGTCTAGCTGTTCAGACTGGAACTTCATACAAAGCCAAAGTAGACGACCCATTGCTCGAAGAGGCATTAGCTGCGCTTGCTGCTACTCTAGGAGTCGCTCCGACACCCATTAGCCAAGCTGAAGGTATTGCTGAATTCTCACTTGATACACTTCTACCTCAGTTGCCAGTGGTCACTGCGTACGAGCCAGCAGCTGAACTGCCAAAGA
>CAZBJN010000035.1:0-10785 GCA_964492305.1 uncultured Candidatus Saccharibacteria bacterium | reverse complement strand
TAAATATGAACGCAGCTCACACTACTCTTTGCTTATGTATACGTGACAATAGCGAGCTCTTGCTCGCCGTTAAAAAGGTGGGCTTTGGTGCGGGTAAATTAAATGGCGCTGGCGGCAAGATACAATCTGGCGAATCAACCCGGACCGCAGCTACGCGCGAACTATCTGAGGAGTTTGGCCTCACTGCTGATCCAAGCGACTTAGACGAAGTTGCCTTGCTGCATTTTTACTTCGGAGGAGAACTGCGCGTCATCTGTACAGTCTTTGCACTGCGCAGATGGCAGGGCGAACCAACGGAAACTGAAGAGATGGGCAGCTTCACCTGGAACGAATTTTCAAACCTACCTTTTGATCAGATGTGGGTTGGAGACCCGTATTGGATGCCGCCTGTACTTAATGGCGAGCAGATTGAAGCTTCTGTGTACTTCAACGAAGAAGGTTCAGTCCTTGAGGAGTTCGTCATGACACCACTCGAACCAAAATAAAAGGGCCGTGGACGTTCCGTCTCCGGCCTTTGATAGGCATTTTGCATCTGCGCAATTACAGTCTATAATGGCGCGACCACAGATGGTGGTGACAGAACAGAACGAATATATTGGAGGATTGGCCGAGTGGCTGAAGGCAGCGGTTTACTAAACCGCCAGAGGGTAAAACTTCTCGTGGGTTCGAATCCCACATCCTCCGCACATACAAAAATGAGCACCCTCCGGGGTGCCATTTTTGTTTGCGGAGGATGAGTAAAGCGCCTGCGCGCTTTACGTTGGGATTCGAAAGTCGGAGTCATGTCGCTTTTGCGACAGACGAGACGGGGTCGAGAACACTTAGTAGATTTGGAGTCGAAGACGAACAAATATACTTAGTGATTCGTGACCGAATCACATCCTCCTCATTATAATTTAACTATGTTTATCAACCATAATTTGGTTCGATTTTTGATTCTGGTATAATCACAACTATGAAATTTCATAAAGACATTCTCGTTATCGATTTTGAAGGGGTAAAAAAGCCAGTACAAATCGGAGCAGTCCTTCTTGATAAAGAAACTTTGGAGGAGAAAGCGAGTTTTTCTTCGTATATCTATGCTGACCTAGAAGGATATATCAGTCCAAAATCTGGCATAACCCAAGAGATGGTAAATGATGCACCGAAGCAATCCGAGGTTGGAAAAATGGTCTATGACAAATTTGGCTCAGATATATTTGTCGCTTCTTTTGTACAAAACATGGACATCAATCATTTTCAAACCCTACTCTCTGCCGCTGGTGTTGATTTTCTAGAAGGTAAAACAGATTTTAAGAAGTACGATTTTCATATTCTAGACATTTGGCCGATTGCGTACGTACATCTACTTAAAAATGGCTACACTGGAGGTATCGGCTCTGAGGAAATGTTTCAAGCTTTTGGTGCCACAGCCCGAGGTCTTCATGATGCCCTAGAAGATTGTCGAATCGCTGCTGAAGTACTGCGAAAAATAGTTACTTAGTCACTTTTAACTACAAAAGTTCTAACTTCCTCCCATACAGCCCGCAATCGGCAGGCCGCAAATGTGAATACATTTGCGGCCTTTGCCGTTGCGAGGATGTGTGATTCGAAAGAAAATCCCAAATTCGCCCCTCCTCCAGTACAAAAAATGTAATTCGGTGCTAAAATACCTAAACGTGATTTGAATGCAGTAATTATTATAAATACACAATTCCTATCTAACTACAAAATATGGACACAGAAATATCTGACAGATTTGAACAAGCGGTAGAAAACACTACCCAGCACATTATCATTACTGACCCTGATGGTGTAATCCTTTACGCCAACGCTGCCGTCGAGCAAACCACTGGGTATCCTCCAGAGGAGGTCATTGGTAATACCCCTGCCCTATGGGGAAGACAAATGCCTAAAGAAGTCTTTGATTTTCTATGGAACACAATTAAAGTAGAAAAAAAATCCTTCCAAGGTGAGCTCGTAAACAAACGAAAGGACGGTAGACTTTACCATGTCTTTGCAAACATATCTCCCGTCATAGATTCTGACGGAGAGGTAAAGTTTTTTATTGGAATGGAGACAGATATTTCAAAACAAAAAGAATTTGAGAAGTTGCTCCTCAAAGAAAAAGACAGTTTGGAGAAAATGAATAAATTTATGGTAGACCGAGAATTAAAAATGGCTGAAATGAAAAGAGAGATAGCCAGACTCAAACAATTATCTGAAAAAACTGATTAGTGTCAGTAAAATATTATTCTTATGCCATTACTCTTTATTTTGAATTACCTATTGGCTGTAGGTGGATTAGCGATGCTAGTTCTCACCATCGGACTATATGTAGACTACTTTTACTGCCAAAGTAAATACTTCAATCGCTTTATCCAAAAATTTGTTTGGATTATCATCCCCACCATCACCGTTGGTAGTGTAGTCATTTCACTTGTATATTCAGAGTACTTTGGATTTGTTCCCTGCTCACTTTGTTGGCTTCAACGAATCGCCCTATATCCGCAAGCCCTCTTTGCCCTAATGGCATTCAAAACCAAAGAGAGTGTTTACTTCCCTCTATACAGTCTCGCACTCTCTGGATTTGGTCTAGCGGTGGCGGTATATCACTACATATACCAATTGGTCCCAAAGGAAGCCGCTGGAGGTGGCGTTATGCCGTGCCTAGCCGACGGCAGTGCCGACTGCGGACTTAAAGTGATTGATTTATTTGGCTTTGTGACATTTCCCCTACTCTCAGCCATAACTTTTACCTTCTTGATCATCCTTTATCTCAACCTCAGACGAAAATAATCATTAACAATTAAACTAATGTATGGAATGGTTCGTGTCACTCAGTCCTGTTATGCAGGCTGCTTTAGCAGGTACGTTTACTTGGGGAGTAACAGCCCTTGGCGCATCAGCAGTATTCTTTTTTAAGGAAATAAATAAAAAAGTTCTAAACGGCATGCTTGGCTTTGCGGCCGGAGTCATGATAGCAGCGAGTTTTTGGTCGCTACTTTCTCCAGCCATTGAAATGTCTGCCAGTGGACCTCTTCCAGTCTGGGTACCACCAGCTGTTGGTTTTTTACTTGGAGCATTACTACTGATGGCACTGGATGCAGTTATTCCCCATCTACACTTGGGACTACCGATTGAAGAAAGTGAAGGTATCAAAACTTCTTGGCATCGAAGTATCTTGCTTGTATCTGCCATTACTCTTCATAACATTCCTGAAGGTCTCGCTATCGGCGTAGCCTTTGGTGCAGCGTACCTCAACCTAGAAAGTGCCACCTTGGCAGGAGCCATAGCGCTGGCTGTCGGAATTGGTATTCAAAACTTCCCTGAAGGAACAGCTATCTCAGTACCACTTCGTCGAGAAGGTTTTAGCCGCATGAAAAGTTTTATGTATGGCCAATTCTCGGGAATGGTGGAGCCTATAGCCGCAGTAGCTGGAGCGGCCCTGGTTGTCGTGGCCACACCAGTTCTCCCTTATGCCCTTAGTTTTGCAGCCGGGGCCATGATGTTTGTGGTGATCGAAGAACTTATTCCAGAATCACAACACGGTGGACACGCAGACCTTGCGACCATCGGAGCTATCGGCGGCTTTGTAGTGATGATGATACTTGATGTAGCCTTAGGGTAAATCAAATTACTTAAAGCAAAAAGCACCTAGCTGGTGCTTTTTTTATTTATACTTAATGCTAAAATAGCCTACTTTATGACACCATACTTAAATCCAAAAAAGACTTTCTATTATTTACTCGGCAACAACTTAGTTGCAGATACAACCAACTTTTTTGTTTGGTTTGCTTTGACCTTTTGGGTATTCATCGAAACTAAATCAGTGCTGGCCACCTCGTTTATTGCCGGAATCTTTGCTGTAGCCAATATGTTTGGCGCCATCTTCTTTGGGACTATCGTCGATCATAATCGTAAGAAGATAGCGATGTTGTACTCCAGCATAATAAGTCTAATATCATTTGTACTTGGCACCATCCTGTACTTCAGTGTTCCTGAAGGCACATTCAGTGACCCAAAGAACATAATGCTTTGGGCACTCGTCTCTATACTTATGGTCGGTACCGTAGCCGCCAACCTCCGCACCATTGCCCTCTCCACTACCGTGACAATGCTTTTCTCTGAAGATCGCGACAAAGCCAACGGACTAGTGGGAATGACCAAAGGAGTTGGGTTTTCTTTAACTTCGGTTTTGAGTGGAGTGACTATCGGATTTTATGGAATGGATGTTGCTCTCATTGCGGCCTGTGTTGCGACCATCCTTGCACTTGTTCACCTCATGACCATTTCACTTCCAGAGCCAGAGATTGTTCATACTGAAGAACGACCGAGGACTATGGATTTACGAGGCACCATTGCAATTGTTATTGCCATTCCTGGACTCATGGGACTAATCTTCTTCAACACCTTCAACAACTTCCTTGGTGGTGTATTTATGGCGCTTATGGATCCTTATGGGCTTTCCATGGTTTCAGTTGAGACCTGGGGCACGATGTGGGGTGTAGTTAGTTTGGCAATTATCTTTAGTAGTGCCATGGTCGCCAAGTTCGGTCTTGGCAAACAACCGGTCCGCCTTATCCTCGCACTCAATGTTGTTTCATGGGTAAGCTGTATTATTTTCCCAATCCAACCATCAGTTATTCTTCTCTTCTTCGGAATGGTGATGTGGATGCTGCTATTTCCAATTGTTGAAGCAGCCGAACAGACTGTTATCCAAAACGTCGTTCCGTTTGAACGTCAGGGTCGCGTCTTTGGTTTTGCTTCTAGTATTGAAGCGGCCGCTAGTCCAGTGGTGGTGTTTATGATTGGACCCCTCGCACAGTTCTTCTTTATTCCGTTCATGACAACCGGCGCCGGAGTTGCTCTCATTGGCGATTGGTTTGGCACTGGTGCAGACCGTGGTATTGCACTCGTGTTTATACTCGCTGGAATCATTGGCCTCTTAGTTACCTTACTGGCCTTTACCACCAAATCATACCGACTACTTTCCAAGTACTACACCGAAAACCACGTAGAGAAGCCTGAAGTAGCCGCCTAAAACAAAAACCCCACGAGTAAGCTCGCGGGGTTTTGTTTTATTTAGATATCTTATAGATTAGGAGTGAAGATTACTGACCCACTATCCATAGGCAACATGAGCACTAGCTCCCCAGCATCTGTAAACATAAAGGTTACAGGTTCATCCAACATTCCCTGAAACTCCATTTCTTGTGACCCTTCGCAATACATCATCGTCATCATAAATGGACCCATCGCGAGCACTCCATCAGTCACAGTGTAATTGCCACCAAAACCATTACAGTCTGTCTGACCACTTACCCGCCCTTCATTATCAAAGGTTAGAGTAAATGAATTAGCTTCCTTAGGAGCAATGATTGTGTCATCGTTCATCTGGGTTTCTTTCCAGACCCATGAGTTAGCTTGAAGGGCTGAAGTAAGAACATCAAACGCTCCTGGATTTGGATCTCCAAGCGAAGCCTCAGTCTGTCCTTCAAAGATAACAACGTCATCTTCGTATACAACTAACTCCGCTCCTTTATTCCAGAGCATCAGTCCCAGCTCTTCGTTTACATAGCGGGCACCTGAGGCTGCTTCGGTTTGTGGCACTAACACATCATGGTAAGTACTATTACTGAATTTGGCCGACTCATCACCAAATGCAACCGAAACAGTCTCATTTGTGTGTGGTGATACAAAGAGCACAGCATCAGCAGACACCTGCACGTTTTCGACAGGAGACTTTGGCGCCTCTGTATCTGTTGGAGCGTTTTGCAAAACAAAGAGTATACCAAGTAATACTAATGCTCCGATTGACGCAAAAATAATTGTTTTATTCATATGAACATAGTAACAGTTAAAAAAATAAACATCGCTGTTGTTACCTACTGACTAACGGAAAAATACTAAAAACGTAACAACGACGCCGGTCGGTGCATTTTTGGTTATATAAAAATCCCCCTCCCTCCCTTGCCAAAAACTTGGTAATCGGGTAAAGTTCGTATATGCGAACAAAGTTGAATGACCGCCCCGGCATCACTTCCACAAAAGAAGATTACATCCGAGCGATTTATATCCTTAATAAATCAGCGCAAGATACCGGCGTGACCCATATTGCTGAGCGATTAAAGCTGAGCAAATCAACTGTCTCTGAAAGAATAAAAGAACTTGTTCGTGACGGACTGGCTACTGCTGCACCATATGCTCAGGTAGAGTTGACTCCTAAAGGTGTGAGTATTGGCAAAAAATTAACTTACAAACATCGCTTGATTGAAGTGTTTTTACACGAAACGCTCAAGATGCCGAAAGACCAAGTGCATGCTGAGGCCGAACGCCTAGAGCACGCCTTTAGTGACGAAGCCATCAAACGCTTAGACGCCTTTCTCAAGCACCCTACTCATGACCCACACGGTTCACCTATTACCCATTAAAAAATAATTGACCAAATAATTTATATGAATAAAAACCTAATGATTGCTGTTTTTGTACTAATCATTGCTATTTCCGGCTACATTGCCTTTGCAAATTACGAATCACCAAAGACCACAGAGACCGACGACAAGATTACCGCTCTCAGTACCTTCACTATCATTGCCGACATGGTGGCTGAAGTTGGTGGCGACAAAATCAACTCAATCTCCCTCACCAAACCCGGCGCTGAAATTCATGGCTATCAACCTACTCCTGACGACCTAGTACAAGCCTCAAAAGCAGACATTATGTTTGAAAATGGCATGAACCTAGAAGTCTGGACTGAAAAACTGCGGGCTAGTATCCCTAATGTACCTGTCGTGCGAGTTAGTACAGACGTAGAGGTACAATACATTTCTGAAGATGCCTATGCTGGCAAGCCAAACCCTCATGCCTGGATGTCTCCAGAGCAAGGATTAATCTATGTTGAAAATATCCGCAAAGGTCTAACTACCGCTGCGCCAGAGCACGAACAATATTTCGCCGCGAGAGCTGCCGCATATTCAGACAAGATTCGCGCCGTTGATACAAAGCTTGGTGAAGCCTTAGCTTCGCTCCCAGAAAACAACCGTGTCTTAGTGACTTGTGAAGGTGCTTTCTCATACCTTACTTCTGACTACAATCTAGAAGAAGAATACCTCTGGGCTATCAACTCAGAATCACAGGGTTCACCACAACAAGTCGCCAAGATTATTGAAGTGGTAAAAGCCAAAAATATTCCAGCCGTCTTCTGTGAAAGTACTGTTGAGCCGCGCATTCAACAAGAAGTAGTAGCCGCTACTGGTGCTCGCTTGGGTGGAGTCCTCTTTGTGGACTCATTGTCTCCAGCCGATGGACCAGCTTCAACCTATCTCAAGCTACTTGAACATACCGCCGACACCATTATCAGTGGACTAACTACCGGTCAATAAATATGCAGGATAAAGACATCGCCATTTCACTTAAAGATGTGAATGTTCGATACAACAACAACATTGCCCTTAAAGACGCCTCAATCGATATTCCCTACCACTCCTTCACCGGGGTGATTGGTATGAACGGTGCTGGGAAGTCGACTCTCTTTAAAGCCATTATGGGTTTGGTAGTACCACAAACTGGAACCGTCACTATCTGTGGAGACGATCCTCACACTGCGCAAAAGCACGGACACGTAGCCTACGTACCACAAAGTGAACTAGTGGACTGGGACTTCCCAGTGTCTGTTTATGAAGTAGTGATGATGGGACGAGTTGGTACGCAAAACATTTTTAAGACAGCCAGTGCTGTTGATCACGAGACAGTATCAACTGCTTTGGAGCGAGTAAATATGACTCAATTTAAAGATCGTCAGATTGGCGAATTGTCTGGTGGACAAAAGAAGCGTGTCTTCGTGGCCCGAGCCTTAGCGCAAGGTGCAGACATCTTGCTCCTCGATGAACCTTTTGCTGGTCTTGACGCTACTACCGAGAAGTCATTAATTGCCCTACTAATTTCCCTGAAAGAAGCTGGCAAGACTATTATCTTGGCCACTCACGATTTGCTCTCACTCCCAGACACTTGTGACCATGTCGCCTTGGTCAAAACCACCGTTATCGCCTACGGACCAACCAAAGAAGTATTCACCCGTGAACTAGTAGAAAAAACTTTTGACGGAATTCTTAATCACGTAAAATTTAATTAATACTTATATGGATATCCTTAATTTTATTTTAGAGCCGCTGCAATACGCCTTTATGTTTAAGGCGGTAGTGGTATCGACCGTGGTTGGAGTAGCCTGCGCTATTCTGTCTTGTTTTCTAGTTCTCAAAGGCTGGTCACTCCTAGGGGATGCAATTTCTCATGCCGTTCTACCTGGAGTAGTACTAGCTTACATGCTCGGTATTCCATTTGGACTTGGTGCCTTTGTGTTTGCTATGCTCGCCGTTATATTAATCGGCTACATCAAGAACAACACCAAGATTAAAGAAGACGCAGTAATGGGAATTGTCTTCACTACCCTCTTCGCTCTTGGTTTAATGCTAATTTCAAAAATCATTAGTTCAGTAGATCTCACTCACGTTTTGTTTGGTGAAGTGCTCGGCATCTCTGATAACGACGCTTGGTATACATTTATCATCCTAGCTTTGGTCTCAGTAGTGGTACTAATATTTAGACGAACATTCCTACTCTTCTGTTTTGACCCCACCCACGCCCAATCACTTGGCCTGCCGGTTCGTTTTATTCATTACGCTTTCCTTGCTCTACTAGCTGTAACCATCACTGGTTCAATTCAGACAGTGGGTATCATCTTGGTTATCGCCATGCTTATTACACCCGGTTCAACTGCCTTTCTGCTAACCAAGCGCTTTTCAAGTATGCTGCAAATCGCCATTGGAATTAGTATTTTGAGTTCACTCATTGGTGCTTACTCAAGTTACTACTTCAACATTGCTACTGGTGGCACTATTGTCTTTGTGCAAGGTTGTGTCTTCTTGAGTGTCTTTACCTATCAGACTATTGCCGCCAATCACAAGAATCGTCGCCTGCTAAAACTTGGCTAAACGAAACTAACCAAGAGAATTAAAAAAGCCCCGACCAAATTGGTGGGGCTTTTTAGTTTAGGACAAAAAAGAAAAAGCCTTCCGAAGAAGGCTTTTAAGAAACAATGGATTTGCACAACTACTGATTAGTCATGTCACAAACCACAACAGATTCCAGCACGTGGCTTTGTACCAGAGTCTGTACAAAAAACTTCAAGTCCTTTTTCACGGTCTTGCGCGACAGCAAGATCTTGATGAAGTGAGGCTTGCCCTTTTGGTAATCGGCCTCATAGGGAACTCGCTTGAGAAACCCAGACTCCTTCAGTACGGCATGAAACTTTCTGAGAGCTGGTGCCGGGACAGCATACAGTCTAGTTATAACTAAAAACTTATCCCCTGGCACCGACAGTACGATGGTAAATCCTGGACCAACCCTGTCTGTCGTTTGACTGAAAGACTCAAAATCAATTTTATGTTTGGCCACAATGAACTCCTCTGTAGATTGGAAAAAACATCAAACCAAACAATACAACTAAATGACATAATGTCAACCAGGCGCAGACATGTTAAAGCCCGGAAACCTTGCGGTTTCCGGGCTATTTAAACGTTGGGTTGATGGACCTTACATGATTTCGCTCACGCAGATCGGGGTTTTTTCTTCATTTTCGGGAATGTCTTCCCCAAATTCGACATCGATACCTTCACCGATCACAGCCACACACTGATGGCGAATGATGCGGTCACCCTCTTGCCGCCCACGCTTGCTGTCCAGACGACGGACAGTCTGCTTGGTGGGAACCTGGGTGGATTGAACTGCGCCAGACATGATGTTCTCCTTAAGAACGTTACACAAGTATCCTACCTTTTACTTTACTCCTAAGTGGGAAAAAAGAAAACCCGGAGCATGTGCTCACGGGCTTTTGAGTGGTGACAACTGACTAGTCAATTGTCGGGCTGGTGCGGGTCGATGGCTCGTGCGTGTGCCCGAGCGTCGGTCAGCGAGTACTGGCGCTTTTCTGGTGGAGGTTCCGGCGCATTCATGGCCTTGCGGATTTGTTGTCCGGCGAGACTGCAAGCTGCGGAAAATTCCTCCTTGGAAGCGTAGCCTTGCCGCGACACCATTCGGAGCTGCCTGTTGCACAGGCGAAACGAGAGCTGTGATCCGCGCACCAAGTGCACAGTACAGGTAGGGCCGACTTTTGGGTCAGGCGTTACTTCAAAAGAACTGATGATGCGTTGCTGTTGCATAACTGCCCCTGGTTGGTTTACCTGACTTTAAATATACCATATTTTAGCTGTTTTGTCCAGCAAATCGGGTCATAAAAAGCCACAGGAAAGCTCTACTTTCCTGGGGCTTTTCCCATCTCCCCTACTTAATCACACTCGCCACTGCCTTCACCAAGCCCGGCGTCATCACAGGCGGAATCACCATATCTGCCGTTGGCTTCTTAATGAGACCAGCTAGCTTCTTGGCGACCGCCAGCTTCATATCATCAGTAATGTGATTTATACCTCTATCAAGGGCTCCGCGGAATACTCCCGGGAACGCGAGTGAATTATTAATTTGATTAGGATAGTCTGAACGACCAGTAGCCACCACCATCGCTCCCGCTAGCTTGGCATCTTCAGGCATAATCTCTGGCACTGGATTAGCCAACCCAAACACAATCGCTCGCTCGGCCATCGCTGCCACATGCGCTTGTGCGATAGTACCAGGACCAGAAACTCCAACTACTGCATCAGCACCAGTAATAGCATTCATTACATCACCTTGAATTTTTTCTGGGTTAGTAATATCAGCCAAGTCTCGCTTATAACCAGAGAGGTCTTTGCG
>CAZBJN010000034.1:0-10955 GCA_964492305.1 uncultured Candidatus Saccharibacteria bacterium | reverse complement strand
GGTACTAAATTCAAATCAAAAACACAAGAGAAACCCGCGCCATGGCGCGGGTTTTTAAGTATCGTCAAGAACTGTGTTCAGACATGAGTGGCCTTAAGGCGGTTGGCCGCCACCACTTTTTTGGTGGCATCCGCCACTCGCGGAGTTCCTGCCACAAAGATTTCTTCAAGCTGATGAATCTGTCTTTGACGACGATGGTGCGCGAGAGCCTCCTCAGGACTTTCGCCCTGGGCCACACATTCAGCGCAGATGAAAAGCTCTTCTTCACCAAGACCACGAGCAAAGACGAGGGCATCGGCCTCATTCATGAACGGCTCTTCTCCTGCGCAAATCAGCTGTGCCAATTCGTACTGGAAGAGACCGCGTACCGGGTCCGCATACTCGACAACCCCGAATTCGAGGGCTTGGAGTTGCTGTTCGTTGGCCATGGACACTTGTTGGATGGAGTCATAAGCACTCCATCCAAGCTGATTTTCCATCAACTCTTTCACACGTTGTTGATGGGGCGACAACTGCAGCGCAAGCAACAAGACAGAAAAATGCTCGTGCGACTTGAGAGGTGTCATGATTTAACTCCTGTTTTATTTACCCGAGCGACAGCCGCCCAGGTTTCCGCTGCAAACTGTACCAAAGTACCCATTATTTGCAAGAAAAAGCCACCCCCAGGGTGGCTTTTTGGAATACAGGTACCTAATCTCAGGTACCACCGCCGCAACGGTCTCGGTTTGCTTGCACTTGGGCGCCGATGGACTCGGCCAACGTGGCGTGTCCGACAACGAAGCGAGCTTCAATTTCATTGATAGCCGCCGCAGTATCGGCCGCCAACATTTGGTCACGCGCCAGTATTTGCTGCGGCGTCAGGCCTTCAATGGCTGCCTGCAGAAAAAGGCGCGTTTCATTGTCGCCGAGGGGTTTCATAAAGGACTCCTGATTTTTACTTACCCAAACGCCAATCGCTCGGGTTTCCTATTGCGAACTTTAGCAAAATGTCTATGAATTGCAATAAAAAGCCCGGCGCCTTTGGCGCCGGGCTTTTTTCTACTTACCTTACATTCGTTCTGGTGCCTTGATACCTAGTACCCACAAACCATTTTTAAGTGTCTGCTTCACCGCTTCGGCTACCACAATTTTGTATGGAGCATAAGTATCTTCTTTGTCTGCAATTTTTTCGTGTGCGTAAAAAGTATTAAACGCAGCCGCTAGTTCGGTGAGGTAACCAGTGACTTTATGAGGAGCACGATCAACCAATGCCTCAGCCACCACCTCTTCAAATTGATACACGAGTCGTTCGACAGGGTAAACTTCCTCTGGCGCGAGCCCAGCGCTCGCGGTCAAACCGGCAGCGGTCGCTTTGGCTAGCACACTATTTATACGCGCATGGGTGTACTGCAGGTACGGGCCAGAATCACCTTCAAAAGACAAAGCGGCTTCTTTATCAAAAATCGAGTTCTGCAAAATACTCCCCCGTAGAGTTGAGTACTTAATAGCGGCAATTGCTACATCACGAGCCAATTCAACATTAGGCTCAGTGTCCCCACTTTGTGCCATCTTACCAGCAGCAGCGGCTGCCACCTCATCAATAAAATCTATAGCCGGTATGACATCACCAGTACGAGAAGACATTTTTCCAGTTGTAAGTCGCACCATACCGTGACCAATGTGTTCAGTCTTATTGGCCAACTCTGGATAGACCAGACCCATTGCCGTCTTTAGTACCTTAAAGTATTCATTGACTTCACTGGCTGTACTAATAACCGACCAATCGTAGTTCCCGAAGCGTTCTTCTTTAATCTTGGCTAGGGCGAGCTCCTTGGCTTCGTAAGTTGGTAGACCTTCTTTGTTTAAGAACACTCGAGTATGCAAACCATAGTCCTCACCTTTAAAAATTCTCGCTCCATCACTTTCTGGAAAAATATCTGGATTATTAAGTACCAGCTCTTTCCCACGAGGACCAGCTTCACTTTCAAAAAAGCTTTCAGCAAATTCAGTATCGACAACTTTGTAGATAGTCTCAAAGTAAGCCAAAGAGACACGACGACCAGCATCATAGAGCGCATTGATAGACTCGTCTGAACGTTCGTACACTGCTTTATTAATTGTACGTATAGTAGCGGCTACAGCTTCATCATTTTTGTAAGTGGTAGCGCCAAGTGCATATGCTCTCCCGAGCTCGCGGGCCGAAAAGTCTCCTTCTGGATCAATACCCAGCTGTTGCATTCCCCACACCGCATGCGCTACATGTAGCCCCACATCACCTTGATAGTTAATGCGTTTGGTGTCTGCACCATTCATCATAAAAAGACGCGCGATGCTTTCCCCAACCGCGTTGGTAAAAAGATGGCCAACGTGAATTTCTTTAAACGGATTAGCGTCTGTATATTCGACCAGTACCTTCTTGCCGGCCCAGGTATCATTCTTCCCCCAATCCTCACCCTGGCTGACAGCTCGCTCAATCTCAGCACTAAAAAAATCTCGAGTGAGATAGAAGTTTAGAAAACCCGGGCCGGCAATTTCTATACGGTCAACGTATTCAATTTGGTCTTTGAGTGCCTCAGCCAATTGCTCCGCCACTGCTCGTGGCGCTTTACCTACCTGCTTGGCGAGCACCATAGCCACGTTACAAGCATAGTCACCATGAGTTACTTCCGCTGGGTGCTCCACAGCAAAAGTAGCCTCGGGTAAACCTAGGCTCTGTAACGTTTCGGCAATTGCTGTACGAATGACTCCTTGCATATAAACCCTACAATACCCAATTATTCTGTAACTGTCACGAGTGACTGGGGCTGGACCGATGAGTCAATCACAAAGGTCTCACGTCCAAGCACCTGTCCCCGGACCGTCTCGACACTACAACGCCAGAGTCCATCGCTGATACTTTTGACATTGGTGAAGCCGCGATAGCCGTTTTTGTTTTCACCGGTAATTGGGTAGGCCTGGGTGTAGTGAGTCTTCCAGTCTCCACTAGCATCCTGATACTCCCAACGCTGTACAATCTCGGTCTTTAGACTGGTCGGAGCATAGACGCGCGCAAAGCAGTAGGCTCCCTCCCCCGCAACGGGATGGAAAGTTACCGGCAATACACCAAAGTGACGCCACCAATTGATTTCCTCTTTCTCAATTCTATAGCCACCAAATGTTGTCCGCTCTACATGCTGATAGATACTAAGCTCAGTTAAAGACAATGGGATCGGTGGAATGATGTTTAAGAAATAAAAGGCATTAAACAACATGTAGAGTGAACCAATCACAAACACAATCATTCGTTTTTCAAGTGCAATAAAGTGCGGAATGATACGTGAGAGCACCTTAAGTAAAAGAAACACCACCAAAAGTGCCAGTAGACCGCTGCCAATAAACACCAAGTTGCCCATCTCGCCAATCAAAACTGGTACCACCAAAACTAAATATGAAAAGATGCCGATGAAGTACACAACTAAGTTATAGAGCAAGCGATCAGAACGTTTCTTTACAAGCTCGTTTGCGAGCATAACCAAAATGATGAGAGCCAAAAATGGTGCACTAACGAGGAAGTCCCCACTTCGTCCATAAAAGATAAGCATTCCAGAGAGTAAACCACCGAAAGAATATTGCATCACAACCGGCATAAATGAATGCAGGAATGAAATAATTCGGGTTGGTGCCTTCTCGGCAATTGCTACATAAAATAGCACTAGTGAAAGCGATGCCAGCGAGGCATACATAAATAACACCAAGTTATCAATGGCATCGTCAACCCGATTAAGCAAAATCAAGTCGGTCAAAAATCCGAGCAAGAAAGCAATCGTCAGCCAGTGGCGTTTCACGAAGCGGATAAAGGTAGTCTCAGGTAAGGTAATAAAATTCATAGGTATGATGTAAAGTTTACTTTACATTCGAAACAGCTCCGTTTATACTACTCTTATGAAGCTCATAACAATAATTGTACTCGCAGTCATTATTAGTATCGGTACTTTGCTTCTTATTGGTAATAATAGCAAAGTTACAGAGGAACAACCTAACTCTATGCAAACAACACCAACCAAACCAGAGACTATCGCCACCACTACCCCAGACACCAGGACTATGCTCGTTGCTGGCGGATGTTTTTGGTGTGTTGAATCAGATCTAGAAAAACTGCCTGGTGTAATTGAAGCAGTCTCTGGCTACGCCGGCGGAACAACTGAAAACCCTACTTATGAGAACTACAGTAAGGGCGGGCATAAAGAAGTAGTTGAGGTGACATATGACGCCAACGTCGTATCATTTCTAGAAATAGCTATCTATACCCTGAAGCACATGGACCCAACCGATGGCGCTGGATCTTTTAATGACAGGGGTGAATATTACGGACCAGCTCTATACCACGAAACAAACGAAGAGAAACAATTAATTGAAGCCCTTATCGCCACCATTGATCAAAATGGACCATACGATAAACCACTTGAAGTAGCCGTACTCGAAAGACCAGCCTTCTGGCCAGCTGAGGACTACCACCAAAATTACTATAAAGGTACTTTAAGTGGACTTAAGTACCAGTACTACCGTAACGCTTCGGGGCGCGACGCCTTTATTAAAAAACACTGGGGCGAAGACACTGGCCCTACCCTACCTTGGGAAAATAATCTTGAAACCTCTATGACACAAATGAACGAAGCTGCGTGGGAAAATTATGTAAAACCAGATGATGCCATACTAAAAGCTAGCTTGGATGAACTGGCATATAAAGTTACCCAAGAAGAAGGCACTGAACGTGCAGGAACTTCTCCACTTGATAAAGAATATGGTCGAGGAATTTATGTAGACATCTTATCTGGTGAACCACTCTTCTCTTCTCGTGACAAATTTGACTCAGGCACTGGCTGGCCGTCTTTCACTGCAGCGATATCAGCTAATGCAGTAACAGAGCATGAAGACCGCAAACTATTCTCTACTCGAACCGAGATTCGCTCTCGCTATGCAAATAACCACATCGGACACGTCTTTCCTGACGGGCCAGCAGACCGTGGCGGACTGCGCTACTGTATGAATGGTGTAGCGCTACGGTTTGTACCAGAAACTGAAATGGTGGCAAGTGGCTATCAAATGTACCTCAAAGATTTATAAAATAAAAAAGACCTCAACCCGCAATACATTTGGGTTGAGGTCTGAACATGGCGACGAGAGGAGTTAACTCATGTCCTGCAGCACGATAAAGTCTGCAGTCAGTCTCCAAGAACCTAATAACACAAGCAACTGCGAATATCAGGTCAAACAACACAATAACACAAAAACTGCGTTTTGCAAGCTCTTTGCCTTTCAATTAGACTAATTTTTAGACAAAAAAAGGCCCCGCTGCTTTTGCATACGGGGCCTTGAACCATCGTCGGGGCTTGCCTGTCCCGACTTTTATAATATAACACACATTTTATATATTTGCAAGATTATGGCCATAATACTCATATTTATAAACATACAATAAAAAAGCGGCCTGGGATCTTTCGATCCCAGGCCAAACTCAATGAAAAGAAACTGAACAGGAGCTGTTTGGATTGGTGGTCAATCCGCGCGACTCCTTTTAGAGGATATCACACGCACTAAAGGGCGGCAACGAGGTTGCCGCCCTTTAGTGTTTACACTTCCCCCTTCTTTCTACACAAACTTCTCCGGTACCGGAAACGCTTCACAGAGCGCTACCACCTCAGCCTTGAGAGCCGCCTTCTTTTCGGTATCATCTTTGGCGCGCATAGTCGCAATCATAATCTCCGCCAGCTTCGTTGCCTCCCTTTCTTTCATACCACGAGTAGTCATGGCTGGAGTACCAAAGCGAATACCAGACGGATCCATCGCGGTACGAGACTCATCAGCAATCATATTCTTATTGAGAGTAATGCCAACTTCATCAAGTACAGTCTCTGCCTCCTGTCCAGTAATACCGAGTGAACCATAAACATCCGCTAGAAGTAAGTGGTTGTCGGTACCACCACAAAGTAGTCGTACTCCCTCTTTCTTAAACACCGCCTCCATCGCTTTGGCATTTTTCAAAATCTGAGCGGCATACACTTTAAAGTTTGGATGGAGCGCCTCACCAAAGGCAACGGCCTTAGCTGCAATACTATGCATGTGAGGACCACCCTGCATACCTGGGAAGACTGCTTTGTTAATCTTCTTGGCAATCTCCTCGCTGTCGCGTACCAAAATCATTCCACCCCGCGGACCACGAAGGGTCTTATGAGTAGTAGTGGTCATTACATCAAAACCATAATCAAACGGGTTCTTCGCTGCACCACCAGCAATAAGTCCAGCAATATGAGCAACGTCAGCAACGGTATATGCTCCCACTTCACGCGCGATTTCTACAAACTTCGCGTAGTCGAGCTCACGACTATAGGCTGAGAAGCCGGCCAAAATAATCTTTGGCTTGTGTTCGAGTGCTACTTGGCGCAAAGCCTCATAATCAATCTCGCCCGTGTTTACATCCTTCATCTTGTACCGCACAAAGTTGAAGACTTTGTTGATGGCAGTGGTTGGATGACCATGGGTAAGGTGTCCCCCGTGACTAAGGTCCATACCAAGGACTGTGTCGCCTGGCTCCATAAGTGCGAAGTACATCGCTACGTTGGCTGCAGCGCCACCAAGTGGCTGTACATTGGCATAGCCAGCATTAAAAAGCTTCTTGGCGCGCTCGATGGCAATGGTCTCCATTTGGTCAGTGTACTTTTGGCCGCCGTAGTAGCGTTTACCTGGATAGCCTTCTGAGTACTTGTTGGTAAAAACTGAACCATTAGCTTCACGAACCGCTTTGGATACATAGTTCTCACTTGGGATAAGCTCTACTCCGGTACGCTCCCGCTCCTCTTCCCCGACTAGTGTCGCGTAAAGTTCTGGATCTTGGTCTTTGATGAATTGATACTCGTTCATAAAATAAAAAATGACTGAAATAATAAGGTGCTTTTCTTAAAATTGAACGAGAAACTTAAATCATGTTAGTGAAATATTAGTACGTAGAGTATACCCTTTATTTTTTCTGAATAAAACCACCGATATTAGCAATTGGTGCCTTAAGGCCTGGGTGAGATTCATAGCCCACGAGCTCAATGTCTTCCAGGGTGAAGTCGTCGATATTAGTAATGGCTGGATTGAGCTTTACGGTTGGGAACGGCATCGGCTCACGAGTGAGCTGTTCCTTTACCTGATCTAAGTGGTTTGAATAAATATGAACATCGCCAAAACTATGTACAAATTCTCCGGGTGGAATACCAACTACTTGCGCCACCATCTGCAGCAAGAGTGCGTAACTCGCGATATTAAATGGTACACCTAAGAATAAGTCTCCTGACCGTTGATATAAAGAGAGATTGAGTTTTCCATTGGCAACCTGGAACTGAAACATGGTGTGACAAAATGGTGGCACTTGTGAGTGCTGCCCTTCTGACGCCATCTCATAAATGAAATCTGGATTCCAAGCACTTACCACGTACGACTTACGCTCAGGCCGCTTCTTAAGACCTTCAATCACCCACGCTAACTGATCAATCTCCCGACCGTCTTTAGCTGGCCAACGTCGCCACATGCGACCATAGATAGTAATGATGTCTCCCCACTTAGTCACAAACGGGTCATCAGCCGGCAGACTCGCTAGCTTGGCGATAAATTCTTCCTGAGTCATGTCTTCATCTGGAGCATTCTCCGTCGCCCACATATGGTAATGCTTCCAAGCCCATTCATCCCAAATATGATTATTAGAATCCACGAGCGGCTTTATGTTTGATGTACCAGAAAGAAACCACAGCAGTTCAGTCGTAATGCCGCGCCAAAAAGTCTTCTTGGTAGTCAGAAGTGGAAAGCCTTCACTCAAATCAAAACGAATCTGTCGTCCAAACACCGAGCGAATAAAAGGTGGCTCTTCCCCTTTACTCGCATATTCATCCAATACTACTTGATTGAAAAACAATGGCTTATCAGCGCCGTTGTCTAGGATGTCCTGCATCAAATCTAAATATTGATATTCGGGGTGTTTTTTTGACATGGTGTATTACTTATTTTTAGCTTCGGCAAAGTGATTTGAATTCTCTCCGTCATATCTCCCTACTTCATCGTACGACTTACTGGTTGGTGAAGTTAGCTTGGCAAAGAGTATCTGCGCCACCTGCATCCCCGGTCGTAGGATAATTGGAATACTACTGGCATTTACCAGCTCAAAGGTCGGGTAGAAATGATGCCCGGGATTAAAGAGCATCGCGGTGTTGTGGACCACGAGCCCAATCCGAGCCAGACTACTCTTCCCAGACAGCAAGATAAGGTGTTCGTTATTTACACCAATAAACTCACGTTGTTTACCAAGAACGTTTTCACCAGGATGTAGCACAAACTCACCATCATCAGGTACTGTCACTTTTCGCGTAGCGGGGTAAATTTTGCGAGCCGGGTCTGATGCCCCAATTTGATGGCGATCTACCACTTCAAATTCGTTACCGAGAGTCACATCATAACTCGCCAATTGAAGTTGGCTTATATTAAATGGCTCAATAGTAAGCGCTCCACTCTCTACTCCCTTTTTAATATCAACGTCGGATAAAAACATATGGTTTTTTATTCTATTGTAAAAACTTTTTCGGTTCCGTAATAGTCTGGCCAAAATTCATTGTAATGCGCAAACATGCGAGCGAGTCGGTCTTGAGGTAGTTCAACTGCACCAAGTTCAGCCATGACTTCCACTAGTTTTGCGCGCACAGCCGGCAAACTTGCTTCGTCTTTGGTCACTGTCTCAAACTCAGCGAGGTAGCCGTAGCCAGCGTTCTTATCGAGACAGACAGTAACGTCTTTATAGGCGTACTCAACGCGCTCGCGAGACCACTTAGCTTGGCAAGTAAAACCCGCCTCTTCCAAAAAAGTATCTAGCTCGGGCAATGTAATTGGTACCGCCTCTTCAAACTCAAGTCGTGAGACTGAGTTGGCACTAGTCCCACCATCTAGAGCGGCCTTTATGACCAGGAGTACTTCGTCGTCTTTTTGACGACTACGAATTGAAAAGTCTTTTCCTTTCTCGAGAATTTCTCGAAACATGTTTTGTTGTTGTTCAGAAAGAAACGGGGTCAGAAGTTGGTACAACTTTTCGACATCACCATCGATAAAGTAATGGTTAAGCTGCTTGTTAGTGCCCGTAACTGCTACGGTTTCATCAAGTTGCTTCATCTTCTCAACTAAAGCATCCGCCTGTTCTTTTACTCCTAGTAAAGTTTTAATTTCAATTTCGTAATGTGCCATGTAGTTATTATACGTTAGTCATATAAATACTACCAAAGACATCAAATATAGCCTGTGGTATAATCATAAAATGATGAATTTTCCGAAAGTACCAGTAGTTATCGTGGCGGCTCTAAACAAAAAAGACCGAGCTATTGGTTATGAAAATAAGCTTTTATGGCATATTCCTGAGGATCTAAAAAGGTTTAAATCTCTTACTCAGGGACACCCAATAATTATGGGGCGGAAGACTTTTGAATCTATTGTAGCCATTCTTGGTAAACCTCTACCAGGGCGAATCAATATTGTTGTCACCCGCAACCCAGACTACGCCGAGCCCGGTGCAGTAACTGCAGGCTCACTCGAAGCTGCGTTTGCGATTGCTGAGCGCGAAAATCCTACCGAAATCCATATTGGTGGTGGTGCTGAGATATACAATGCAGCCTTGCCCTACGCCTCACGTCTTCATCTCACACTAGTAGACAGCGATGCCGTTGGCGACACTTTCTTCCCTGAATTTGAAAATGATTTTGTGGAGACCGAACGTTGGGGTGTCAATGCGCATGAAGGAATCTCTTATGAGTGGGTAGATTATAGACGTAAGGCATCTTAACTTTGAACGGTAAAGCCCCTAGGAAATCCTAGGGGCTTTTTTGAAAACACTACCCTACTCTAGCCACTTTTCGTAGAGTACGCGGAAAGTATCTTCTGTGTATGGGACAAATAGGTCATCTTTGGTGTCACCTGCCTGGAACACCACCCGTGGCACATCACGCAGAACTACGAGCGGCACACACTCGTCCACCTCACCAGCCACTACTGTAGCGGCCGCTGCTAGGCCGTCAGCGAGATTAGAGCGCTCATACTGAATCTCGCGCAGAAACAAGTCCTTGCGACCACGATGGTCTTCGATTGGCCGAAAGCCATACCAACCAAGCGCTACTCCAGTGGCACCATAGCGAAAAGGGGTTGAGTGACTGTCTGTCACCAAAACGCCAAGGTTGGTTAAATTAAACTTTGCCTTGAGGTACTCTTGATAGCGTTTAGCGGCTACAAATGAGTCTTGGGGTAGCAGCACTAAGTAGCCGCCGCCATTACTCTCATCAATACCAGCAGCGCCTAAGAAAGCGTGCTTTGTGACCGTTAGGGGCGAATTCCAATACGGACGCGGGATGATGAAGTCTGCCTCAACTTCGACCAGGTCTTCTTTATTAACTTCAGTCTGCGGCACACAGCGCCCTTCGTGAAGTGCTACAACCTTGGATGATATAGCGATAATGTCCCCTTCCTGCACATCAGTAAGGTACTCATCTATGACAGTGAGGAGGTCATCCTGTGGCGGAGTAAGGACGCGTGTCTTGATAGGAATTACTTGCATAGCGCTATGGTAGCAAATGGTTGGCAAAACAAAAGAGGCGCCGGCAAAGCCGGCGCCTCTTTTGTAAATCTTTTGGATTATTTTTCGTCTACATCGACTTCTTAACAGAAGCTGTATACCTTTTGGCCATTTTACTTCGCTATCGCTTGTAAAATTGCTCAAAAGCTTCATCGATGTCTCTTATTCGACATCGATGCCCATACTTCGAGCAGTTCCTGCAACTGTCTTCATTGCGGCTTCGATTGAAGCGGCGTTGAGATCAGCCATCTTTTCTTCAGCGATAGATCGTACTTGTGCTTGGGTAAGTGTTCCTACCTTTGACACAGCATTCTTACTTGAACCTTTATCCTTGCCAATTGCCTTAAGAATAAGACGT
>CAZBJN010000033.1:0-11281 GCA_964492305.1 uncultured Candidatus Saccharibacteria bacterium | reverse complement strand
TGACGTTGTGGTTTCATGCTATTTTCTTGTTTTCTACCTCTAAGAACGGTGTCTCTGCTAAGGAACTACAACGCCAGCTCGGGGTTACATACAAGTGTGCATGGCGTACGGCTAAGCAAATCCGGTCTTTAATGGAACAAGACGGCGATCTACTCAGTGGAACGGTAGAGGTAGACGAAACCTATATTGGTGACCGTAAAAAGAGTGTAGCAGGACGTGGAGCTAAGGGTAAGACCTCAGTAGTTGGCCTTGTGGAACGTGGCGGCGATGTATAAGCGTTTGCTACTAACAATGTAAACTCAACCACCCTTACCAGCCTTGTTTACTACAATGTAGACCGCTCAGCTAAGGTTATGACTGATGAGTTTGGTGGCTATAACTATGTAAACCTACACAATGCTCATGAAACGGTTGCTCATGGCAAAAAGCAATATGTACGAGGAAACGTTCACACCAACACTATTGAGGGATTCTGGGGTCAACTAAAGCGTTCTGAACGTGGAACGTACGTTCACGTATCTAAAAAACATATGCAAAGTTACATTAACGAGTTTGCTTTTCGTTATAACCTTCGGGCTTCGGCTGTTCCGATTTTTGAGGTTCTTTTGGCTCGGGTTTAGGAGGTTTTATAGCCTTACCTAAAAGCTTAAAAAAGGACTCTTTTGACATACGCCTATTGTATCATATGAATAATATGGCTCTAGATAAGGTTATAATGATGTGGAAAAGCTTGAAGTTATACCTTAGCTATGCTATACTCTAAACAAGTGGATTCCTACTTTCGGGTAGGATTCACAAGGTAACTAACCACCAAACATGTCGGAGAAATCCCTTCTACGTTTCTCAATTTGGTCGGTTATCTCGTGAATTCTGTCAGGTATCAAACCACTTATTTCCCGCAATGATAGAACGCTTACTCTTTCGATACCAATATCAGCTTTAATTCGGGCAAACATTTGCTGTACTCCATTCCTCCTCATTCCGCGGAGGTTATTTTTTAACTCATTAAATGAACAGTACGAGACAATATCTGCAAGTTCTAAACCACCCTTAGCACCTACTTTTGTGGCAAAGCAAATTGAATGTACCCTTTCTTTGGTTACTACAGCTAATTTAGCAAGACTTTTTCTTTGTACAAAAGTCTGTGGCTCCTGACAGTCAAGGTAAGTTCCTAAGACTAAGTTGTCTGAGCCACGTCTACTTTCAGCAACAATAGAGCCTAGGCAACCTTTTTTATTGAGAAACTTTGCAAACTCAAAAATCATTTTTCTAGTTAGCAGTTCATAGGCCACCTCCTTATCTTTTTTGTGCGTTTTACTGCCCTTAAATTTGTACCCATCAGGGATATTCATTTTCCTTCGTAACACTTGTTTATCTACAGCAACAACTATTATCTTAAAAGGAGCATTTTCAATAAATTCAGCTATTGAATTAGTGAAAAGTTTGGAAGTGGCACTTGTTAGAAAATTTTTATGGTTTTCTATTTCAAATAAATCAACTGCATGGAGTGACTCAGTGGGTTCAATTTTATGACGTCTTTTAATGTGTCTGAGATAGGCTGAGAGTTCAATATCTTCTTTATCATCGACAATTAATCCGCTCATCACGAAATAATTACTTCTTGTGTCCGCCAAATTAGCGACGCCTGATTCATCAAGATATAGTGTATATCCACCGTTCATCGGTTTATTATACGCACTTATTTGTATTGGTCTAGCCAAAGATTACTCCCGCTACGTAAGCGAGGGAAGGTATCACTGGAACAGCCCATAAAACCTTGTATTTAGTCAGTAATTCGACCAATAGGTCAGAAAAACTACAAAAGTCATCCCCGTAACAGCTAACTCTAATATGCCCTTCATCCTCAGACTTTCCTGTTTTAGCAGACATCTTCTCAATAAAAGAAGGGTCGTGGTTTATCGCTGTATCAACTAACGAATCCACTAACAAGAAATAACGGTCTTTTATTGGTCTAGGCGGTCTTTCCAAGACAATATGGTACTTAGGTATAAGTTTCTGGTAAAAAGACCAATCAGCCATGGCTTTTGCCATAACTTCAGCAAACTCCACCCGATCCATGTACTGACGCATTCCTTGTCTAATCTGCTTAGACTCTTCTTTAGTGTAGGTTGTATTACCTTGACGCTGTAATTCGCGAAGAATTAACCACATTAATATTGTACGTTTCATTTCCTTAAATATACCTTGTTTCTTTGTTTTCATGAAGTATTACCTGTTTACAGGGGATAATTACCTCATGTGAAATGCTTAATTATACGTTTCACGTGGTACACTTTACAGCCATTTCACGTGTAACCTAGAAAATAACGTTAGAAATATACTTCACTGTGGCAAACTTTTCACGTGGAACTACTTTTACCGCCACAACATCTATCTGCCACTCACTTTCATATTTAAATTCCATGAGCCATGATTCTATAGCTCTCGAGAGTTTCTTTAGCTTATATGGATGAACGTTTTCTTCAGGTCTCCATGTACCACGTGAAACACTATCCCTTAATAGCCCTTTAGTTTCATATGAAACGGTCTTTACCTCTACAAAGTGCACTTTGTCCGTTCTACGTGCAACGATATCAATTTCACCCCATTTCTTTAGGTAATTCCTGGATAAAATCACAAATCCTTGTTTTATCAGGTAATTTGCTGCGATCTCCTCACCGTAGTTGCCGATAACCTTGTTATTGCGCTTTTTGGAGTCCGGTTCCATGTGTAACAGTATATCATCGCTATTTTATGGTTGTTTCATGTGAAAAGGTGCATAATTCGTTTCACGTGGCACACTTTAAGATTATATCTTATAAAAGTGTTTATTCGAGCCATATTCTAAGTTCAATTGTCCTATAAAATTTGTCTCTTATCCCCTTGTGCACTGTCTTTTCCACAGTTGTGCACAGGTTTTGTAGGAATGTCCTTTATAAAGGACATTCCTCTGGAGTAGTCCACAGATTGGCGTTGGCAAGGGAACTGGCCGGGGGTAATCGCCGACTTACTTGAACAAATGAAGGTCTGAAGTAATGCTCGCATTAGTTCATGACCTGAATTCAGTTCAAGGATGCTTTGCATACAGCCGCAGTACACCTTTTGGCTAGATTATTTCACAAGCTTATATGATATTCGCGGTCTTATTGAGGGGGTAATCGATCCCGGAATTCTAAGTGTTTATTCGTAAACTCATAAACACTAAGATTCCTGGACGGCTACTCGTATTCCTTACGGAATATACTCCGTAGCTTTCGATTACCCACGTAAAGCGCGCAGGCGCTTTACTCTGGCCGCACACATAGCAAAAGGCTCCCTGGATGGGAGCCTTTTGCTATGTGTGCGGCCAGGGGTAATCGAAACCCCGACTAATCCTTGGCAAGGACTCATTATACCACTTAACCATGGCCGCATTTATTGTTTCAACTCCTTTAGACTAAGCTCGATGAACTTCATGAGCTTCTTCTTCAGAAGAGTACTGCCGATTATAGTATTTAGAACGCCAAATTGCAACGTTTGTTTAGTGCTTTTACCACTTATAATTTGATTTTTACTAAACTGACTCACAGAAAAGCCAACTTTTTTGCTCCAGTGTTTCATACACTTAATTTCATCATGGGTAGGGTAGAGCAAAAGCCAGAAATGCAGGGTCTTTTTGTCTACTCCGAGGAATTCTACTGCGAAGCGCACAAACACCTGCTGCAGAGCCGTTTTACTCGTTGAGAGACGCACTACATGCGGATCGGTAGTATCTCCAGCTGCCATATACAGGGCTAGTCCAGCTGTAAAAAGTGGGGAAGAACGGTAGTGACGATATTCGGTCTCGGCATGACGAACGGCTTCGGTATATTTAAGTGTTCGTTCCACGTTTCGCGCTTTGTTTACAAGCTTAATGCGTGCTTGGTTATCTTTAGCAGCTTTCGCTTTATTGCTTTTGGCTACTATGATAGAAAAGCCTTCTTTTGCAAGCCAATTTGAGACTGTGCCACGCGAAACACCACAGATTTTGGCGATCTCTGTATAGGTAAAGCCGCGCTTACGAAAGGAAATAGCTTGTTCATAAGCTTCTTTTTTATACGTTCCCCGTGAAACTGGCATACTATGGTTCGTATATTATATATGCTTACAGTTGTTCATTTTGGAGATATAAACAAAACCGCCATCACTTGGCGGTTTTGCTACATCCTAGAAGTCTCCATCTACCATCTCTCCAACCACCAACTGACAACCGTTCGGACCAACCACTGCTGAATAAGGAGTATCCTTTGGTATGTCAACACGATCACCAGCAACCAGGTGTTTGTTTTGCCCCAGAAGGGTAATTTCAAATAAGCCTTCAGTAACAAAAAGGGTTACTTTACCTTCATGTTTATGTTCTTCATAAATTGCACCGGGTGCATCTTGTGTTTCATACACAGATATAAAACCTTCCTTTTCTAGTGTTTGAATACAACGTTCTGATAGTTCCATAGAGATATTGTAGCAAAAGATGGACTCGGTCACGAGTTACCAAGCTGCCAGGACTCGTCCGATATTATAGTTTGTGGGGTTCAACATTTGTGGTCACGAGTTACTAAGCTTTTTATTTCGCTACGCTCATAAAAATCTAAGTACTCTCGACCCCGCCTCGGCTTTTTCTGCTCTAGGAAGGAGCAGAAAATAGGCCTGCGGCTTACACAAAGGCCCGAAAGCAAAGCAGTTTGCTTTCTAAAACACAAAAGACTGGCTTTAATAGCCAGTCTTTTGTGTTTTGCCTTTGTGCACCTGCCAGGACTCGAACCCAGAATAACTGATCCGAAGTCAGTTGTGATATCCATTTCACTACAGGTGCAAACGAGTGACTAAAGAAAAGCTCGCTTTTCTTTATGTTGCGAGTGCAGCACCTGCAGGCGGAGCATACAGGTGCCTACTCAAACAACTTCAACATCATACGTCAAAGATAAGAAAAAGCAACGATTTTCTGCTACAATAATGCGGATGATTCCATTGCACAGCTTGCCGCTAACAATAAAACAAATTCACGAAACCCTAGTCGGGGCAGGGTTTGAGTCCTACCTGGTCGGTGGCTGTGTACGTGACGTACTACTTGGACGAACCCCAAAAGATTGGGATTTCACTACCAGCGCCACTCCAGACCAAATCCAAGCCTTATTTCCTGAGAGTTTTTGTAACAATGACTACGGCACCGTTGGTATTAAGACTGGGGAAGACACTCCGTATCCAGACTTTGGGATTATCGAAGTCACTCCATACCGAGCAGAGAGTGGTTACACAGACGCCAGACGACCAGATACCGTTACTTTTGGCGTTACTTTGGCTGAGGACTTGGCTCGTCGTGACTTTACAGTAAACGCTATTGCGTATGATCTTACTAAGAACGACTTAGTAGACTTATATGATGGCCTAACTGACCTCAAGGCCAAGCGACTGCGCGCAGTAGGGAATCCAGATGAACGCTTTGCAGAAGACGCTCTGCGCATGATGCGAGCGGTTAGACTAGCCGCCGAACTAGAGTTTGTGATTGAAAATGAGACTATGTCAGGCATTATTCGTAATGCTGACCGACTCAAATTAGTGGCTATTGAGCGAATAATGGTTGAGTTTGTACGCTTAATTGACTCAAGCACTCCAATGCAAGGGATTATTCTCCTTGAAAAGCTTGGTTTACTGACCCATATCGTCCCAGAACTACAAGACAGTATTGGTTGTGAGCAGGGTGGAATACATGCCTATGACGTGTTTGAGCACTTACTTCGAACTATGCAAGCAGCTGCAGATAAGGGTTATTCAACCGAAATCCGCTTAGCCGCACTATTTCACGATATCGGTAAGCCAGCCACACGTCGAACCGGTGGCAAAAACAAACTCTATACCTTCTTCGGTCACGAGGTGGTTGGGGAGCGCATGACTAAAAAAATCCTGGAGCGACTCAAATACCCACGTGAGAAATCAAATGTCATTGAAAAGCTGGTACGTTGGCACATGTTTTTCTCTGATCCAGATGAAATAACCCTAGCCGCAGTAAGGCGGACCATTGTCCGAATAGGGGAGGACCAGATTGAAAACCTCCTTAATTTACGCGTTTGTGACCGAATTGGGACCGGCAGACCAAAAGAGCAGCCATTCCGCTTCAGAAAGTACAAGGCCATGGTTGATGAGGCTTTACGAGACCCGATTTCGGTCAAAATGCTCAAGATTAATGGGGAAAAGATTATGGATATCACTGGGGAAAAGCCTGGGAAAAAGCTAGGATATGCACTGCATGCACTACTGGAAGAGGTGTTGATAGAGCCGGGGAAAAACACTGACACGTACCTAGAAACAAGGGTTCTGGAGCTATTTAAGCTCAACGAGACGGAGCTCGCGACTCTAGCTGACGCCGGGAAGCAGAAGTTAGCTGAAGAAGAAGCGGCCGCCCTTAAGGCCATAGCTAAAGAGCATAAGGTTGGATAACTATAGAAAAAACCGCTCATTTGAGCGGTTTTTTTGCGTCTGAGAGCCAGGTCACTGATGCTCTGCCATGTTCTTACAAAATGGCCTCACCACAATAACAGCGGTACCGACCACAGTGACAATCAGAAGCAGAATCTCCTGCCACCAGTTTAGCTGACTCCAAAAGTCATGGTTCAACATATACCTAAGCGGGTAGGAGACACAAGCGGCAATGATTAGGCCCCAAAGAAGCCACCATGCCCAGTCTTGCCAGGTATCTTTCGAGCTTGGTTTGTTCACGGAACTCCTCCAAAAGAACTAGATTTGGGCATTGTAGCAGAAACCAGAAATAGAAAAAGGCCTGAGGGGAGCGAGAGCGAATATATTCGCTACCGGTCTCCTCAGGCCTTTACTTAATTTCGAGCTTTTTATTATATTAAGGATATTAGAATCCTAGTAGGCGCCTTTATAAAAATGGCTAGCCTGATCCAAAGCTCTACGTTGTTGTGAGAATGTCTGAAATCAATTTCACTCACACAATGATGGAACCAACCGGCTGTTCCTTTTGAAAGTGTCAGGAGACTTCGTGGACTTCTCTATTAGGGTGGGATTGTTATGAACGTTTTTTTATTTGAGTTTTTTGGAGGTAATACTCAATTGTTTTTGGAAAGATCTCTTTAAGGGGATTCTCCAGAGTTCTTAGCTGAAAGTGTTTCAGTTGAGAACTCTGGAGAGTCCTGCTCGCCCTTTCTGGGCCTATCACTATAGTATGTCCTTTATAGATTAGTGTAAAGGACAGGCTCGGGGATATCTGTGAATAACTACACACGCCGTGTCCTTTATAAAGGACACGGCGTGTGTAGAAATTTTTTATGTGAATTTTAGCGTTGTTTTAGGCCGTGATTTTAACCTCATTGCGTAGCTCTTGACAAAAATGAGAAATGTTTGATTCTGCTTTTACTACTTGAAGCAAGTTTTAGTTAAGCAGAAACAAGGAGCGCGAAGCGCGACTATGTTTTGTTTATGCAGGCGCTTAGCTGAGCTGCGACCCCCAAGGGAGCAGGTAGCTGTAGCGAGCTGCCAAGCTAAGCCGCTGACCTAAACCTCGAGCGAATGCATCAACTCAATTGAAACTGGGCAGTGGTCTGATCCCATGACGTCAGGATGGATGCGTGCGTTCTTCACGAGTGGTAGAAGTGACTCACTCACGAGCACGTAATCAATTCTCCAACCAATGTTTCGAGCTCGAGCCTGAGCAAAATGTGACCACCAAGTATAGAACCCTCCCTCCGGTTGAAAGTGCCTAAAGGTGTCGACGAACCCAGCGGTCAGGAACGCTCCGAACCCTGAACGCTCCTCTTCGGTAAATCCCTTCTTGCCCTTGTTCTCTTTCGGTCGAGCCAGGTCGAGCTCGGTATGGGCGACATTAAGGTCGCCGCAGAATATCACCGGCTTCTCTTTCATCAGGCTACTCATGAACTCTAAATAAGCAGGGTCCCAGGCTTGGCGCATTGGTACCCGTGATAAATCATCCTTGGCATTTGGGGTATAGACAGTACTTACATAAAAGCCCTCAAATTCAAGGGTCAGCACCCGTCCTTCCTTGGTGGTATCACCATAATCATCAGAAAGGGCGTATTTCTTGGCTATTTCTGGCGGAATACCTTCAATTACCGAGAGCGGTGAGTGTTTGGTAAAGATAGCAGTACCAGAATAACCCTTCTTTTCAGCCGAATTCCAGTACTCTTCATAGTCTTCTAGATCAATCTCTACCTGTGAACGGTCGGCCTTGGTCTCCTGCAGACAGAGTATATCTGGTTGATGTTTGGCTATAAAGCTTTGAAAATCGCCCTTCTTTAGCACGGCTCGGATGCCATTTACGTTCCATGAGTATACTTTCATATAAGCTCAGTATAACGCGAACCTAAAATTAGATGCAATTAAACAGGTTTATGTATTGCGAAAGTGAAATATGAGCATACAATTATAAGGAATGTGCAGTTTTGCATACATATATAAGAACTTACCTAAATTAAATTATGGATAATAACCAAGAACCACAAGTTCCAGAAACACAAACACCAGCTCCAACCCCAGCTCCAGCAGTAACAACAACTGGGGCACCAGAACATGGCGCCACACCCGCTTCGTCTACATTTGATTTTAGTCAGCACACATTAATTGCTGCCGCTTCATACTTAGGACCACTCGTAGTTATTCCATTTTTAACCAACAAAGAAGATCCTTTTACTAAGTTCCACATTAAACAAGGTCTGGTGTTGTTTATTGCTTACTTAATTTTGTGGGTGTTTAGCGGCTTCATGTTTGTCATGTGGCAAATCATGCAACTTATCAATCTAGGGCTATTTATTCTGTCTCTAATTGGTATCGTGAATGCTCTCCAGCGCAAAGAAAAGGAGCTGCCACTAATTGGCCAATTTGGTTCAAAAATCAACATCTAGTAAAGGTGAGTCAAAAAGGCTTGTGTTTATATGTATATGTGCTTTAATACAAGTAGCGAAACTTGACTCCACTGAAGCAACGTGAAAGCATTGATCAGGCGAAGTGACGTTTTGTGGTTAATAAAGCATAAGTAAAAAAAATGACAGGACAAATTGTTCGCAAGCGCGATAACGGATACGGATTTATCAAGCCAGATAATGGCGATAAGGATGTATTCTTCCACGCACAAGCACTTGTAGACGTCGCTTTCGATGATCTACAAGAAGGAGAGAACGTAACGTTTGATGTTGAGCAAGGACCAAAAGGCCCAGCTGCAACAAACGTACGTCGCGCGTAATACTAACCGCAACAAACAAGAGACCTAGGAATTTATTCCTAGGTCTCTTGTTTATTATGTAGGGCAATTACAGACGCGTGCATTGTATACTATAGACATGCTCTTTCTCACTATCATGCACCACTATATTTTGTGGCATTACACAAAAGCCTTTGGCGAAATAGCTCACATTTCCAAAAACTTTTTTTGGTTTACTACACACTTCTTTTCATTGCCGCAACTCATTCGTTCATACTTTGCTCCATGGAAGCGAATGACTGAAGAGAGGGGAGACACTTTTAATTTTGAAGACTTAGCTGGTTTTATAATTATTAATATTCTCTCTCGCTTAGTTGGAATGATTCTCCGCACCACCATCATCTTGACTGGCACTGTCGCTTTACTGGTAGTCCTCCTGTGCACCATCGCTACTTATGTATTTTGGATTATGGCGCCAGCAGCTTTATTGGTTTGTCTCATATTGGGAGTTACGTTGTTATTTTCATAATCATACATATATATGTATACAATCGCAGACAACATAACCCGCTTTAAACCACCAATCACCCTAACTCGGTTTTTTTCCCGTCGTGTTCTAACACACTTTCGTACAATATTTTTTGTGACGGCAGCTGGTGCTATCTCTGGCGCAGTCGTTACACATTTAGTGTGGCCAGATAGTTCATACAGTGAAGTGCTCCTTGGAATTGGATTAATCAGCACTTCGTTTTGGCTTGAGCAAATGATGGTATACAGTTACCACAACAGCTTCTACTTTTTTGGCTTACACTCTATCCTTGGACTATCAAGCAAAGTTAATGCTGGAGCTACCTACGAAGTAGCAGAAGCATTACTGCAAAATGAACAGGATGTGACGGCAGCTTTTTGTAATTCTAAACTTGGTACCCTTATTTTACTACGAGCTGGCATCGACCTTAATGCTCTTGAAACTTACCTTAGGAGCAGTCGTATGAAGATTACGACAATGATGATTCCGCTTCCGGAAGATAGTGTGTTTTCACTTATCACTCTTGGTCAGTACTTACTTCAACAAGACAGTACATTTAAAACTTTTATAAAGGAACAGGGTGTACTCGAAGAACACTTCCTAGGCGCCTTAAGTTGGGTCATCTCTGCTCATCATGCACAAAAGAAGATTGAGCGGTGGTGGGGCAAAGACGAACTGTCAAAAACAACTGGTATCGGACGAGAATGGTCATATGGTACAGCTTACATTTTGGAGAAATTTTCACGTGACATTCGCACCAGTGCCATCTACACAAATCTAACTCAAGGTGACAGCGCTTTTACTGCCGAAAAAATTGCTGAAGTTGAAGTAGCGTTGGCCCGCACCAAAGCTTCTAACGTACTGGTGATTGGAGAAGCTGGGGTGGGGAAGATGGACCTCTTACTTGAAGTCGATCGCCGGCTGCGTACTGGTAAAGCCATTAGTGCTGTGGACGAGCACCACATGATTCTACTTGATACCACTAGACTCTTTGCCACTCACAGCAATAAACAGGAACTTGAGCTGACAATCCTATCCATCTTTGCGGAGGCAAGCAGGGCCGGTAACATCATTATTGTAATTGAAAACCTTAGTACTTTTATCCGCGAAGCAGAATCAATGGGTGTATTTATTCCTGAATTACTCGATCCATTTTTGGCAACACCGGCACTTCATGTAATTGCCACTGATACCCCAGGAGCCTATCACACCTACCTTGAACCGCTTGGTGCCTTCGCCAGGCGCTTTGCTGAAGTACTAATCGACACCCCAGACCTACGTAGTACTACTCGCGTACTCCAAGGTGTAGCTGAGGCCAATGAAAATCGCTACCGAGTTTTATTTACTTATAGTGCCTTAGTGGCCATCACTACAGCTGCCGATAGATACATTGTCGAAGGAGTCATGCCCGACAAAGCCATTGAGCTCATGATTGATATCTCCACTCGCGCCAGCCAAGCTGGGGTAGCAATTATCACTGCCGAATATGTATACGGAGTAGTTAGTGAGAAGACCGGCATTCCAACTGGACCAATCGGCGAAGTTGAACGAGACTTACTTCT